>DASZDU010000491.1:0-2594 GCA_035941655.1 Pyrinomonadaceae bacterium | reverse complement strand
CTCGGACAGTGATGAGCTTCTCTATCATCCCTACTACAAAACCCTGGCCGACATCCCTGAAAAGTATCTGGATGCGAAGCTAATGACACTCAAATACCCTTCTGATCGCGACGAATACGTCTACAACGCTGAATACACTTCCAAGGCACAGGTGCCGAAGGGGAATGTCACGGCCAAGGCAGGAACCTTTACACTCAAGAAAAGTAAACTCAAGGCAAAATAGGAAGAGCTCACCTCGTGCAACATGAATAAGGACACCTGTCGCGGTGTCCTTATCTCTTTGAAACGAATGCGCTGCTGCGCCATCCCGAAGACCAAGATGGTAATCCGGTCAACAGGCGATACGGTGTTAATGCTGACGCACAGTGGGGACTACTTCACGGTTGATCGAGTCGCCGCTGCTCTTGTTCGCCGAGGTGTGAAAACTTTTCGCTTCAACACCGATCGTTTTCCTGAAAAAATAAAACTAGTTGCCAAGTTCGCCGGCGGCGCCGTCACCCATTTGATTAAAGACGGCGCAAGGATCCTCGATTCAAGTGCGGTTCGGGCAGTTTGGGCGCGAAAGATCTGGTTGCCACATCTGGCTGAGGATCTCGACCCGAATTTCTATGGCATGTGCATGCGCGAGTCGATGGCTGCCCTGGAATCATTTCTCAACGGCCTCAATTTCGCGCGATGGGTTAATGAGCCACGCAGTGATCGTCAAGCCGAAAACAAATTGTGGCAACTGCGCGCGGCGCAGGAGGTTGGGCTGCTGGCGCCGCGGACGCTCATGACAAATGATCCCGCCCAAATGAAAACCTTTTTTCGAGAAGTAAACAAAAAGATGGTGGCCAAGCTTCTCACGCCGATCTCAGTCAGCATGGGTGCTCCGAGTGCATTCGTCCACACCAGCGAGGTAACCAGCCGGGATGTGGCCGATGGAAATATGCTGCGCCACAGTCCCATGGTTTTTCAGGAGCAGATTCCGAAAGCCTGCGAACTGCGCATCGCTTTTGTAAACGGCAGTGTGTTTGTCGGCGCAATTGACGCGAGCGGATCTAAAGACGGCAAAGTGGATTGGCGGCTCTCGTCGCCTGAGGAGGTGAAGTGGCAGCGCGATGAAGTGCCTGTCGAGGTGTCCGCGAAACTTAGGGCGTTGATGTCGAAGTTGGGTTTGGTCTACGGCGCCATTGATTTGATTCGCACGCCCGGAGGCGAACATGTCTTTCTCGAAGTCAATTCGGGTGGAGAATGGGGAATGTTGGAGCGCGATCTTGATTACCCGATCTCCGAAGCAATCGCTGATGCCCTCCTGGTTGAAGGAGGTCAGACATGACGGTCCTCATAATCACGCGGAGCCTGGACAATCAATGCGTCGATTCGGTCATGGCGGCAATCGAACGCCAGGGAGGCCGCGCATTCCGTTTTGATACCGACAAATTTCCTACCGAAGTGCGGCTGATCGCGCAGTATCTGGAAAGCTCTGAAAAGCTTCAGCTAATATCCTCCCACGGTGAACTGGATCTACATGAGGTCACCGCCATCTGGCATCGCCGACTCGAAATTGGCGGGCGAATCCCGAGGAACGTCGATATGCAATTGCGGATGGCCTCGATCGACGAATCCAGCCGCACCGTGAAAGGGATGCTGGAAAGCCTTAAAGCTTTTCGCATGGATCCCGAACCGGTAATTCGCCGAGCCGAGCATAAGCAGATACAGCTTCAAGTGGCCCGAGAACTAGGCATGGACACTCCCCGTACGCTGATAACGAACGACGCGGACGCCGTGCGCGCATTTGCGCAAGACTGCGAAGGCGGAATAGTCACGAAAATGCTTTCATCATTTGCCGTCTATGAAGAAGGCTTAGAGAAGGTTGTTTTCACCAACCCGGTCAGCCGCGCAGATTTGGAAGACCTCAATGGACTCAGTCTCTGTCCGATGACTTTTCAAGAGCAGCTGCCGAAGGCGCTGGAATTACGTACGACCGTGGTGGGCGATCGAGTGTTCACGGCCTCAATTGATTCTCAAGTTTCTGCGCAAGCGCAATACGACTGGCGCAAAGATGGCGTCGCGCTCTTGAAAAACTGGCAGCGATTTGACTTGCCACGCAACGTTGAGCAACAACTGCTCGAATTGATGGACTATTTCGCCCTGAATTACGGCGCAATTGATTTCATTCTCACGCCGGAAGGTCGATATGTGTTCCTGGAAATAAATCCGGTTGGTGAGTTTTTCTGGCTTGAAGACTCTCCAGGGCTGCCTATCTCTTCAGCAATCGCCGACGTTCTATTAGGACGGGCCTTCAGACGCGAATACTCGAGGTAAGATGACTGTGACTATGGAGAAACCAGCATCCAGAGTGAAAAGATTTCGCGCGTTGCTGTGGCTCTTCAAATCCATGGAATTGGACGTAGGTCGTGGCAAAATGTTGACCACATCCAATGAAAGAATTATCGTGGCTCGGTGAAGGTTCGCGACCTCATTAAGTTCCTGATGCATGGGATCTTTCTCAGCTAGACTGATTAGGCGAAGGGTGCTTTATTTCGCGCCGCCGCTTCAACTCAACGGTAGGACGGTTATTGATTAATCTGTGTGGCAAAGTAACTTCCTGT
>DASZDU010000490.1:0-24118 GCA_035941655.1 Pyrinomonadaceae bacterium | reverse complement strand
GGTTTGAGTTCGCAGCAAGCAGACGCAGCGAAGAAGCAGGCCGAGCGCGAGATCAAGCAAGCGAAGCAATAGACGCTCGCTATTACGTTCACGAGCGTAAGTCAACACATAGCCAGTGGCCCGCCGGAATCGACGGTCACTGGCCTTTCATTTTCCGTTAACTCTTACCGGCCAGCCGCTGAAAGAATTCAGTAGGAAATAACGAAGGCTCCGTTAGGAGCCCAATGTTTATAGTCACGAGCATTTTGTAAGATTCTTCCTTCGTCAGAGCGAGTTTCTCGCTCTGACGAAGGAAGGCCCTTAAGAACGGCGATGGCTATAAACATCTCGTGCCTACGGCACGAAGCAGGGATCGCGCTGCCAATCTCTTCAGAATTAGGAAAACGCAGAACTTCGCTACCGAGAATTTGATTAGTTTCTCAGCGAGCGTTAATCTGCCTTGCAATCCAAAACAATTAATAACTCCGGAGAAGACACGCCATGGGTGCGAACACTTTAACCATCACCGACAATCGCACGGGAAAACAATATGAAGTGTCAATCGAGAACGACACTATCAAAGCGATGGACCTGCGCCAGATCAAAACGTCGGAAGAAGATTTTGGTTTGATGACTTACGATCCCGCGTTTATGAACACGGCGTCCTGCAAGAGCCGCATCACTTTTATAGACGGCGACAAGGGCATTCTTGAATATCGCGGCTATCCCATCGATCAGCTGGCTGAGAAGAGTAGTTATCTCGAAGTTGCTTATCTCCTGCTCAATGGTGAGCTGCCGACTGGAGCTGAGTTAAAGGCCTGGACGCACAACATCACTTATCACACCTTCATCAACGAGAGCATCAAGAAGGTCATCGACGGCTTTCATTACAACGCGCATCCGATGGGGATGTTTGAAGCAACCCTCGGCGCACTCTCGACGTTTTATCCCGACGCGAAGGAAATCTTTGAAGTGGAATGCAGACGAAAACAGATTTACCGCCTGATCGCAAAGGTTCCGACGATCGCTGCCTTTGCCTACCGACATCGCATTGGGATGAGGTACGCCTATCCCGATAACGATCTCAGTTATGAAGGCAACTTCCTCAACATGATGTTCAAGACTACGGAGTTGAAATACCAGCCCAACCCGGTGCTTGAACGCGCGTTGAGCGTGCTCTTCATACTTCACGCCGACCACGAACAGAATTGCAGCACCAACGCCATGCGAAGTATCGGCAGCGCGCACACCGATCCGTTTTCGTCGTTGGCGGGCGCGGCGGCGGCGCTTTACGGTCCGCTTCACGGCGGCGCAAACGAGATGGTGCTGCGCATGTTGAGGGAGATTGGGTCGGTCGATAAAGTTCCCGAATACATCAAGCGTGTGAAAGCGGGTGAGTTTCGACTGATGGGCTTCGGGCATCGCGTCTACAAAAATTACGATCCGCGCGCGCGCATTATCAAACAGGTTGCCGACGAGGTGTTTGAAGTTACCGGCAAAGATCCCTTGCTGGAGCTGGCACTGGAGTTGGAACGGATTGCGCTGGAAGACGACTACTTCATCAAGCGCCGCCTCTATCCAAACGTCGACTTCTACTCCGGGATTATTTATCAGGCAATGCGTTTTCCGGTGGACATGTTTCCGGTGCTGTTTGCGATCCCGGGGACGTCAGGCTGGCTGGCGCAGTGGGTTGAACTACTCGAGGATCCCGAGCAAAAAATCGCCCGCCCGCGGCAGATTTATTTAGGCGCGCGCACACGTGACTACGTGCCGATCGAAAAACGGAAAGCAGCGGCGAGCGAGGCTGCTAAAGCATGAATATTCTGGATGGTGCACCCGGCAGGGCTCGAACCTGCGACCTTCTGATCCGAAGTCAGACGCTCTATCCAACTGAGCTACGGGTGCGGAAAAGACAGTGAATAGTAAATGGTGAAAAGTGAATAGTAAATCGTGCAGACTATCGGCGGTTCTGACTTTTCACTTTTCACCACTTTTCACTGTTTCACCTTTCACTTTTCACTGTCTCCCCTGGAATTCGTGGCGAATGAAGCGCACCAGCGCGTTAATCTCATCCGCCGTCAGTTTGTCCTTGAACTTGGGCATACCATCCCCGCCGTTCTCAATTTGATCGACGTAATCTTCATCCAGATGTTTGAGGGCGTGGCCTGCAATCAAGCTCGGGACTTTTAGTTTAGTGCCTTCGGTTGTTTTAACGACGCCACCCTTGCCTTCGTCGCCATGGCAAGCGGCACAATCCCGGGCATAGTTTGCGCGAGCAAAGGCGAATTCGTCGGGCGTCGCCGTCGCTGCGGGACTGGCGCTTGCCGATGACGCAGTGTTGACATTCGAATTCCCCGATTGACAACCACCAGCGACAAGTAACGCCGACACTGCGAACACAAAGATCCAAAGCTTCATCAAGACTCTCCAGCTTATTTTTTGTTGGGGTGAGGCGGAGTATAGCATCACGCGCTATAGTGAATCACACGCACTAGTTCGATCGTCACCGAATCATCTTTTGATTAGCTCGTCGAGCCGAGAAAATTTCTTAATTAGCCGCGGATGCACCCGGATCAAAATATGGATCTGAAATTAATGGTTATCTTCTCTGCAGATCCGCCTTCATCCGCGTAAATCCGCGGCCACACTCTGGTTAGGCGCGCGTCGTTGCCAATCACACTCTCCGGTCTTCCTGCTCGGTTGCAATCGACCCGGAGACTAGGCAGAATACTTGCGCCCGTCAACAAGTCATCGCTTGTTGTTATTCTCAGCAAGTTCTCTTCAAGGTTTCAGAGGTTACTGCAAAATGACTACGGATAACGAAGCTGGCAATGGACCGCGAGGCGCACTCCGTTTAGCCCCGAATTGTATTGAACTCGAAGAGCACAAAGCTAAGCTGCCTCGCCAATTTGTTAACTTCACCTTTTATCACGCACGACCTGAGTGGCGCACGATCCCGAACGGCGACAAGCAGCGGTGTAAGGAAGGGTTCGTCAACGCGGTAGATGAATTTCGCAAGCAGCTGTTGATTCATAGTTATTCAACAATTGGCTTGCGCACCAACGTCGATTTCATGATCTGGCGCATCGGCAAGGAGCTGGATCCGATTCAGGAGATGACCTCCCGCCTCAACCATACCGAGATGGCGAAATATCTCGAGCCGGCGCAATCGTTTCTCTCCATGACGAAGCGATCGATGTATATCGACAAAGACAATCCCGAGCACGTAGAAGATCGTCTGCACATTGTTCCCGGCAAGTCAGACTATCTGTTCGTTTATCCTTTCGTGAAGACGCGCGAGTGGTATTCGCGCACCGCCGACCAGCGCCAGGAGATGATGGACGAACACATTCGCATTGGCAGTAAGTATCGCTCGGTCAAACTTCACACGACCTATTCTTTTGGTTTGGACGATCAGGAATTTGTGGTTGCGTTTGAGACTGATAATCCGGCGGACTTTCTCGACCTGGTGCAGGAGCTAAGAGAGACAAAAGCAAGTTCGTACACATTGCGCGACACGCCGATGTTTACCTGCCGGCAGCGAACGCTCGCGGAATGCCTGGAAGCTCTCGGGTAGTTAAGAGCGGGGCAAGCCCACCTTCCCAACCTAGAGATTACCCGGCTTGTTGCGTCAATCCCACGTTGAAAGCCTTTCAAGCATCATTAAACATCAAACTCGGGATCAGCTCATGGTCGGGAAGGCGGGCTCGGCCCCGCTTTCTCGTTCATAATCGCTCGCGAATGAAACTTGCCATCATCTTATCTTTGGCGTTGTCCTTCATTAGCTTCTTCCATTCCTCCTCGCTGGCACAACTAACACCAGTCGTTCAACCAAACTCATTGGAATATCTCTGGTATGAGGCAGAAAACATGCGCGGCTTCGGTACCAAGCCGACTGGCGAGCCGATTCAGAACCCATCGTGGCTGAACCTTCCGCGGGCCAAGGCGCCGGGGTGGGGCATCAACGGTCCGGGAGTATCCGCCGAATGGTCGCAAGGCGGGGAGAGTGAGTGGAACTCCGCCGCTGCGAGCGCCGATGAGTCGACTGGAAAAATCTACCAGGAACTGGAAATACCCCGAGGTGGCAATTACAAAATTTGGGTCCGCTATGCCGATTGGGCCAGCAAGACTGAGACGTTCCTCATTCGGATTACTCAGGGCAAAGGTGAAGTCTTTCGTCATGAGTTTGGCGCAAAAGACGTGATCGATCCTCACGATGAAGTCAGCATGTACTGGGGTTGGGCCTTTGCGTGGGACGCGGCGGATACGGACCTCGCGAAGGGTCCGGCTCGTGTATCGATTGAGATTGAAAAGCCGGCCGATGCGCGGCGCCATATCGACTGTGTGCTCCTGACAAATGATCTCGCCTTTGTTCCCGAGGGACGCCGCAAGCCGGACTTTCCTGCAATGCGATATCTCCGTCAGTGGTCAGCTACGCGCGCACCGCTTGCGCCGTTGATTCAACCGGCCGCTGCTGCAGGTTCCTTAGTTCCCTCTGCCTGGCAGCGCCCGGCGATCGCCGGCCGCGACTTCATCATGCCCTGGAACATCAGTCCGGAATTCTGGAAGCTTTACGACAAACCCGCCGCGGAACGTCCGCTTTATCCGTTCAACGCAGAGCCGATTGAAGAGTTCGTCGCGAAGTACAAAGGCGTGCGAGATGTTCCGCTTTTCGGTTCCAAATTTGTTGTGCCGGTGGTCTACATCAATAACTTGCCCGAATACTTGAAGGAAGGCAGCCCATTTCTGCGCTTCCTGCGCGAGACAAAAACTCCTTTCGCCATCCTGATTAATTACGGATCGGCTGCGCTGTCGCCGGAAGATGGACTAGCTGCCTGGAAGCTGTTGACTGGCGAATTGAAAAATCAGTTTATCGGTTGGATGTCGGGCGAAAGCGTCGGCTACGTTTGGGATGAGGCGCCAGCTCAATTGAAGATTTCCACCTCAATGTCGCGTCGAGAGTTACTCGAGGCGCACCGCGTTTTCTACACCGATGCTATCGCCCGAAAGTGGGCCGGAATTTTTCATACCGATACCGGTGCCATGTGGGACAAACTTATTCCGGCGCAGTCAACTTCAAGCACTTCCTTCGCACACGCACTGACTGAGTGGGGCGTGCGGTTGCTGGGGATTGAGACTGCGGCGGTACAGCCGATGTTCGCGATGCGCACCGCTTTCACCCGCGGCGCGGCACGGCAATATGGCGGAAACTTTCTTTACTACCACGCCGCTAACTTCGGTGACACCGCAACCACTTTTACAAAACAGCAAAACTTCGCCGGGCCCGACAATTTCTTTCATTCGCGTTACGGCGCAACCATGGGGCCGTCGCTTTCATGGTATCGGAAGGGCTATTACTTTTATTACATGTCGGGCGCCTCTGGAATTTATCTCGAACAGGGGTTCGATCAATTCTTCAAACCTGGTCCCGGCGACCACGAGTTTCAGTTGAATCCGCTCGGTCGCATCACCGACGAATTCATGCGCTTCGCGGAAAAACATCCTGATCGTGGCACGCCGTATACGCCGATTGCAGTGCTACTCGATCCGGCGCATGGCTGGGACATGACGGATTACCCTCAATGGCCATTCGGTGTTTCGCAAATCAGCCGCAGCGACCGCGCGTTGCGTGAATTGTTCGGCGTTGCGTATTACCCGGGGCTGGTCGTAGAGGGCGAACCGGCAACGGGCGACCGCCAGGCTTTTGTCAACGGCATCTTTGGCGACATCTTCGATGTGCTGGTTGCTTCCGACACTGTCCAAGGTCCAATGTCCAAGGTCCAACGTCCGGATGTCGCATCAGGATCGGCAGTCGCTGTTTATCCGCTCGATCCGTATCGCGCGATCGTAGTTGGTGGCCAGGTTGATTTGTCCCCGCAGTGGATTCAAAGGCTAACGGCGTATGTTAGATCAGGTGGCACACTTGTGCTCAACTCGGCACAAATCAAAAATGTTCCGGCAGAGTTGCTGGGCGTACGCATGACTGGCGTCACCGGCGAGGCTCACAATGCACGCTGTCTTTCGCCCGGTGAAGCTGATCAGGACTTACACGGCCAGATATTTCGTTATGAAAAAGTCGAACTAAACGGCGCGCGGACATTAATGAGCACCGGCTCTGGTGATCCGTTGGTGACAATTAACAAGGTCGGCAAAGGTACCGTGGTCTTGGCAACGGTGGCTGACTTGCTCGGGGAAGATGATCGAATAACGACTTTTGCGGCGCACCTGCTCGCGCATGTTTTTGCCGACGCTGCTCCGATCAAGGTTTCGGGAGAAGTGGAGTACCTGCTCAACCGAAATGAAAATGGTTGGGTGGTCACGCTATTCAACAACAAGGGTGTCTTCAAACCTCAGCAGGGACTTGCGCAAGTTGATCGTAAAGCTCACGTCAATGCAACAATCAGCGTGGCTGGTCAGAGAATTGGAAAGGCGGTTGATTGGACAAGCGACAAACAATTCGAAGTCAAAAATACGGACGGACAGAGCAGCGTTGCAGTTTCACTTGCTCCCGGCGGCATTGCGATCATTGAACTTCGTCTGAAGTGACTTGCAGAGAAAGTATGCGGGAGAGAATTCGAGCTCAGCCTGCGGAGCAGGCTAAGAGTCGATGCCGCTATGGTTAAGTAGTGCCGCCCGCAGTTTGGGCGCCGCTGTTGTAACCGCTCAAGCTGAGAAGCTTGGAAACTGCCTTGCCGATGTCGTCCGTCCCGTGCTCCTTGAGCGCCTGCACTAACGGTGACACCTCGCCGGTCTTGGCCATCACAAACAGGATAGACAAAGCGTTGTACGTGTCTTCCCTGTTCTCGCTGCCGAGATTCTTGATCGCCTCATCGGCCAGCCCTGAGGCAGAAATGGCCGCCCCGATGTTTCGGCGTCGCTCAGCAGATGCGTTCTCGAGGGCTCGATTAAACAAGTCGACTGAGCGTGCAGGTTCAAGATTCCGCAGCGCGCGGGCCGCGGCGTTGCGAACGTGCAGCGAGTGATCGTCAAAACAATCGGTGATGCGGCTGAACGCGTCAGGCGAACCTAACCGTGCTAACTCTGCTACTGCCGCAGCGCGTTTGTAGGGATCGACGCTGTTGAGAAAATTAGAGATCGCGGGCGTTACCGCTGCCGACTCAACCTCATCCGCAACCGCGAGATCTGCATCTATAACATTTATTTCAACGGGCGCTGAACCTTTCGCATGGGATGCAGCAAAGGCTCTGTTTGCCTGGTCGAACGAGATACGAGCCGCTGTCTCGTTGCTCATTGTGCCCCAGGCGATCGGTCTGGCTTCTGCAGCCGGGGTAACGTCAGACTCGCCGGCCATGGTCACTGATTCGGCGGCTTCCGACTGTTGGCGCAATTGATCTCTTCGCTCGTGCATGCGCGCTTCGGCTTGGGCTAGTTGCAGAGTTGCTTCCTCAATGCGCGGGCGCTCCTCTTCTTCCAGTCTGCGAAACATCTCGATCTCTTCTCGAATTCGTTTTTCCTGTTCAGCGCGCAACTGCGCCTCTACTGCAACTGAGCGGCGTTCGGCTTCCAGCTTCTCGAGTATGCGATCCTCTTCTTTGGCGCGAGCGTGTGCCTCTGCTTCCACCCGCTGGACCTTCTCAGCGATTAAGCGATAGGCATCTTCCGCCGCGCGACGCCTCACTTCTGCATCCTCGATTCGTTTACGCGTCTCAGCATCGGCAATCCGCAGACTGTTGATTTGAGTCAGTATCTGCTGCTCCTTTTCGGCGCGCTGCTTCGATTCAACTTCGGCCCTCGCTTTCATCGTCTCCATTTCTGTCAGACGCTGCTGCTCCTTTTCCGCGTTAAACCGAATTTCTTCTTGCAGCCGCTCCTGTTCTTCCTGTCCGCGTCGACGAGTTTCTTCCAGTCGCTGGCGCTCAGTTTCAACCCGATGCTTGATTTCAGCTTCCAGACGCGAGCGCTCAATCTCCGCGTCTGCGCGAGCCTGCTCCGCAGCCTGCATGCGTGCCTGAGCCTGCAAGAGCCTCTCGGCATCTGCGTCTGCTTTCTCGCGTGCGGCGTCAACCTCTGCCCGGCGATTTGTAATCACGTCTTCGGCAGCGCGCAAATTTTCGAGTTCGGCTCGAAGTTGTTCCTGCAACTCGCTATTTTTCTTTTCCGCTTCACTACGCAAACGTTCGGCTTCAGCACGTTGGGAAGCTTCCACGGCGGCCTGTTCCTCTTTTAGGCGCTCAGTTTCGCGTGAAGCCTTTTCGCGTGCAGCAATCGCATTCGTCTGCTGGAGCAGAACTTCCTCGGTCGCTTTGCGCAAATTTTCTTCTTCGTGACGCAGCCGTTCAAGCTCGGCTTCGTGACGCGACCGGGCCTCTTCGCGCGCCTGGGTGCTTTCCGCCAGACGGGCATTCTCCGCAGCCTCCTCGCGCTCGGTTGCCAGCCGCGCACGTTGGCGCGCAAGTTCTGCGGCGTTGGAACGAAGACCAGCAGCCTTAAGACGCAGGCTCGTTTCTTCCTCGGCGTGGCGCTGGGCTTCAGCTTCCGATTGCTGGCGTGCGGATTGTTCAGCTGTCAAAAGTTCCTGATCTCGGCGGTTGCGGACTTGCGCTTCTTCCTCAGCTTCCTTCCGCAGTTTCTCCTCTTTGCGCCGTCGCGCCGCCACCTCAGATCGTAGTTTCGCTTCGCGCTCAGTTCTCCATCGAATGTCGTTTTCCGATTGCTCAAAAGCGCCTGCAACCTCCTGCAACTTTTGATCTATCTCGACGACGGATTGCCTCAAAGTTTGTTCCTGGAGAAGCAATTCGTCTTCTTCCCCGGTTGCCAAAGCACCCGTTGGACTCTCGGGCGACGTCTCGGTTGATTCCACGTGCGGAGGTGAGTCGACCTGCAGACTTGACTCAGGGGGACCGCTGACATCAGCTACTGAAACTCCGTTGGCAATAGTTGTGGTATTCACTTGTCCAACGCTACTGGCTTCCTCCAACTTCAGATCCGTTTCGTTTACGTCAGCGGACTCTGTGACCGAACTCTCAGCTACAACGTTGTTTTCGTTTTGCGGTGAGACAGCGGCGATAACATTACTGTCCGTTACCTCGCCAATTTGACGAAGTGCCGCATCGGCAGCGGTTCTGACTTCCTCATCGTCATCGAACATGGCGGCAATCAGATGCGCCGTAGCGCGTTGGCTACCAACCAACCCCAGGGCGCGAGCAGCGGCAGCACGATCAGCGGCCGCTGTCGCGCCGCGCAGGTTCTGTACAGCTTCATCGAAATATCCGTGGTCCAGAAAGAGTTGACGGGCGCGTTCCTGCGCCGATTGCGCGGAACGAACCGGCTGCGGGGATTGATTGAGCGACTCAGTGTCGTCTTCCTGAGGGACAGCTGAGTTCTCGGTCTCAGGTGACGGATCACTTACGTCTTGAGAGGAGGCCGGGGACGTATTCTGAGGCCCCATCACCGCCAGCAGTTCCGCGGCAACAAGCTTTCGCGTTGCCTGATCGCTAGCCTCTGCCGCTTTCGCCTCGCTCGAGCGTCCTGAAAGAAAGTCTTTCACGGCGCTTAATCCTGCTTTGACTTGTTGATTCACAGACGTTAATTCTCGCTTTGGTGAAGACGCTATGGTTTCCAACCGTCTCGTGGGCTTGAACCCCCAACGGGACGACCTTCAGTGTTCATTACACAATCGGACAAAGCACGACGCACGATCGTTACAGACCTATTTACTTAAAGATAGTCCGATTCGCCGATTTCTTCTACAGAAACCTGTTATTTTTCGTTCAAGATGCTATCACGTCTTAGGAGGGTTCAGATTGGTGGGGTCCCAGGCGGGGGGCGGTAGGACAGACATTCCTGTCTGTCTTTTCCGCCTCCTTGAAGGTCGACAAACTCAAAGATAGGCAGGAAAGCCCTGTCCTACAGGCTCTCGGTCGCCAGCGCCGCCGCAACTTTGTTCAGCAATGTTTGAGCATCGAAGGGCTTGGAAAAAATCTCAACGCACCCTGCTGCTCGCACGTCGGCTTTGACAGCTTCTGTTAAGTAGGCGCTAACCACGAAGATGGGAATCTGGGAAAGCTTTGTCTGCGCATGAATGCGCCGCGCTGCCTCCACTCCGTCCATCTCGGGCAACGACAAATCCATGATAATGAGGTCGGGGTACAACCAGCCCGCCTTCAGCAAGCCTTCGACGCCGTCCTCTGCTTCAATCACGTTATACCCCTGCCGTTGAAACAGTGCAGCGAGCAGCTCGCGTGTATCGGAATAGTCTTCGATGACAAGGATGGTTGCCCGTGCGACGTCTTGCGGTGCTGTCGCTGGTATCGGAGTTTGTATGGTAGCGCTGGCTATCGCTTTGGCTGGACTCATTGGTTACCTCACTCGAAATTACACGTGTCGATTGTTTGCCGTCGGGTGCAGTGAGATATCGGGGCAGGTACAGGAAGAGATTAGCACGAAATGGGGAGTGCGGCGCAAGTCCTAAAGTTTGGAGTGCGCTGACCTGTAAGCGCTTTGGGCCGGTCGCGACCGGTGGCGACCTCGAGTTGAATTTACGGCAGGCGGGGCGATAAGCCGCCGCAGACCAAAGCGCTGACAGGTCAGCGCGCACTCCGACAATTAGTCTTCTAATAGTTTTTGGGTGAAGAGGGGCCGGCCGGCAAGCGAAATATAGAACCCATAGGCCACAAGCGCGACGCAGATAGCCAGCGCGATCAGGAAATCGGTTGCATACCACGCGGTAATTTCTGTTGTCACCGAATAGAACACCCAAAGATGTGTGAAGAAGAGCGTTGAAACCGTGGCCAACAGTCCGTAACGATAGAGCACGAACACTCCCAAAAACGCGGCGAGGGCGTTAAAAAATATCATCTCGACCGCCGTCCGCCCAAGCAAGGTGTTAATGACCGTCAATAGCAACCAAAGCACTAAGAACGCCAGCCACTCGCGGCGCATTATCATAACGAACAGCAGCAAGAGGAAGAGCAACGTGAAAGGCAGGAAGATGCCTGCGGTCACTTGGCTCAAAAACTTTTGCACAAACAAATGTTTGCCAATCAGGAATGTGCCGGGATTCAGCGTCAGAACTGGTCGGCCGATCAAATACATGCCAAGCGAAGTCAGGAGATTGCACAAGATTACGCCGACGCCAAACACGGCGCCGATCAATACGTCTCTTCCAACCAAAGGATCGCGATAACTGCCGGCTAGCAGTCTGCTCCAGGAGATGATTCGCTGCGGCCAACGCTTCCGCACAAAAGGCTCAAGCGCGACGTAGAGCAGCCAAACGAAAACAGAGTTGTAGACGGCATTCGAAAGATGGGCCAGGAAAAGGGTAAATTCCGAATTAATCCAGCCGTTATGGTGGCCCATGAACAACCAATAAAGCAGGTGCAACGTCAGAAACAGGAAGGCCAGGCGGGTTGCCCCCCTGCGATCGCCGCGACCCAGCTTCAGATTTCGGCGCGCCAGCAACGCGCTGCCGACAAGCACGGTGATGTAAACGCCGATGAGTATGAAAGTCAGCGCGCGGTCTCCGCCAGTTTGGGCCTCTTCCTCCTGCCGCATGGGTTGGTCCCACGGATATATGGTTTCGAAATAAATAAGCTTGCCACGAAAAGCCGCAGCCTCGACGTGCGTCCTGAGTTCGGGATGTGTGGGGTCGTTGCCCTCCCATGCAGCGCGCGTGTCGAAGGCGTGCAGAGGAACTGACATGGACGAGACCGGTTGAAAATTTACCGGGTCGAGGCCGGCTTCGCGAAACGCGAATGACCAATCAGGCGCGGCGCTCTCTCCGCCGCCAGGCTCGCGTTGCGGCGGCACGCCAACAAACCAATGCAGGCGCCCCTTCATGTCGAGGTAGAGACTGGTCATGCCAGATACATCCAGGCCCGGCTTGTCGACCTCAATAATTTCAGTTGTTTCAAAGTAGCGAGGACTTTGACGATACCAGAAGCGATAGGGGCCCGGTTCTTCAGTGCGCAACCTGTTCCAACGCGTCGGCGATTGATCGTGCGCGTCGATATAACTCAAGTAGTCCCGCTTAAGAATGATGCCATCCGCACTGTCGATTGGCGGGTTGGTGTACCCCATGTTTTTGATCACATCCCGGGCGCGTGCACGCAAAGCGTCAGGTGGCAGGTCTAGCGGAGTCATGCGATAGACAGCTGTATATTTCGTTAACCAGCAGACGAGCGCTATCCCCAGGACGAAAGCGAATAGAAGCAAAGCGGCGGTCGCTGGGTTGAGCATCCCTTCAGCCGGCGCGGCCGCTACCATTTCCGGCGAAGGCGTTTCACCCGCGGCAAGTGCGGCCGCAATCGGATCCCCTCCCGGCAGAGCGGCGGCCACCTGCAACGCCGTGGCGGGACGTTTGCCGGGATCGCGATCCAGACATCGCAGGATCACCTGCTCAACAACCGGGTCGATGTCTTTGATCAGGCTTGAGGGCGTCGCCGGAGTGTGTTCGGTTCTTCTTAACTTCAGCAACTCGGGTAAAGA
Organism: Pyrinomonadaceae bacterium; assembly: GCA_035941655.1. Taxonomy (GTDB): domain Bacteria; phylum Acidobacteriota; class Blastocatellia; order Pyrinomonadales; family Pyrinomonadaceae; genus PSRF01. The sequence continues at coordinate 11,692 of DASZDU010000490.1, read as the reverse complement.
ATTCGCTTCAAATGCTTTTTTTCCGGTGAACACTTCATAAAGCACCAGCCCGAGTGAATAAATATCGCTGGTGGCGGTCAGTTCTTTTCCGGCCAGCTGCTCAGGTGACATGTAAGCGGGCGTGCCGGCGATCGCTTCGTCAGCGGTAAACTCTTTTGTGAGCCCGGCTAGTCCAAAGTCGGTGACACGCACGTCCCCGTTCTCATCGATCATCACGTTTGCGGGTTTCAAATCCCGGTGCAACACGTTCTTGTCATGCGCCGCCGCCAGTCCGGCGCACAATTGCCGCGCAAGTTGCACTGCCTTGTCGGCAGGCAAACGGCCGATGCGGCGCAGCAGCGAAGAGAGTTCTTCTCCCTTGATGTATTCCATCGAAAGGAAGTGATGGCCATTCGTTTCGCCGATGTCGTAAACACGACAAATGTTTTTGTGACTTACCTGGCGCGCAACTCTCACTTCACGATGAAAGCGCGCGAGCGCACCGCCGTCGCTCAGTAATCGATCAGGAAGGAATTTGAGAGCTACGGCCTGGCTGAGTTTGAGATCGTCTGCGCGATAGACTTCACCCATCCCGCCTTTGCCAAGCAAGCCAACGATACGGTAGCGATCGGCCAGGATGGTTCCGGGAATAAACCGAGCATCATCAATGGAATCGTAGGAATGCTTCGTGCTGGTTCGTGTGGTTTTGGCGGGAGCTTCTTTGGAATCAAGCACGCGCGTGGGTGCGTCGTCGATCACGGCGCCACACGCAGGGCAGACGGTCGAGTCTTCCGGAATACTCTTTTGACAGCGTGAGCAACTGAGCATTGGCGGCGGATTCTAACAGAAAACCCGATCACGGTGACACAGAGCGTTTGGTTCGTTCGCAGCGGGCTCACGATTCGTCATTTGACAGAAACTCTATCTGGCCGGTATTCGCCTCCTCGCCTCGGAGAAGCGAGGCGTTTGTAGATCGCTATATAGTATTTAGCTTCTTCACGACCACGGATCGAGTTTCAATTTAATGGTGGCATTGGGCGTAATCGCCGTGGTTGGCTACAATGGCCCTACAAGAGCTCGACACTTTTGGAATTACGTTCGAGGTCCTGGCTTCCGAGGCTCATGATGTTTTCACCGAACGCTTGTAGATTATTATTGAGTCTAAGTTTAGTAGTGCTGATCGCAGGCCCGGCTGTGTCCAAGCCACGCAAAGCGCAACGCCTGGCGACAGGCCCTTGGGGCGGCCCGCATATCAGGATTGACGTCGGCGCCCGCTCTGCTGAAATCGATTACGATTGCGCGCGCGGTACGATTAATGGTCCCCTCACCGTCGACAGCAGAGGACGTTTCAGCTGGCGTGGCACTCATCATCGGGAACACGGGGGTCCAATTCGCGTAGGCGAGCAGGGAAACGATCGCCCGGCGACCTACTCCGGCTTCGTGAAGGGTGAGAGCATGACGCTTACTGTTAAGCTGTCAGAAACCAACGAGGTACTTGAAACCTACACTCTGAAACGTGGCAGTTTCGGGCGAGTCTTCAAGTGCAAGTGAGTGGACGGATGATGGCGCGAGTCGCGAAGAAGTTTCTAATAACAGGTGAAGTACAAGGCGTCGGCTATCGTTTCTTCGCACAACGCGCGGCGGCACGGCATCAGGTGCAGGGACGGGTGAAGAATTGTGCTGATGGCAGCGTCGAAGTAATCGCAGAGGGATCGGCGGGCGACGTTGAAGAATTTAAGAAGGACCTGGTCACCGGACCACAGTGGTCTCGTGTGAGGCAAGTCGAAGAAATCAACATCGAACCAACCGGGCTGTACGCGAGTTTTAGAATTGAGCGCTGAATTCGGAATACGGTAGTCAGTCAGTAGTCAGTAGAAATAATCCCGCTGGGCGCGCGTTAATACTAGACTCAGAACACTAACTTATTGACTACCAACTACCGACTACCGACTGCTGACTACCAACTACTGACTACCAACTACCAACTACTGACTACTGACTAGCCTACTGACTACTGATCATTATGGATGATTTGAAAAAACTAATTCGCGAAGTGCCGGATTTTCCGAAACCCGGCATTAATTTTTACGACATCACCACGTTGCTCAAGCATCCCGATGGTTTACGCAAGACTGTGGACGCGCTCGCGGCGGAATATGAAGGTGAGAAGGTTGACACTGTGATCGGCGTGGAAGCGCGCGGCTTCATTTTTGCGCCGGCGCTTGCTTATCACCTTGGCGCGGGCTTCGTGCCGGTGCGCAAACCGAAAAAACTGCCAGCTGAGTGCGCTTCAATCTCTTACGACCTGGAGTATGGGCAGGACACGCTTGAGATTCATCGCGATGCTGTCGGCAACGGTCATCGAGTAATCATCGCAGACGATCTGTTGGCAACCGGCGGCACTGCCAGGGCGGTTTGCGATTTGGTTGAGGGCCTGGGCGGGACAGTCGCGGGTTTGGTGTTTGTGGTGGAGTTGGAATTTCTGCCCGGCCGAAAAAAGCTCGAAGGTTACGATGTGCGGTCGTTAATTAAGTATCAAGAATAAGCAAACAGTAAACAGTGATCAGCAAACAGCCGACACGGAAGATTATTACGAACTCGCCAAGTGAATCGCTCGTTACGTTTTTTTGCTGTCTGCTGTTTGCTGTATGCTGTTTGCTCTCTTTGTGCTCCCGTAGCTCAGTTGCATAGAGCGTCCGCCTCCTAAGCGGAAGGTCGCGCGTTGGAATCGCGCCGGGGGCACCATTCTTTTCCAGGCATCGCCCTCGGTGAATCTGAATCGCTCTTACAGTGCATTCAAGAACGCCACCAGGTCAGCTCGTTCCTCATCCGTAAAAACGAACCCTAAGTGAAGCTCGTAATGACGCACGACGCTCTCGATCGTCGGCGCGATACCATTGTGAAAGTACGGTGCGCGCGCGCCGAGTGCGCGTAATGTCGGCGTCTTAAATCGGCCGAGGTCGTTCCAGAGCCCAGTAACTTGACCGCGGCCTGCGTCCGTCAACTGCCGAATCTCACCTGTCGTTCTGTTGCGGAAAGTATAGAGCGGCAGATCCGGCGTGCGAGCCTCTGCAGACGCGGTGCGTATGTCGAACAACGCGTTATTGATATTGGTGCCGTTGTTTGCCGAGTTGTGACATGAGCTGCAACTGCGTCCGCCGGCGTTTGTGTTATTGAACAACTGCTGGCCGCGCGCGAGCTGCGCGCGTTTAGGATTCTCGTGACCGATCCAGGCGTCGAAGAGATCAAACCGCCCAGCAACTTTCGACATCGCCGCCAACGCCTCCGGACCGCCACGCGCCCCGTCAGAGTCGAGCCGTCCCACGCCCGGCACAATAAGTTGCGCTGTAGAAAGCGACTCTTCGAAACCAACGATGTTAGCGATGACCTCGGGCAATGCCGGCGGACCCTGTTGACCACCGGTCACGTTGCGGTTGGCTTGGTTAACAAGTCCGGCGTGTTGGTCGGTTCCAACGCTGTTGCCACCGTCCCAATTGACCGTCGCGCTGCCAAGGGCGAAGTTGATGGTCGGCATTGCGCGCCGCCAGTGCACGAGTTGCGTGAGACTCGCGTAACCATTCGGATCCTCTGCTGCGATCAATTCCCACTCTGAGTTGGCCCGAGGACCGCCGCCCCTCCGGAATACACCGCGGCTCAACAACATGCTGAACGCGGCGAGGCGACCCTCGACTGTGTCCAGGTTTGCAGTCAAAGGATTGTTGGCGTCGAGTTTATTAAAGATCGGATGCGTGCCATCAGTCTCGTCGAACAAGTGTTGCAGCGTGCCGGGGTTAATACTCCAGGCCTCTTCAGGTATGTGACATGACGCACAGCTCCGACCGTTCGTACCCTGGGCCTGGAAGTATTCTCCGGTGAGGTCTACAGAACCCTGTGTGCTGAACGTCGCTGCCTTGCCGCCAGGGTTTCGAATGGGATGATTGTTGGGTATGGTGGTTTGAACATCGAGACCGCTTGCGCCGACTGGCCCGAGGTCCAAATGGTATTGGATCAGTCCCACTGAAATCAGTAGTGCAACCAAGCTAACCATTACGCGTATTGGATGACCCAGACTCCACGAACTATATTTCTTCATGGCGATACTCTCCTTCCTAACCAATCGGTAAGGCGATCTAACAATCCAGCACTGATCTTTTCGGATTGCGCCAACCACGCAGCCTCCCGTCGAGTAGGAGGCTGAAGCGGGGTTCAAGGTGAATCCGAGCGTGTGCGCTCGATCAGTCGATACTAGAAACCGCAGGTTCCCGGGTCGGGGACATCGATCCGGAACAGCCCGCCAACCGGGACGTCGAAGTAAGTGACAAACAACTCTGTATTCTGGGTCTGGCTCAGATTACGCGCGATGTGGACATGGCCCTGGCCGCTGTCGACAAACGCCTGCCCAGCCGAATAGGTTCGGCCCGTGCACGTCGGGTCGTCTGATGAATAAAGGGTTAGCTCACCTGACTTGATCAGGACGACCGCCGGGCCTGGGTGGCTGTGCCAGCCCGTCTGGCCTCCGGGCCCGATCACGATTTGCTGCATCACGGTCTCCTGCGCGTCACGCACGTGGATGTTGTCTGCGTCTGCTCCTCCGACCTTGAACTTGATGTCCATTGGATCCACAAAGCTTGCCCTTGCCAGAACGGGCGCGCTCAAGATCCCGCTTCCAGGAGTCGCTAGCGCTACTCCGGCGACGAGCGAAGTAGAGACTAACGCGACGATAACGCCGACAGACACGAGACCGGACAAGAGCGGTAACCTCTTTGAATTTCTTGCTGATCTGACCATTTTTGAACTCTCCTTTCGTGAACCATCTGCAGTAACGGACCAGGCGGCAGAGCGACCATCTTAGGTCGTCTCCTCCCCTCATCAGGACATGCGCATACCGCGGGAAAACTCCCTCAGACGGTCGGATGAAGTGATAAAATCCGCCTATGTCTTCCGCTTCGGATCAGCCCGGCCAAATCACGCAGCTCTTGCAGCGTTGGAGCGGTGGCGACCAGTCGGCGCTCGACGAGCTGACTCCGCTCGTCTATACCGAGCTGCGACAAGTGGCCGCCGCATACCTGCGCCGCGAGCGGCCCTCCCACACCTTGCAGGCGACTGCCCTCGTTAACGAAGCCTACCTGAAGCTCGTCGGGCATAAGCATGGTCGATGGGAGGGACGCAAGCACTTCTACGGAATCGCCGCACGCCTGATGCGTCAAGTGCTGGTAGAGCACGCGCGCAGGCACCGGGCTGAGAAGCGCGGAGGAGGAGGCGCGGCCATGACTCTGAGTCATGCCGACGAGGTCGCGGGAACGCCGGAGGTGGACATCCTCGCCGTCCACGAGGCGCTTGAACGTCTCGCAAACTTCGACGAACAGCAGGCGCGCATTGTGGAGCTGCGCTTCTTCGGTGGGCTCTCGATCGTGGAGGTGGCCGATGCGCTCCGGATCGGGCATGCTACGGTCGAGCGAGAGTGGGGTCTGGCCAGGTCCTGGCTACGCAAGGAGTTGAGGTGACCTTCTCCGATCGTGAGCGTGAGGGAGGGGGCAGGCGTTTTGCGCATGTGCTGGTGAATAGACGATTAGTAAGTGTATGCGCTGAGGAAGCGACATGACACCCGAACGGTGGCAGCACATCAAAACGGTTTTCTACGGGGCGCTGGCGTGCCCGCCGGGCGAGCGCATCTCGTTCATCGACTCGGCTTGTGCAGGCGACGAGGCTGTGCGTCGGGAGGTATCCGAGCTCATCTCAGCGCATGAGGAGATTGGTGAATTCCTCGACGCCCCAGCCTTCGAACTGGCCGCGAGGTCGCTGGCTGGTAGTAAACCCGAAGCGTTGGCACCGGGGCAAATCATCAACCACTACAGGATCATAAGCTCACTGGGCGCGGGTGGAATGGGCGAAGTGTACCTGGCCGAAGACACCCGCCTTAGACGGAGAGTCGCGCTCAAACTTCTGTCGGCTTCCTTCACAGGTGAGACGGACCGCGTGCTGCGCTTCGCGCAAGAGGCACGAGCCGCATCGGCGCTCACGCACCCGAACGTCTGCACCATCCATGAAGTGGGAGAGGGCGAGGACGGGCGGCACTATATCGTGATGGAGTACGTCGAGGGTGTAACACTGCGCCGGCACATGATGGCGAAGCGAATGGATGTCACAGAAGTTTTAGAGGTGGCGATACAGATCGCCTCGGGCTTGACTGCAGCGCATACCCTCGGAGTGGTCCATAGGGACGTCAAGCCAGAGAACGTCATGCTGCGCCCGGACGGCATCGTCAAGGTCTTAGATTTCGGACTTGCCAAGCTGACAGAGAAACAACCTGCTGCTGATTCAGCCATGTCGACGCAACCACGCGTGCAAACTGAGACAGGGATGGTGATGGGAACGGTCAGCTACATGTCACCCGAGCAGGCGCGGGGGCTGGCCGTGGATGCCCGCACTGATATCTGGAGTCTCGGAGTCGTGCTCTACGAAATGTTAGCGGGCCGCACGCCGTTCGCGGGGGCGACCAATAGCGACGTGATTGTAAGCGTCCTCGAACGGGAGCCGCTGCCGCTGTCCCGCGACGCGGAAGTGACGGCTGGGCTGGAGCGGATCGTCACGAAGGCGCTGCGTAAGCGCAAAGAGAATCGATACCAGACGCTGGGTGACTTGGCCGTTGATCTGAAAAATTCAAAGGAAGAACTGGAGGTGGAGGCAAGGCTCAAACGGGGGCTCCTGCCTAACACAAGCGGAAAGCATTTTGGCGTGAGAAATTACGAATTGGAGGCGGTTGGTGCCGCCGGCGAGCCGCCGGCGCGCACCGGTCATGTCACCCTGGCGCGCCCGACGGCAAGCGTTGAGTACTTAATCGGCAAGATCAAATATCACAGAACTTTTGCCGGTATCGCGTTGCTCATGTTGGTCGCTAGCGCTATCGCTCTGGGTTACTTCGCAATCATTCGGAACAAAGCCGGCTCAGGCGCGCGCGGTAGTCAATCACTTGCCGTGCTGCCACTAAAACCGATCAACGTGGCTAACCGCGACGAGATTTACGAGATCGGTATCGCCGACGCGCTGATAAACCGGCTGGGTTCGACGAAAGGGTTGGTGGTCCGACCGCTGAACGCGACGCGCAGGTATGCCGATGTCGGGCAAGACCCGCTGGCCGCGGGGAAGGAACAGCAGGTTGACTACGTTCTCGTCTCGAACTACCAGCTGGCCGCCGGGAAGATCCGCATCACCGCACAGCTCCTTGACGTCATCAGCGGCCAGATTGAAGAGACTTACAAGAGCGAGAAGGACGCGAGCGACGTTTTCGCGATGCAGGACGCAATTGCGAGTGAGATCGGGAATCTCTTACAGGCGCGGTTTGCGACTCCTTCGAGCACTCAGGCTGCAAAGCGCGGAACCAGCAATGAGGAAGCTTATCTGCACTATTTGCAAGGAATGTATTTGCTGGACAAAGAAAGCACAGCTGACGCAAAACGCGCGATAGAACTCTTTGACAAGGCTCTGTCAATAGACTCGGATTATGCCAAAGCCTGGGCTGGTAAGGCTCGCGCTCATTGCTCTTTCGCGCATTGGGGCGGTAGCTCGCCGGACGCGGAGTTTGCCAAAGCCAAACCTGCTATTGGACAGGCGTTGGCGCTCGATAATAATCTCCCGGAGGCTTACGGGGTTCTTGGCATCATCAAAGCTGACTACGATTGGAATTTTGCCGAAAGCGAAAGACAATTCTTACGGGCAATCGAGATCGCTCCGGATTCGGATAACGTGTATCGCTGGTATGCCATGCGGTTAGCTGGAAAGGGTCGTTCGGAGGAAGCAATCTCGAGGATTAAAACCGCCATTGATCTTAATCCTAATTCCCTTTTTCATCAGATTGTGTACGCGCGAATACTCTATTTCGCCCGGCGATACGATGATGCGATCACACAGCTACAGCGGGTAATTGAAATGGATTCATCCCGTCCTGTCGCTTATAGCCTCCTGTGGCGGTCTTATCACCAGAAAGGAGATTACTCGCGAGCTTATGAATCTTTTATGAGGTTTCAGCAGTTGATCCAAACAAAGGACGAAGGGCTAAAAAACTATGAAACTTCATATGCGAAGAGCGGGTGGCAGGGTGTTTTGCTTAGGAATATCGAAATTCTCAAAGCTAACAACGCGAAAGGCTCCTATGCCTACAACATATCCGTGCTGTCTGCGCTCTTAGGTCAGCGTGAGCAATCATTGCGTTATCTCAATGACGCCGTGAAGAATCGTTCACTAGATATTGCCAGTATTAACGGCGACCCGGGTCTCGATTCCTTACGCGACGACCCACGCTTCGCCGAATTGGTCAGGCGCGTTGAAATCGAAGTGAAGCCAGCCGCCTGAAACCCGCTTCTTAGCGCGTGACCCATTTCTCGATCCGATCAGAGAAGATCCGGCGTTCATGCACTTCATGGCCGAGATGAAGACTCGTTGGGAAGGGTACCGGCGCGAATTTGGATGAGAGGCCAATTTCTTTTACACGTCCAAAAACTTTGCGCGATGCTTTGGTTCTGGCAGCATGCAGGATTCGTGTTTGCCGAAGACGCGATAGCGGTTGCGCGCCACGATTTTGTAGACCGCATCTCGAAACGCTCCTGGCAGCACCCGTCCGACCCCGCTCAGTTTCCAAACACCCCCGAGCTGTTGCAGCATAAAAAGGATCGCGTCGGAACGCGCCAGCAGAGTTTCGTTCGATTGGCCATGTTCCTTAACGACGTACACGGTGTCGAGATCGTGAGGGTCAACACCGTGTTTCATCATCAATGTTTGCGCAAACTCACTTTGCAGTGAAGCAAACCTGAAACGATCGTTTTTGTCTCGTTTGAGAAGAAACTGGACCAGATGATTGCAGAGTCCGCAAACACCGTCGTAAAGCACGATTGGGTTGGATTGGGTTTTGGACAAAATCTCCGAGATAACGTGCCTGCCTGCTTCAACATTTACAGCAGGCAAGATGCCTGCGTTCCCAGCCCTCACGTCATTTGAATTCAAACGAATGAATGTAGTCGTTGAACGCCTGTTCCCAATGATTCACTGTCTTTTCCGGCCCCGTCAATTTCGCAAAATAGGATCCTTTGGGTGTTTCGATAATCGCGCCGCGCAAACGATAAATCGACTTACTATCCTGCGGAGCGCTGTCAGCCGACATGCCTCCTGAATAGTTTCCCAGCAGATCGAGGGTGGTGACTGACAGTCCATTAACGGTCTGCTTTTCTATCTTCGCTTTGTCCGTTGAAGCTGATCCATCTGGCTGCTTCACCTGGTTGATCCAGCGTTCAATGTTTGCCTCGGGCGTGCCACCTTGTCCTTTGCCGAAATAATAGACAATCAAAAGAGCATCCTCGCCGTCGCCCGCAGCCCTGGGCAATTTGTATTGGGCAAAGCGCATCTCCGAAGTCGGTTTTTCTACTGTCCAACCTTCAGGGACTTTGTAGCGCAATTCGCCTGCTGCAGTTTGCGTTGCTGTCGCTGTACCTGGGGAAGCCGAAGCAGCAATGCTACCAGAACCAACGCCGGAATTCTTCGAGCAAGCAGTAACGACGAGAGCCAAAGTACCGACTAAAATAATTGTTTTGATCATGAGATTGATTTAATAGCAAGATACCGCGCCACCGCAAGCGTTCATTCTCTTTGCGCGCCGCTCACGGCTCGGGGGTAGAAAGCAGATATACGGCAAATGAGGCCAGCCAATGTTCCCCTGCGTAATCACCACTCGCCACGTGAGCAAGCGCATCGCTCGCATGCGCGCGCGCGGCGTTTGCCAGCGCCGTTCTTGCCGGATCACTCGGCGGCAAAGCGTTTGCGATGCTGCGCATGCACCAGGCGCGGCTCAGATTCAGTCCGTCGAGGTGAACCAGCTTAGGATCGCTACGGTCGGTTACGGTGGCCGGTTTCAACAGCGTTCGCGGTTGTCCCGCCGCAAGTCGAGGAAGAAACCGGTGAAACCAACGGCGAAACTCTGCGGGCTGCAGCACGCGCCGCATGAGGTCGGCTTCCATTAGTGCGGGCGAAAAGAAGTCTTCGCCGCCGGGCTCCCACGCGCCGGGATAGTTCCGATCGTTTGCAAAATATGTTCGGCTGCGTTCCGCAATAATCGCCGCTAATTTTGCATTGCCGCTGGTCCTGGCATAGTCAAACGCGAATGCCAGACCAAAGGCAGTGTTGGGGTGAACACCGGTACGAATCGGATAAGTCTGCTTCGGAAGAAAAACGATATACGAATCGACCAGGGCGTCGACCAGCGGCTGCAAATTTCGCAACCAGGTTTTCGCGTCCGCTTCGCTCGACAAGGAAAGTTCTTCGGCAAGTTTTAGCAGCCATGCCCAGCCGTAGGTCCGTTCAAATGATTGGCGGTTTTTCTGTTTGAGATAGGCAGTCTCCACGCGAATATTCTTTTCACTGAGATTGGCGCCGATTGCCTTACGAATGTCCGGAGCTTCGGGAAAGGTGGGAAACAGTCTCAGCAGCCTTACCAACATCCAATGCCCGTGGACCGACGAGTGCCAATCGTAACAACCGTAGAAAGCCGGATGCAGCGCCTTAGGATTCTGTACGTCCTGCGAATCGTTCAGCACGTGTTCCGGCTTGTTCGGGTATTCCCTCGTCACGCACTTTAATGCGAGCCTCGCGAAGTGTGACGCCTGAGACTGCGTCAACGAACTATGTTCGGTCGTGACTGGTCCCGTCTGTGCGCTCGTTGAAACAGCGGCGAAGATAAAAAGAGCGATGATAAGTGTGGCTGCGAATTTTTGTTTGCTCACTTGTGACCCTCTTTTGGAGTGCGCTGACAGGTCAGCGCTTCGGTCGGTCGCGACCTGTCGCGACCGCCGTAGCTAGAGCGCGCGTTGAGAGTGCGGCGTCAGGCCGCCGCAGACCGAAGCGCCGACAGGTCAGCGCACTCAAAAAATCACTTCAATATCGGTGCGACGGTCGCCCGACGTGAATGTGCGGACCGGTGGCAGTGCCGGGAATCGCTTGCCTGAACGCAAGGAAAGGAATGCCATTCGCTCTTAAATAACCAAGCAGGGCCTGTCCTTCCGGGCCATCAGGATGAAGCGACACATCCATCGCATTGTGATGATCAAGCCGCCAGCGATCGTGAATGGAGCCCTGGCCAAACACCGCGACCGGCAAAGGTTTCTTGAATACCTGAACGAAAAAGTTTTGCACTTTCCATGCATCCGATAAGGCCCAAAAGGCCGCGCCATTGTAACGAATCAACGCCGCAGACCTCACCATGCTTCCGCGCGGTAGTGGCTTACTCTTCGCTAATTTCGTTACCGCCTCCGCCTCCAGCAAAGTATCGGCAATTTGAGATTCTGCGGATGCCATGCGGCGATCGACGTCAGCTACATTATCTATCGCCTTCGCAACTTCAGCCTCGGCAGCTTCCAGAGTCTTCTTCGAAATCAATCCGGCAGCAAAAAGTTCACGTGATTTAGTCAGTTCCGCCTCCGCTTTCGGAACGCCCTTTTCATAACTCGCGCGCAACTTCTCCAGGTTGGCCTTGTACTCCTTGGTGGCCTTGATAAATTCTTCGCGCAATCTTGCGAGTTCATCAACAGGCTTGGGCAGAGTTTTAGATTTCGGGGATTTAACCCGCGACTTTTTCGCAGCTGGTTTGGCTGCGCCAGTTTGTTGCGCACGCACAGCGTGCGGGGCCAAAAGCAGAAGCGACACCATCAGGATAGAACCAATAAGGTAAGGA
>DASZDU010000489.1:0-7499 GCA_035941655.1 Pyrinomonadaceae bacterium | reverse complement strand
CAATTGGCGGCTTTGAACGATGAGACGGTCACGAAGCCATTCTAGCGGAAGGTCGATCTAATTTGATATGACCCGTTTTCGCAGAGAACGGTTTCGCATGAAAGCAACTAGACCCTCGTGTGCTCTTGCTGGTTCGGCGTAGCAGCCAGGCTTTTCCTGATCACACCAACGCCCACAGGACAAGCAGAATGCCGCGGGCCACCAAGGATCGTCGATCTGCCTCAACTGCTCGCCTGCGAGCAGTGTTCAACGCGAACAACAACTCTAACTCCGGGTTGCGCACATTCCAATCACCCAGAGTCACAGCAAAAACGGCCATACAGGCGTTACTTTTCCTCGCCTCAATACGCAAATGAGCTAGTTTTGTCTGTCGCTCGATTCGTGGCATAACCGTTGCTCCCTCAAGTCCGCACTGAAAATGTTGCCGTGATCGGCAGGAAGCGTTCACTCAGTTCTCCTGAGATGACGCCTGCATTTTTAGTGCAATCATGCGGCCCACCGAGGTGCGAATCCTTCGGGCCTGACCTTCAAACCTTCGACAACCTTAGGAGCAAACGAAATGAATAAGATCAAAAACTTCTTGACCGATGAGTCAGGTATCGAAACTCTCGAGTACGCAGTCATCGGCGCTATCGTCGCCGCCGTTGCCGTGCTTATCTATGGCTCAGGCTGGGGCGCCTCCGTAAGGGCTACGCTTGTAAGAGCCGCTTCTCAGAGCACCGGAACCGTTACCACCTAGTACCGAAGAGCGAGCGCTTTCGAGCGTAAGATCTGAAGGAAACAAAGGAGCTAGTTAAATGAATAAGATCAAGAACTTCATCAAGGATGAATCCGGCATCGAGACACTGGAATACGCCGTCATTGGCGCTATTGTGGCTGCGGTGGCCGTGCTTATTTACGGCTCAGGATGGGGAGCTTCGGTTCGGGCAACGCTCGTAAACGCGGCATCTCAGGGCACGGGAACTGTAACTACGTAGCGGAAGGAACAGTGGCGAGTTCGCAAACCCTGAAAAGTTCGCGAGCTCGCCGCAAGTTCTTTTTGACTGACACTTACTCGGAAATTTCAGGGAGCGGACAACACCGCGATGCTATTAGATCAAACGATTGTCACTGCTGCGACGTTTATCCCACTTGCCGCCGCCATCGCTTACAACGATGTGCGCTACCGGCGGATTCCCAACAAGCTTGTTTTGGTGACCCTGCTCGTCGGGGTTGCCCTTAACACGATTTTTGGCGGAACTCACGGCCTGCTGATCAGCCTTGGTGGATTCGCGCTCGCTTTTGGCTTGATGTTTTTCTTACACGTCTTCGGCACCATGGGTGCGGGCGACGTCAAGCTTTTTGCCGCTATCGGGGCCATTAACGGCATCTCGTTAGTGCTGCCGACGCTTTTAGTGGTGGCCCTCACGGGAGGTCTACTAGCCGTCTTCAAGATGGTTTATTCGCGTCGCGTCGGGGCAACAATGTTCGGGGTTTTTCAGTTTTTCTACGGTTTGCTGCCTGGACAAACCGTGCCCCGCTTCGATATTCCGGCCGACCGCAGCTACACGTTACCTTACGCCGTCCCTATTTGTTTCGGCAGTCTGGTTTCATTTTTTTTGTTTCATGCCTGAGGCGGCGCCTGAGGCTCTTAACGATAAGCAACATCGGTAATGGAGAATTGAGTCATGCGAAATAAACGTCTCATCCTTGCGCTCACGGGCGCCGTGCTCTGCGGGCTACTAGCGGTAATGTTGGTGACCCGTTATCTATCCAGTCTCCAGGCATTCACGAAAGATCTCGGCAACGTTGTCGTCGCCAGAGTGGAGATCCCGCTGGGCACCAAGATCACGGCGGAGCAGTTGGCGTTCGCGCAAATTCCCAACGGCTCGCTACCCGAAGGCGCGTTCAAGAAACTGGACCAGGTCGTCGGCAGGGTCGCGATCACTGCGATCGGAACGCGCGAGACCATCACTAATATGAAACTCGCTCCGGAGGGAACGGGCGCCGGTCTCTCGGCTGTTATTCCCGAAGGCTATCGCGCCATGACCGTTAAAGTCGATGACGTCGTCGGCGTCTCCGGCTTTATCATGCCGGGTTCGTTCGTAGACGTGGTCGCCATCATCATTCCGGCCTCGACAGCAAGCGCGGCGGGTGGCCCCATCTCCAAAATCGTTTTGCAAAACATCAAGGTGCTTGCCAGCGGCGCGAAGATTGACTCACCCGAGAACCAGCGCCAACCAGCCGAAGTAAAAGCCGTCACGCTTCAGGTAACACCCGAGCAGGCGGAAAAACTGGTGCTCGCCAGTAATGAGGGCAAACTGCAACTCGTGATGCGCAACTACAGCGATCAGGAAGACACGGAGACCAAAGGTGCGAACAAGGCGTCGCTCTTAAGCGGCAACACATACGTGCCTCAGCCGGCTCCGCCGTCGGAAAAAACGGAAGTGTCGAAGCCAATCGCAAACCATGCTCCCCAATTTAGGCGTCAGAGCATAGCGCTCAAGCAGCAGGATAAACCCGCGCCGCCGCCTGTTCAGCGTAATTCCGTTGAACTTATCGAAGGTAACAAGAGGCGCGACGTCGAAATACCGTAGAAGATCGGAGCGGCGGACTTGCGAAAAGCCAAGTCCTCTCCGTCTTTATTACCCGTTTCCAATTAAGTTAAGGAGAAAATTATCATGCAGCCCCGTCCTTCCGCCCGCTATTTCATCGTCACGCTCGGAACAATATTGCTATTTGCCTTGCCACTTTTTGCGCAGGACCAGGCCACGAACGCTTCGTTCTCAACCGGGACGAAAGAGGCCATCCCGGTCAACGTGCTTGTGGGCCAGTCGAAAGTGATTACGTTCGACCGCGCCATCGAGCGCTTCTCCGTTTCCAATCCTGAGATTGCTGAAGCCGTACTGGTATCAGGGAATCAGGTCGTGGTTAACGGCAAGGCCTTTGGCCAAGTCAACTTCATCGCCTGGGAAAAAGGCACCGGTAGCTTCATCGTCTTTGATGTTTATGTGCGCACGAATCTGTCGCTAATTGATTCGCAAATCCGCGCGCTCTTTCCGAAAGACGATATTCGCCTAAGTCAGGCGAACGGTTCAGTGGTTATCTCTGGGACCGTTTCGGATCCGCGGATCGCTGCGCAAGCTGATTCGGTCATACAAGCGGCTGGTTTTAAGACTGTCAATCTGCTGGAATCGCCAGTCAAGGATCTGCGACAGGTGCAGTTGCTAGTGAGGGTGGCAGAAGTCAATCGCACTCGGATACGGGAACTCGGTTCTTCCTATCAATATCAGGCGAGGCCAGGTGTGGGCGGCTTTGCCAGCGGTGGCGGACCCGCTAATGCCGGGGACGTCACCAAAGGAGTGTTGAATAGCACATTCAGTTCACTCAATCTGCTCGTTCTAGGTGGCAATATGGCCACCATGATTCGCGCGTTGCAAACACAGGGTGCGCTGCGGGCCCTTGCCGAGCCAAACCTAATCGCGATGGACGGCCAACAGGCGAGCTTCCTGGCGGGAGGTGAATATCCAGTACCGATCATTCAGGGGGGTGGTGACAAAAGTACAGTTACGATAGTTTTTAAGGAGTATGGCGTGCGTCTGAATTTCAAACCGACGATCATCGACGAGGACCACATTCGGCTGGAGTTGGAACCGGAAGTATCCACGCTTGATTTTGCTAACGGAGTGAAGTTTGACGGTTTCGTAATTCCCGGATTGCGTACACGGCGCGCGCACACCGGCGTTGAGTTGCGCGACGGTCAAAGCTTTGCATTAGGCGGACTGCTCGACAACAGCGAAACCAGATCGCTTTCTAAAGTACCGGGTCTCGGCGACATTCCTATTCTTGGAAACCTGTTCAAGTCAACGCAGTTCCAAAAGAATGAGAGTGAGCTCATGTTCATCGTCACGGCACAAATGGTGAAACCGGTGAACCGTGATGACCTGCCGGCAATCCCCAACGTGGAAAGCTTGAAGAAGGGTTCGCTGCTGGGCATCGATCGTAAAGACGGGCAAATAGACGGACCCAGCGGGTTTATTCTCAAATCCGGGTCGGCAACAACTGAACAACCAGCGGCACCACAATCAACCGAGCCTTCAGCGCCGGCGAAAGAAGTGGTTCCGGCTGTCACTCCAGCGAGCAGTACAAAAGCATCGCTGCCGAGCGTATCGCTGGCACAACCGGCCAGTGGTACTGCGCAGGCTGCGAAGGCCACTCCAAATCCGTAGAGGTATCCTGTCCGATGACTTCAGCTTGTTGCAGGCTTTCCTCAAATTACTTTTTGGTTTTAGCCATCGCAACACACTGAGGTCATCGGACATTTATTTTTTTCGCTTCTGGAAAATCGAGTTGAGTAGGCAGGAGGTTTAGCAGATGTCAGCAAAGAATGGACAGCGAGCACGGCTACGGAGCGGCGAGCGCGGCTCCATCATTATTATGACAGCGTTCTTCATGCTGCTCCTCTTTCTCATGCTCGGACTGTGCATTGATGTATCGCGCATCTACATGGTACGTGCCGAGCTTCAAAACGCTGCCGACGCGGCAGCATTGTCCGCAGCTCGAGAATTCAATGCAGGAACGACGGGAATTGACAACGCTGTCACGAGAGCAACCAGTATCATTAACACTCAAGGCTTCGCACAATTGGGCGTTACTATTGAAAGAATCGAATTCTCTGTTAATGCCGACGGTCCCAATTGGCTCGCAGCAGCAGACGCAAAGGCTCTCGGGACTGTGGGCAACATTAAGTATGTGCGGGTTACCACCCAAGCTGCCTCTACCGCGATCTTGTTCGGCCTCCAGGCGTTGGGATCTTCTCACGTAGAAAGCAGAAATGCGGTTGCAGGAATTTCCGTCGGTATTAACGGCTTCTGCGACTATTATCCCATTGCGCTAGCCAAAACCAACCCGACTGTTCCCTTCGCCGTGAACACGCCTCTGGCTATCCATTTTGTCGACAATACGGGTACGACCATAAACCTGCCCAATGAACATTACACCATCCTTGATACGCCTTGGGTGACAGGCAATGGCGCTGATGAGACAAGGGACGCTGTAGCGGGAGTCGCGCCTCGATGTGCAAACCTGGGCGACGTTCTTGCGTTCAGCAAAACTGCCAGTGCTAATGCAGTAAACGGACCGAAACAAATTGCAGGGGGTACTAATACACGCTTTTATGAGTACCCCCCAGGTAATCAGCTTACTTACGCAAACGCGAAACCAGCGACAAATATTTTCGGTTCCAATGCCGGTGAAACAATGACGTTTACTCAGTACGACAATGGGGACCAGACCACCTATAGGGCGCCTGGCCAGGCAGGAATATTTGAGCGCCGTCTTCTGTTACTCCCGATTATCGCGCCTATCGTTAATGGCACCACTGAGGGGGACGTGAAGGACTTTGGATATTTCTTTATTCGTCAGCGGATTGAGGGAGACTGTCCGAAAAAGGTTAAAGGCGTCGACGTGCCCTGCCCACCCGGAACAACTTTACCTGGCGATATCTTGATTGAATACCTGGGCAAGGACTTTGTGGTAGCTCGTGGCATTTTTGATCCTACGGAATGTAGTTCCAACCTTGGCGTTTCGGTTCTCTATAGGTGAGGTGATCCAGATGAATTTATGCACACCTCTAAGACGGCAAATTGCATCCCTGGCCCGGCAGGAAAGGGGCTCCGCAATTGTAGAGCTGGCGATCGTTTTTCCGATCCTCCTGCTCTTGTTTGTGGGTACCGCTGAGTTGGGTCGGTTGTTCTACACCTACACGACCCTTGCCAAGGCGACGAAAGCAGGCGCGCGATATCTCTCTAACTCCAGAGACTACACATCGAGCGATGCCCCGACGGTAACTGCGACCAAATTGAAGGCTCAGAGCCTTGTGGTTTGCGGTTATGAAGATTGCACGGGAAAGGTGGCCATCGTACCCGGTCTCAGTACCAGCAACCCAGCCAGTAACGTTACCGTGACGCTGACGACTCAAACTGAAGGCACTTCTCTCGTTCGGTACGTGAAAGTTGAGATCACAGGCTACACCTATCCTCGAGGAGTATTTACTTTTGACGGTGTTACTGGGGCAAGCGGCGCCAATTCAGTCTATAAAGCGCTGACGCCGGCAACACGGATGCGCTACATGCTTTGAGGCTGCGAAAGAGATTCGTCAAAGAAGAGCAATGGACCGAAGTAACATGAACAACTCAGAGCGAGGCGTAGCGACCATAGAGTTCGCGGTGGCATCGGGGTTCTTTCTGATGATGATAGTCGCCGTTGTGGCTGGTGGACATTTTTTCTGGACGCATAACGCGCTGGTGGAAGCAACTCGTCGTGCCGCTCGTTACGCGGCGAGCCAATGCAACCCCACGGACACCAATTGCACTGACTACGATACGGCGATAGAGCGCATTAAGAATATGGCTGTTTATGGAACTCCGACGACTGGTACCCAGCCATTTATCCCCAATCTTACGGCCAATAACGTGAAGGTTTTATACAGTGTGGTGGGCTGCACTGATGCAACATGCAAGCCTGGTCCTGAACCCTTTGGTGTGGCTTCAGGCACCGTCACAGTCATGATCGAGAATTACGATTACAATTTTGTCTTATCGCCCGTCGCGCTTCATATGCCACCGTATGAAACGACAGTGCGCGGTGAAAGTGCAGGGTGGACAGCAGGTCAAAATTTATGTCCTTAACATTTTTAATCTTCAGCAAAAACCCCGAGGCTTCGAACGAACTAAGGGCAGCGCTTTCAACTACCACAAATAGTCGCCTGCTAGGCGAATGCGCTAGTCCTGAGCGGCTGCTGGCTGACGTTGTTCTCTTGCGGCCCTCAGCGGCGATTGTCGTGCTCTCTGAGGATAATCCCGACCGAGAGTTTGCACTGATCAAGAAGCTAATCGCTTCCAGCCCAGACACGGCAGTTGTAACGGCTTCACCGGATACGTCGTCTTCCTTGATCTTACGTAGCATGCGTTCGGGAGCACATGAGTTTCTCGAGCTCCCGATCGTCGCCGATGACTTCCGAACCGTAATGGATCGGATCAGAGAGCTCAGTCTCGCCGGTGAGAGTACTTCCAGGAAGCACGGTCGCGTCGTAGCTGTGTTCTCAGGTAAGGGGGGCGCCGGGGTTTCGTTTTTTGCTACAAATTTAGCCGCTGCCATGAACGGTCCTACGCTGATTGCGGATCTCAATCTGCAAGCAGGAGATGCCGCATCGTTTCTGGGTCTCGACGCAAAATATTCGGTTGCCGATTTTGTACACAATCGCGCGCGACTGGACGACGCTTTGATTTCCAGTTTCATAACTGTGCATTCGCCCGGCCTATCGCTGCTCGCCGCTCCCCTGGAAGCACATGAAGCCGAGGACGTCAAGCCAGAAGACATCACGGAAATACTTCATCTCTTACGCCAAAGATTTGACTGCACAGTCCTCGATCTCCCGCACACCTTTGATTCAGCAACGGTGGCGGCGTTGGATGTGGCCGACGACATTATGGTGGTACTCACACTTGATATTCCGGGTA
>DASZDU010000488.1:0-1584 GCA_035941655.1 Pyrinomonadaceae bacterium | reverse complement strand
GGATTTGACATTACTTCGTATTGGGCCCGCAGTGGCTTGCTCTCGATGACGCGCGATGCCGGCAACCCGCCGACATGGCCGGTGGGCGGCAGCGGTGATAATGCCACAGCTGTTGGTCTCTATTCTGCGATCGTTACTGCGCTCTACCGTCGCGAACGCACCGGAAAAGGATCACACGTTACAACTTCACTGCTTGCCGAAGGCGTTTGGTCCGCGAGCGTTTCCATCCAGGGAGCACTGAGTGGAGCAACGTTCGCCCCTCCACACGATCGCAAGCACCCGGCAAATGCGGCGCTGAATGTCTACCGGTCTGCCGATGACACCTGGTTCGTGCTCATCGTGCAACCTGACAAGCTAAAGCACGTGGCGGAAGGCATCGGTCGTACGGACCTCCTGACGGATCCACGGTTCTCAGATCCGAAGAAGCTAATGGCGAACATGTCAGAGTTGACGGGAATCCTCGACGAAGTGTTTGCGACGCAACCGATGGCGCATTGGAACGAAGTCTTCAGCGGTGCGCGTGTCACTTTTGGCGCGGTCCGCGGGCCGCAGGAAGTAATCAATGATCCGCAGCTGCGAGCGAATGACATCGTCGTCCCGATTGAAGGTGCGGGCGACAGCATAACCTCAACCATTAGCAGTCCGTTCCAGGTCAAAGGTGTCGAGAAGGAGCCGGCCAAACGCGCGCCGGAACTCGGCGAACACAATCAACAGATTCTCGAGGAGCTGGGCTTTGATCCCAAACAGATTGGCAGCTTTGCCGCCGAGGGCGTTCTCACAGGAAAAAAGGCAGCGGCTGAAGCAGGGGGTGTGCGATGAGTGAGATTTTAGCTGAACGTTCAGGAAATATCTTACGGGTCACAGTGAATCGACCCGAGAAGAAGAATGCGATGACCTCGGCGATGTACATAGCTCTCGCTGAGGCCTTCAATGAAGCGGCGAAGGATCCGGATGTAAATGTTGTGATCTGGGATGCTGTCGGAGACTCCTTCTCCGCTGGTAACGATGTGAAGGATTTTTTGAATAACCCGCCTGGGCCAGGTGCGAGTCCGCAGGCACTGCTCGCAGACGCGTTGCTGAATCTCGACAAGCCGGTGGTCGCTGCCGTCAAGGGTGCGGCCGTTGGTGGCGGCACTACTTTGCTCACACACTGCGACTTTGTATTCGCTGGAGAAAGTGCGAAGTTTCAAGTGCCGTTTGTCAATTTAGGGTTGGTCCCTGAATTCGGATCGAGTTTTTCTTTGCCGGCGAATCTTGGATACATTCGTGCCGCCGAGTTATTCATGCTCGGTCAACCATTTGACGCAAAGGTCGCGAGTGAGATTGGACTGGTGACACGTGTTGTGCCTGACGATCAGCTCGCGGACGTCGTGAATAAAACAGCAGAGAAATTGGCTGCAAAACCCTCAGGTTCACTGAGGGCGATCAAAAGGCTTTTGAAGCGTGGGTCGCGCGATCAGGTTGAGGAAACAGCCAAAACTGAAGGAGCGGAATTCTTTTCGCGGCTGAATTCACCGGAAGCAAAGGAGGCCTTCACAGCTTTTCTTGAGAAGCGTCCGCCTAACTTCTCGAAAGTTAAGGAAG
>DASZDU010000487.1:0-3150 GCA_035941655.1 Pyrinomonadaceae bacterium | reverse complement strand
CATCGGCAAAGCGATCACCGGGTTCAGCGCGTTTGTTTGATCAGGATAATTGGAGACAGGAGAAATAAAGATGAGTTCACCAGTGGCAGCATTAAAACTTGAGAACGTTTTGTACGAGAAGAGGGACGGCATTGCATACGTAACTCTCAACCGACCAAAAGTACTGAACGCTCTAAACAAACCAACCTGGCAGGATTTGCGAACAGCCTTCGAGGATGCACGTGACGACGTGACTGTGCGCGGCATCATTCTTACCGGTGCAGGTGATAAAGCTTTCATCGCCGGTGCAGACATCAGCGAACTTGCTACGGTAAGCGCTGTACAGGCAGAAGAGGGCAGCCGTTACGGACAACAGGTCCTTGATCTTGTGGAGAATCTTGGCAAGCCGGTGATCGCGGCCGTTAACGGCTTTGCCCTTGGCGGTGGTTGTGAGACGGCGATGGCTTGCACGATTCGAGTCGCAGCCGAGCACGCAAGATTTGGTCAGCCCGAAATTGCTTTAGGTCTGCTTCCCGGTGGCGGTGGAACAGAACGATTACCGAGGCTGATCGGCAAGGGTCGAGCACTACAGTTGATCCTCACCGCAGGAATGATCGATGCGCAGGAAGCTTATCGTATCGGCCTCGTGAATGAAGTCGTTCCCGCCGCAGACTTGATCGGGCGCGCTGAAGCAATCCTGAAACAAATCTTCGCCAACGCCCCGCTCGCGGTGAAGTACTCGATCGAGGCTGTAAATAAAGGACTCGATACAAGCCAGGGCGAGGGCTTGTCGCTCGAAGCGTCTTTCTTCGGACTGCTCGCGGGCACTGAAGATAAGAAGGAAGGGACGCAGGCATTTCTACAAAAACGAAAGGCGCAGTTTCAAGGACGATGATCGTTAGATTGCCAATTGGTATCTATCGGAGCGCGCAATCGGCAATCGACAATTGGCAATTGGCAATGAAAAAAGGGAGATTGAAATGACGACCGACAACATTTTTTCTGGACTAAAAGTAGTGGACTTCTCAAGCTTCGTTGCAGCGCCCGGCACGGCCGTAATCTTGTCGGACTTTGGCGCCAACGTGATCAAAGTGGAGCCGCCTTCCGGCGACCCGTGGAGATTCGGGAATCTTGTGCCCTCGCAACCGATGGCGAAGGATCCCTATCAATTCCATCTGGGCAACCGCAACAAGCGTGGGATGACGCTCGATTTGAAATCTCCAGGCGCTCAACCGATTTTGGAGAAGCTGGTGAAATGGGCCGACGTGTTCATCGTCAATACACCGCATCCCGCACGAAGAAAACTGAAGCTCGAATACGAAGACGTTTTGCAGTGGAACCCGCGACTGATCTATGCGGACCTCACCGGTTTTGGCGATAAAGGTCCTGATGCTGATCTCCCGGGCTTTGACATCACTTCGTATTGGGCTCGCAGTGGCTTGTTATCAATGACCCGTGATGCCGGCAACCCACCAACCTGGCCAGTAGGCGGCAGCGGTGATAATGCGACCGCGGTTGGTCTCTATGCCGCAATCGTCACCGCGCTTTATCGTCGCGAGCGCACTGGAAAAGGATCACACGTTACGACTTCATTACTCGCCGAAGGCGTTTGGTCGGCTAGCGTTTCGATCCAAGGCGCGCTGAGCGGCGCGAAGTTTCCCGCACCGCACGATCGCAAAAACCCGGCAAGCGCAGCGACCAACGTCTATCAGGCCAGCGACGGCACCTGGTTCGTGCTCATCGTAACTCCCGACAAATTGCAGGCGGTGGCACAAGCGATCGGCCGCGAAGACCTCCTGACGGATCCACGGTTCTCAGATCCTAAGAAGTTAATGGAGAGCATGCCGCAGTTGACGGCCATTCTCGACGAAGTCTTCGGCGCTCAACCCATGTCGCATTGGTATGACGTGTTCAGTGGGGTTCACGTCACGTTTGGCGCCGTCCGCGGGCCGCAGGAGGTAATCAACGATCCGCAACTGCGCGCGAATGACATTGTGGTTCCCATCGAGGGCGCAGGCGACAGCATAACCTTGACGGTCAACAGTCCGTTTCAGATCGAGGACGTGGCCAAGACGCCAGCCCGGCGTGCTCCCGGACTTGGTGAACACAATCAAGAGATTCTCAATGAACTAGGCTTTGATCCAAAACAGATCGAGAGCCTCGTCACGGGTGGCGTTTTAGGAGCACAAAGACAAGCAGCAACGAAATAGGAGGCGTGGGATGAGCGACATTTTGACTGAACGTTCGGGAAGCATCTTGCGGGTCACGACGAATCGACCCGCTAAGAAAAATGCGATGACTTCAGCGATGTACATAGCACTCGCTGAGGCATTCAATGAAGCAACGAAGGACGCGGATATACATGTGGTGATCTGGGATGCTGCCGGAGACTCCTTCTCCGCTGGCAACGATGTGAAGGATTTTTTGAATAACCCGCCTGGACCAGGTTCGAGTCCGCAGGCACTGCTCGCAGATGCGTTGCTGAATCTCGACAAGCCGTTGATCGCTGCCGTCAAAGGTGCGGCCGTTGGTGGCGGAACTACTTTGTTGACTCACTGCGACTTTGTATTCGCCGGAGAAAGTGCGAAGTTTCAAGTGCCGTTTGTCAATCTGGGTTTGGTCCCTGAATTCGGATCGAGTTTTTCTTTGCCGGCGAATCTTGGATACATTCGTGCCGCCGAGTTATTCATGCTCGGTCAACCTTTCGACGCGAAGGTCGCAAGTGAAATTGGACTGGTGACGCGCGTTGTGCCCGACGATCAGCTCGCGGAAATCGCGAACAAGACAGCAGAAAAATTGACTGCCAAACCCTCAGGTTCACTGCGGGCAATCAAAAGGCTGTTGAAGCGTGGGTCGCGTGATCAGGTCGAGGAAACAGCCAAAACTGAAGGCGCGGAATTCTTTGCGCGTCTGAGTTCACCGGAAGCAAAGGAGGCATTCACAGCTTTTCTTGAGAAGCGTGCGCCTGACTTCTCGAAAGTTAAGGAAGCCGCAACAGCCAGGTAAGGAAGGTGAGCGAACGCGCTGGACCCCCCCATGAAAAACGGCTGCGAGGGTACGCCGGGATCAATCGCGGCAATAACTGACCTGGGAGATAACGAATTGTGTTTGCCACGCGCTTCACGAACTGGGTTCGATCCCGGTTAACACACCCGGTGCTGAAGCACTCGG
>DASZDU010000486.1:0-6681 GCA_035941655.1 Pyrinomonadaceae bacterium | reverse complement strand
CGGAGGACCAAGCGGAACCGCGCGCGGTGTTTTTGGTCCGGTTAAAGCAGCCGGCATTAATACCGGTGGCAAAACCGGAACAGCACAGAAAGTTCAGCCCGTCTTTGATCCCAAGACCGGCGAACCAAAAACCCGACATCGGGTGGAGAAAGATAATCGCGGAAATATTATTCGTGAATATGAAGAGACGATCATGGACGAAGAGCATCCGCGAATCGACGGTTGGTTTCTGTGTATCGCGCCGCTTGAGCGTCCGCAACTGGCAATGGCGGTGATTGTGGAAGGCGGCGGCTATGGTTCGAAATCGGCAGCGCCGATAGCGGCAGCATTGGTGTTGAAGGCGAAGGACCTTGGGTATTTCAAAGTCATCGCCAGCCAGCCGCCTGCCGGTGCTGGACAACGCCAACCGCGCACTCGAGCAACGCCGCAACGATAATTTTGGACTGCGCTGACCTGTCAGCGCTTTGGCCCTGGGCGGCCTGACGCCCAGTTTTTCGATCGCATGAGCTTCGAGGTGGTTGCGACAGGTCGCAACCGACCTAAAGCGCTGACAGGTCAGCGCACTCCAAAAAGGAATATGAAGAATCGCGCATCGTCACATCTGCTCGTAATTCTGCTGATACTCATTCTCGAGGTGGCGGGCTATTGGGCCGTGCATCGAGCTGCGTTGCTTCGTGGCTATGAAACTTCGATCATCGGCGCAGTGCGGGATCTCCTCATGTTTCTGCCGCTGGTCATTCTGGTGATTTGGTTATCTCGAGTTATGCGGTACCGCGGCAACTGGATCCTTTTCACCGCCGCCGTAATGCTCTTCTCTGTTGGCATGCTAATCCAATACAGGCTCTACAGCGATCCGGAGTACAACGCTCGGAACAAAGCAGAAGCGCGACAGGCAAAAATGGAAGCGTTGCGAACGCGCTACATTATTGAAAACTACGATCCAGTCAAGAAACAACTGATGGGCCTGCCGCCAACTCCGGCACAGGCAATCGACGTCAACCAACTTCCAAAGCGGCCGTCAAATTACACCCTCGGCAGCGCTCTGGTTTCCAGTTACACCTGGATTCCCATTTTTTCTTTCGTCGCTTTTGGGCTGGCCTACGCGTTTTGTTTGCGCGATGGTTTTTTGCTTTGGATTCAAAGAAACAGTTTCATGATCGTCCTGCTTACACTGCTACCGCTGGCCGTTGCCGTCGTAACCTCCAGTGCGGGCAAGGCGCTGGGCAACATGACGCCCTGGGAACCTTCAAAAATTCCCTTCCTGCTGGGCTTCGCTGGAATTCTGACTGCGCGTTACAAGGACCTGGCGGAAACGTATTGGGGTATTCCGCGAGCGCGAGATATCGTTCCCCTACTGGTAATGGCGATGATGCCGTTCGTGCCTTTCTTCGCGCTCAAGGATTTTGGCCAGATGCTGATTTTCAGTGGCGCCTACACCACGCTTTACCTGGTTGCCGTGAGACGCTGGCCGCAGCTGCTCTTGTTCGTTGGCTCAGTTCTGCTGGTCATCAGCATATTGGTGGTCGGAGCTTTACCGCGTAACGTGCAGGAGAAGGTACCGCTTTTGCCGACGGTGGCGCGGCCAATTCAGGCGATGCTGCCTTCGCGCATTCAGCAGCGTTTTCATCTTTGGCTTGACGGATTCGATCCGCCTTCCCCTGAAGTGTCCTGGTGGAAAAAAGACTTTAACGAGGCTGTCAGTAAAGATCCGGAACTGAAGCAACTTGCTGAGCAGAGTCCGGCGATGCAGAAGATCGTCAACGTGGATGTCTGGTTTGACAAGCTTGCGTTTCAACCGGCCCAGGCAATTTTCGGCATAGCCTCAGGAAAGAACACGGGCAGAGGACTCGGCCTCGGCTATCCCGAGGTAATTCCCATTGCCGACTCCGATTATGTCTATGCTGCCGTCGCCGAGGAAGAAGGTTTACTTGGCGGCGCGTTGGTGATGCTCGCAGTGATCATCCTCGTTATCGCTGGTGTTCGTACTTCCCTCGATGCGCGTGATATGTTTACCAAACTCTGTGCTGCGGGACTCACAGCCTTTATTGGTTTTCAGGCCCTCGTGAATG
Source organism: Pyrinomonadaceae bacterium (assembly GCA_035941655.1). GTDB lineage: Bacteria > Acidobacteriota > Blastocatellia > Pyrinomonadales > Pyrinomonadaceae > PSRF01. Next base: position 4,612 of record DASZDU010000486.1, on the reverse strand, counting down.
TCGGCGGCATACTGAGAGCATTACCAATGACGGGAATCACTTTGCCGTTCGTTAGTCATGGCGGATTCAGTTTGATCACCAGCTTTGCCATGTTAGGAATGTTGATGGCATTTTCGCATCGCAACGCGCGAGACACGATGCTGGCCAAAGGGCCGGGCGGCGAGCCACGCTCGTCATTGAAACTGGAGGCGGTTGAATGAGCCAGCCTAATAACCAACCCAACGGCCGACCCCACGCGCAGCCAGGCACTTCACCGTCTTTGCGCTCCTCAGCGGTCAGCGATCGCGGGCTAAACGAGAAGCGTCCGTTGAATGAAGATTCTTTTCTCGCCGACAGCGACCGCGGAATTTTTTCCGTCGCCGACGGCGTCGGGGGAGCGGAGGCAGGCGAAGTCGCTTCGCAAACGGCCATCGAAGTGCTGGACGAGGCCTTCCGCCACCGCGAGGATGGCGCCGACATCGAAGACCTGATGGAACTCGCGATCCAGCGCGCGAATGCTTCCATACACCAGATGGCACAGGAAAACGCTAGGTTCGCAATGATGGCGACCACCATCGTTGCGCTTCACCTCAAAGGAAATGTAGCGACGATCGGGCACGTCGGCGATTCGCGTTTGTATCGTCTCACCCCGGCGGGCCAACTGCTTCGCGAGACAGAGGATCATTCCGTGGTCGAGGAGGAAGTGCGCGCTGGACGAATGACCGCTGAACAGGCTGCGCATCACCCCAGCAAGAATGTTATTAGCCGGGCGCTCGGCGCCGAAAATGATGTCGAAGTCGACATGAAGGTGATCGAGGTCGACGACGGTACTGAATTCCTTTTGTGCACTGACGGTATTACACGCCACATAACGGATTCTGAGTTAAGGAATTTACTTCTCGCGCACGACGACCTGCCGCAGCTCTGCGGTGAATTGAAGCGCTTGTGCTACGAGCGCGGCGCGGAAGACAACTTGACGGCTGTGGTGGTTTGTGTCGGTTCACGGATCTCAGCAAAGGACAGGAGCAACGATCTGGACCGGACGATTTCTCCCGAGACCACGCCGATTGCTGTTCCGGAACCTGCGCAAACTGTGTTGGGAACTGGTTTTGATTCGGCCGGCAACTTCCTCCCGCCTTCTCGTACGGCTTTTCCCGGCCCGCCAGTGTCGCCCGCACCGGCTGAGAGCGACGCGACCCAGGCAGATCCAAGTGGAAACGTAATTGAAAAGCGGCTCGATGTGCCTGGAGGTCCGCCTCCCCGAAGTGGCATTGAGCGAACGATGACGCGGCTGTTCATGTTCGTCATCTTTCTAGCAGTTGTGGCTGCAGCGTTTTACGCCGGCAGGAAATATAAGGGCACAATTCCTTACGTCGATTCGTCGCCATCGGCGGCAGTGGATCCTTCACCTACGCCGGTTGTAGGCGATGATCCGGTTCTGAAGTTCGAAAGAAGCAGACGAGAGGTTGATAACGATCCCAACGCCTGGCTGACAGTTCAGTTGAAAAACGAACTGGCGCGTCAGGGGATACAACAGCCGCTCGACTCGACGGATGCGGAGTTTCTATATCTCTACGGGCGCGCATCGCTGCTGGTTGGTAATAATGAAGAGGCCCTCCGAGCATTTGAAGCGGCCATCGCCAAAGCTAACCTCGCGTCGCCGCAGGCAAACGCCACGCTGAAAAAAGAAGCGACTCTCGGACTCGCAGCCATTGCCTTGAAGTCGGATAAAGACCGGCCGGCTGCCCAGGCACGATTCGATGAAACTATGCGACCTGTAGCTTCGCCGGAATCGCCTTCCCCGCTGGCATCCCCTTCTCTATCCCCTTGAAACCGCGGCCTGTTCGCAGGCGCGTTTCCCGCGGCGGCGACCCCCATTTTACGGCATACGATTGATGGCGGAACTCAAGCTACAACAGAGCCGACTCGACGGACGCTACGACATTATTGAATGTCTCGGGCGAGGCAGTTATGCAGAGATTTATGTTGCGCACGACAATGCGGCCTCTGATGGTGCTCCAGAGACGGTGGTCATCAAAGCGTTGAATATGTTTTTGCAGGACGCTCCCGATGAAGCACTCGAGCATACCCTGATAGAAAACTTTCAGAACGAAGCAGTGGCGCTCGATCGCGTGCGTCACCCGAATATCATCAACCGCCTCGGTCATGGAACGGCTATCGATCTCGCCGGCACAACGTTTCACTACATCGTGCTCGAATACCTGTCGGGCGGCGACATGGCTGCCCTTTCGCGCAGTAAGCCTCTGCCGATTGATAAGGCGCTTTTTTATCTGGAGCAGGTTTGTTCCGGCCTGGCCCACGCGCATGAGTGCGGTGTGATTCATCGCGACATCAAACCGCAGAATCTCCTGCTGACGGCCGATCGCGAGGTAGTAAAAATTGCGGACTTCGGCGTGGCCCGTCTGGAAGCGAACGAGGGCGCCATCACTCGTGTTGGAACCAACATCTACGCGGCGCCGGAACATAACCCGCTGGTGCAAACGGGCGCGCTGGACCTGGGAGCGATTGCCGCGGGCCGTGAACATCTCACGCCGGCGGCGGATATTTATTCTTTAGCGAAAACAACCTATGCGCTGCTCGCCGGTGAGTCTCCGCGCCGCTTTGCGCAACACTCGATAAAAGATATGCCCGCGACGGTGAGTAATCAGTATTGGTCAGCGGCAGTGCTCAGAGTTTTGGAAAAGGCTACGCAAACCCGGCCTGATCAACGATATCAGACCGTACAGGAATATTGGGACGATCTGGCAGACGCGACGCTGCCGGCGACCAGGCCGCTGCCGGGGGCCGAGCTAGGCAGCGGTGCGTTGCGTCGCAGACCGAGTTCGGACTTGAGCATCGAGCCCGAAGAGTTTACCGAAGCGCCACCGCAGCCGCGTTTTCAGCCGGTGAAGGCGCTGTCGCGTCCTGTTATGAATGAGTCGAGGTTGGCAAATCAGTATGCCGACCCGGCAGGTGCGCGTCGTCCGAAGATTGTGGTGCCGGTAGCTGCTGTTTATTCGAAACAAGCTTCCGCGCGCGACCAACTCGAAGGTCGAAGCGCAAAAGAACGGATCGCAGCGCTACCTGATGAACCGCGAAGCCGCAAAGTTCCGCCTTCACGATCGCACAAGCGACGTGAGGTGGGACCACGAAAGGCGCGGCCCTACTTGGTCGCCGCCATATTGATTCTCGCCTTCGCGGGGATGTTGCTGGCGACGCACAAATATGTTACTTCCCACTGGAATCCGTTTGTCGGTCTGCCCTTGCTGTCGGACGTTTTTGTAATTGGCCGTGAAGGTGTTACAACAACGGATGTAAATCTGCGGTCGGATGCAAGCGTGGCCAATGCTCCGATTGGTTTGGCCGAAGCAGGTTCGCGCGTGAAGATTTTAGCTACCGGTGACAACTGGTATGAGGTCCAGGTGTTACAACACGGACGCCCTAAGACCGATCCGTTTACATCTGACCGCGGCTGGATTAATAAAAAGTTTGTGAAGTTTGATTGAGTTATTACGATGGCTTTGCACAAAGAGCAATGAGCAGGCTGCAACGGTTTATCAGAACCGGGAGCGGTAGCGACCGGCCAGAGAGTCAACTTGAAAGACCACGAGTTTAAACGCATATCAGCAAAGCAGAGTGTTTGGCCGGTCGCTACCGCTCCCGGTTCTGATGTTGAGCACTTTTTGTCCAAAGCCATTTACGATTTACGATTCACGATTTACTAAAAGATGGGTCTCCTTGAATCAATAAGGCGATGGATCGACGGCGAGCAGGGCGAAGACTTGCTTGAAGCTGCCGACGAACACTCCAAGCCGCGGCGCATCTGGGAAGAATTCCTGGTGAAGATCGCCCGTGAGGTTGAGGCAGTGATGCAGCGTGAGATGTTTACGCCGCCGGGTGGCCTCACCTACATCCCGCGCGAGTATGTCGTCTACCTGAGCAACGAGGACGACAAGGATTGGCAGGGGGACAAGCGCCGTGGTCTCGAACAGGGATTGTTTCACGTACTTTCGGAACGCGCGCGCGAGTTGAGCGGCTCGAATCAGTTGGCAGCGAAGTCCTTTGCGGTCGAGCTGCGAGTAGACGGCACTCTAGAGAAGGGCCAGTTTCGCGTCCAAGCCGTTTGGGATGAGACCGAGAGTGGACACACGCAGGTGAACGCGCGCGTGGGCGCGACGCCGAAAACTGCGCCGCCACCGAGCGTGAACCTTAGCGATACTGTTCGTGAATTCGCAGACGGGAGTCGAGGCGACACCGAAGGTGGCGATGCCGAGGGGCAGAGCGAGCAGGGTGAGGCGACCGTCGTGCGTCCGCGCATCAAGGAACTCTACTCGGTTGAGATTTGGAAAGACGGTGTGCGTGAGGCGGTGGTGCCGGTTACCAAACCGGAGATAACGATCGGTCGCGGCTCACGTTCGATCACAGTCGATCTGCCGTTGAAAGGCGACCCGGAAATCAGCCGTGTCCACGCGACGCTCACACGCGAAAACGATGGACGCTACTACCTGCTTGCCAAAGGCCGCAACGCCACCATGGTCGGCCCACGCGAACTCCCTCGCGGCGAACGCACCGAAGTCATGCCCCATCAAAAAATCGCGATCTGCAATTTCGTGCTCCGCATTCAGCCAAGGTA
>DASZDU010000485.1:0-1762 GCA_035941655.1 Pyrinomonadaceae bacterium | reverse complement strand
CACTCGACGTTCATATCCGTCGCTTGCGCCAGAAGCTCGATGAGTGTGGCGACTGCATTGAGACTGTTGTGGGCGTCGGCTACCGTTTTGTCGGTTGCGCGCGACCCAACGCTGAAGGCGCATGAAACTCAAAAATGCTTCGTGGTTCCCTGAGATATGCCCAAGCGTAATACCCTCCTGATAGCCATCTCTGCAGTTGTTCTTGCTGTTGTTCTGCTCCTGCCTTCATTTACTACGCGGGCGATTTCCGCCGCCGCCCTCTTGCTGGCCGGCGCATTACTAATAATCAAACTCTTATCAACTAAACCTTCAGATGACCTGGAGGATAGTTTGGACGCTGAACCTGATTCAGAGGAGTCGAATGAAGAAATCTTTGCGCGGGGAAAGTTATTCGAAGCGACGATGAATGGCATGCGCGAGGGGTTGCTGGTCGTCGATCGAGATATGCGCGTGGTGGCTTCAAATATCGCCGCGCGCGGCGTGTTCAATCTCTCGCGCGAAAAGCTTGATGCGCAAAGGCTGACCGAGCTGACACGCAATCCGGTTATCTACAGCGCCTTTCTCGATGCCTTGAAAGGAATAGAACGCAGCGACGTTAAGGTTGAAATACATGGACCCGAGCGGCTCGTTTTCGATCTTCGGGTGGTGCCGCTGGCCGGCCCCAACGGCAAAGGATCGCGAGCTGCACAGGGCGCGCTCGGGGTTTTCATCGACGTAACCCGCACCGAACACCTGGAGCAGGTAAGGCAGGAGTTTCTTTCGAATGTTTCGCACGAGCTGCGGACCCCACTGACCGCCATTCTGGCATTTATCGAAACGCTCGAGACCGGCGCGATCGATGACAAGGAAGCGAGTCATCGTTTTTTGTCGATCATCCGGAGAAATGCCACACGGATGCAGGAGCTTATTGACGACATCCTGGAATTGAGCGCCATCGAAGCGGGTAACGTGCAGGTCAAAGTCGAATCGGTGGAACTCCAACCAATCGTGAATGACGTGATCGCTTCTCTGGCAAACAAAGCGGCGGCCCAGAAAGTAACTGTGGTTAACGCTGTCCCTTATGAAGCGATGGTCTACGCCGACGCGCGTCGCCTCGAACAAATGTTGACGAACCTGGTTGAGAACGCGATCAAGTTCAACCGCGAGCGCGGGACAGTAACAATCAGGTCGGAAAGTGATTCGGATGACAAACCGCCGTCGGCGGTCAGCGGTCAGCGTTCGAGAATTATGGTTGCAGACACCGGCGAGGGTATTCCCGCGCAACATCTGGAAAGACTGTTTGAAAGATTCTATCGAGTGGACCGCGCCCGTTCACGCGAGCTGGGCGGGATTGGCCTTGGCCTGGCAATCGTAAAGCACCTGGCGCGGGCGCATGGCGGCGAAGTCACCGTCACGTCAGAACTCGGCAAGGGCAGCACCTTCACCATCGAGCTGCCGATTGAGGGACCTAACAATTAGCGCATCCTATTTCGGAGTGCGCTGATCTGTCAGCGCTTTACTCGGCTGCGACCTGTCGCAGCCTGGCTGAGCGACACTCACTTACGGTCTGGGGTACTGCGCTGCTGGACCTCGGGGCACAAACTTGTCACCGCTTCTGTCTAAAGGGGGCCTGGCGCGACTCTCGACAGCGATTGCCTACGAGAAACGCTGCGACAGGTCGCAGCGAACCAAAGCTCTGACAGGCCAGCGCACTCCAAAAGCGTGCTCGTTACTTCTGTTTCTCTTCGTCGAGTTGGCGTAGTGTGTCGAGGATTAGGTTGGT
>DASZDU010000484.1:0-4819 GCA_035941655.1 Pyrinomonadaceae bacterium | reverse complement strand
ATCCGTGGCAATGTCGCGCGGGCCAAAACTCGCTCATCATTCGTACTGATGGTTCGTTGGCTCCGTGCTTCCCGATGTATTCGGCCACGCACGACTGGGGCGTGGTTGGTGATCACAAGTTTGATGTGAAGCAGCTTGATACGATGAAGGCTGACTGCACGAAGCATTGCCTGTCGACCTGCAACTACATCCTTGGTTACTGCTACGACAACATGCGCGTCATCAGCTGGGGACTGAAGCAGGCGCTGCATGGTTTCAAGGGAGCCAGCAACGGCTTCTAAGTTAATCCATTTGGAAAACATAAAAGAAAACCGGAGTCATTTCGGGGCTCCGGTTTTCTGTTGCATGAATGCCGATCAAGCAGTTCAGAGTTCAACCTTTAAGGTGCTGATTCGTCAGCGGGCAAGCTAAAGCTCGAACTCTGAACTGCTTGAGAGTCGCTACGTTCCGCCCAAGTTCGAAAGGTCAAACAACTCGTCCGCCGCGCATCGTGAGAATGCCAACCACGACATTAACGCCTACTCCGATCGCAACCCCGATCCAGTATTTTTTATTTGTCACACCGTTGCGAAACCGCAACAGGGTAAAGATGCCCAGTGGCATCCATACGAAAATTGACGACCACAAGCCCGGTCCATAGCTCATAATACTCAGCGCGGTAACACTGTGCGTGATGCCGTTTACCAACACGATTGTTCCCAGGATCACCAGCATCATTTGCGGAAACTTGAAACGGCGAGCGAGGATTACTCCGATTGTCACCAGCACAAAGCCCACACCCTGGGCCACCAGAAAACGAGTCGTCGACATATGCACGCCGCGCAGCCGCAGAATGTAGGCCGGATATCCTTCGCCGCCCCAGTACTCTTCCGCAATGTGAATCAAATAAGTAATGGGAAATACCCATAACCAGAAGTTGATTGCCGCTGCTGAAGGAGAACTTGTTTTAGTTGACATAAAGGTTATTGATCTGGAATAGCCTGCCTGTTATATCAGAGCTGTCAATTTTTGGAGTGCGCTGACCTGTCAGCGCTTCGGTCTTGGGCGACTTGACGCCCAATTTTTTCAGCAGGACTCGATCTAACGCTGGCCGCGACAGGTCGCGACCGGCCAAAGCGCTGACAGGTCAGCGCACTCCAAAAAAGATCCGCATGGAATCGACAAACTCGTCCACCATCGCCAACCAACCAGCGGCAAAGCTCGCACGGCGTCTCGGTCTGTTCGATGCCACCATGATCGTCATGGGCGGCATCATCGGATCCGGCATCTTCATGAATCCATCGGTGGTCGTCCGTTACGTTACTACTCCTTTTCTCATACTGTCCGTTTGGGCGTTGGGAGGACTCATTGCTCTGACCGCCGCATTCATCTGGGCTGAACTCGCGGCACTGCGTCCGGAAGTGGGCGGCCAATACGCGTATTTACGCGATGCTTATCATCCTTTAATAGCGTTCCTTTATGGTTGGGGATTGTTGCTGGTTATTCAAACGGGAGGCATGGCCGCAGTCGCCGTTACCTTCGCCCGTTACTTTCTTGAATTAACGAATGTTCCCCTTAGTGATTCGATGGTGGCGGTGTTGGCGCTGAGTAGTTTGACGCTCATTAATTGTCTGGGGGTGCGCGCAGGCAGCACAGTTCAAAGCCTGCTGATGGTGCTGAAGATTATCGCGATTGTGGCGCTGATCGTTTGTGGATTGTTTGTGATTGCGCCAGCAACGGTTAAATCAGCTAACCCGGCAGGATCAAGTGGGATCGGCGCGGTAGCTGGCGGATTCGGTTTCTCCTCGCTTAATTATCTTACTGTGATCGGAGCCGCGATGGTGCCGGTCTTGTTTGCATACGGCGGCTGGCAAACTGCCAGCTTCGTTTCAGGAGAGATACGCGAGCCGCGTAAGAATCTTCCCCGCGCACTCATCATCGGCGTTACCGGTGTCGTCGTGCTTTACGTAGCAGTAAACTTCGTGTGTGTTTACGCGCTCGGCGTTTCAGGTTTGGCTAGCACGACAACGCCGGCGTCTGACGTGATGCGCCTCGCGTTGGGCGAATCAGGAGCGCGCGCAATCGCCGCCGGCATCGCTATTTCTACTTTGGGCTTCCTCAGTCAGGGAATGTTGACGGCACCGCGCGTGTATTTCGCGATGGCCGAGGACGGGCTGTTTTTCAAAAGTGTCGGCAAGCTGCATCCGAAAACGCAGGTACCGATTTTGGCGATCGTCTTGCAAGGCCTGCTGGCGATTGCGATTACACTGTGGGGGAAGTACGAACAGATCCTGAACTATGTTGTCTCAGTAGACTTCATATTTTTTGGCGCCACCGCTCTATGCATCTTCATTTTTAGACGAAGGACGAATGCCCCGAAAGACGCCAGGACAATCGCTAGCGTTCCCGGCCATCCGGTTACGACTGGCTTGTTTGTCGCCATCTGTTGGCTTGTAGTTATTAACACCATCTACCGCTTTCCGGAAAACACTCTAATCGGTTTGGGCATCCTGCTGGCCGGTATTCCAGCTTTCTATTTTTGGCGTTGGAGAAATAAGAAATGAGTGAACCAGCTTTGCGACGCGCATCGAGGGCTTCAGAATACATGCACTGGGCCAAGACGAGCTCTAGTGCGCGTTTCAATCTCGCCACCAGTGGGCTGGCTAATCTGAAGTTGCAGGAGCTGCGCGCCTCGCTTGATGACCTCGAAATCACCGGTGAGGGTGGGTATGGTTACCCGCCGCTAATAGCCGCGCTGGCGGACAGGTTTCGCGTCGACGCTGCCTCAGTTGTGACGGCCGCCGGGACGTCCTTTGCCAATCATCTGGCCATGGCCGCGCTTATCAATCCCGGCGACGAGATACTCATCGAGACGCCTGGTTATGAGCCTCTGGTCGCGCTTGCCGGATATCTAGGAGCACAAGTGAAGCGTTTCCCACGACGATTCGAAGACGGCTTTGCGCTTTCGCCAGCGGAGATTGAACGCAACCTCAGTTCGCGCACGCGATTGATTGTGCTGACAAACTTTCATAATCCCAGCGGAGTTGTGACGGATAGCGATACGCTCAGAGAGGTCGGCGATTTAGCCCGCAAAATAAACGCGCGCGTGCTCGTGGATGAAGTCTATTTGGAGATGCTCTTTGCGGACTCGCCGCCGACGGCTTTCCACCTTGGCAATCAGTTTGTGATAACCGGCAGTCTCACCAAGGCTTACGGTTTGAGCGGACTGCGTTGCGGCTGGATTCTCGCGGAGCCTGAAGTTGCTGGAAGAATGTGGTTGCTGAACGATCTGTTTGCCGCGACCCCCGTGCATGCCGGAGAGCGGCTCAGCGTGATCGCACTTAAGCAATTGCGAGAAATCGCGGCGCTTGCTCAAAGCCGGCTCGACAAACATCGACAACTACTAAACCAGTTTCTCGATGGCAGAAACGATCTGGAAGTTGTGCGTCCGTCATCAGGTTCGATCATGTTTCCGCGTGTGAAGGAAGCAAGTTCGGAGAGACTGTGCCGGTTGTTAAGCGAGAAGTATGAAACGTCGGTGGTGCCGGGCAGGTTCTTCGAGATGCCTGCTCATTTTCGCATTGGGCTGGGCGGGGAATCGGAAGCGTTTGTTGAAGGACTCGATCGGCTGGGCCAGGCGCTCGATGAACTGAGGGCGTAGCTCTTTTAAGGAGTGCGCTGACCTGTCAGCGCTTTGTTCCTGGGCGGCTTGACGCCCAGAGCGTTCAGTAATTTCAACGTGGCTATGGTCGCGACAGGTCGCGACCGACCAAAGCGCTGACAGGTCAGCGCACTCCAAAAGGCCTGACAGTTGCCCTACTGTCTCGCTTTCTTCATGGCCGCGAGTTTCAGCCAGAAATACAATCCATCAGCGGCTTCAATTCCTGTGGCTTCAGGTGTGATCTTGATCGGCGTGCCGTTTGGCCAATCACTACGGCGCATTCTGCCGCCACCGATTGCCTGAAAGTAGACCTTGCCCTTCGCCTGCTTCTTGGCCGTCTGCGGGGCGAGCACTGAATACTCAATCTGCAGGTCCGGCGAGTTCATGATGATCGTTCCACCTTGAAAGCTATCGATATCAAACCTGAGCAGGACCACAAACGCGTCCGTTTCCGCTTTGGCCCGTTCCACCGCCTGACCTTCCCTGACGTCGCCAACTGACGTGGCCTCGATATTCTCATACCGATTTAGTTGTTTGACGAAGCTCGCGAAAATTTGATCTTCAGTGTGAAGATGCTTCGAAGTGGGTTGTCGGGCAACGAGCAAACGTACCTTCGTGGGCAGCTCACCAGGGTGTAGTGGCTTCTCAGCTTCCGGACTGATGTTACCCGTAACGGGCATTGTCGGCGTTGGCGTTGCGGAGGACGAAGGAGGAGCGGCGCGACGGCCGGACTGTGCCTCGATTTCTGGTGATTCCAGCGCCAGACCCAGCAATAACAGCAGAAAGGTAAAGCCCCATCGCCTTGAACTGCGGCGTCGACAAAGAGGGAATAGGCTCATCATGCTTGACCTCGGGTTGCCAATTGACGCAGGCGCAGGAGGCGCCTGCTTTAATGATGATTCTCTACGAATTGGTCCCTTAGAAGGCTGACATGGCCCTTAAGGTTGCGTCGCCAGTTAGTGAGAACGCTTTTTGTTCTTTCGTGAAGTTTCGTCGTTCGTTTGCTTTGTTCCCAATGGGGCACGAACTACTGCGACCTGGTTGGCAAGGGCATTACCAAAGCTGGGCGCCCTGCAACTCAGCGAACGTCCCGCCGTAGTAACTGGAGTTCCAATAAGCCTTCCTGGCTATTTCTTCGGCAACCCTTCGGGCATCGTCGGGTGAATTTGCGAAAACAAT
>DASZDU010000483.1:0-4100 GCA_035941655.1 Pyrinomonadaceae bacterium | reverse complement strand
AGAAGGTGCTGGCGTAGGTGTAGGCGTAGGTGTTGGAGTAGGCGTCGGCGTTGGTGGTGTTGGTGTTGGAGTCGGCGTTGGTGTTGGAGTCGGCGTCGGGGTAGGCGTCGGCGTCGGCGTGGGAGTAGGTGTCGGGGTTGGCGTCGGCGTTGGCGTAGGCGTTGGGGTTGGTGTGGGAGTCGGTGTCGGGGTTGGTGTTGGAGTAGGTGTAGGCTGCCCATCTCCCTGCGCGGCATCGAGTTGATCGAAATCGCAGCCAACATCTTTTCCGTCTGTCGCGAGACCTTTATATGGGCTCCCCGAGGCCAAGCGATAATTGCCATTTGCGTAATCCAAAAACTGCACACTGCTGAGAAGTGAAGGGTAGTAGTTGTTAGTTGGATAGTATGAAGCTGGGGCTCCGACAATAACATTGCGGCTCATTACGAAATTCGGCATATAGAGGTTAAGCGTCCCCAGCCCTGTCCCAGTTCCGTCGCCAATTATACCGTACTGATTTTGCGGCGTAATGTTGTTCGTAAACACAAAATTAGTCGTGGGAACTAACCCCGTCAGTGGATTCGCATAGACCTGCAAAATGTGACCAGTTTGCAATATTGTGTTGTGGTTAAACGAAATCTGGTCTCCACCACTTGCCATAACAACAAACTTGCCATCACCCCACGGAGCGCCAATATCTTCAAACAGGTTATTTTCTATTTTTTGGTTCCTGGACTGCTGACTAATTTCGTAAGTGTCTTTTCCCAATATTGCAATTCCTCGGGCACTATGGCGAATAATGTTGTTGGTGAATTGCACGTCCCGCACTACGGTCCAAGGCGCACCTGTCGCGGCTCGTGGGGTAAATAAAATTGCAGCGCCAGTCTGCCCATCTTCCCAGTTATTCTCAAAGGTGTTGCCATTGATGACCACGCGCTGTGCGTTTTTCAATTCAAGAAGGTTTTTGACTGACCAATGCGTTCCCCCGTAATTTGGATCACCAACGCGCCATGAAAGCGGTTTGTATAAATGGTTGCGGCGTATCTCGATGTCAGAAGGCACGAGATCGGGGATCGAAATATTTGCCCCACCGAACATAATATTTTCCCCAGCGGCTTCCAGATAGTTATTGACGATCTGGAATGGGCCCGGGCCGTTCCAACCGCAGATGGCCTGCGAGTCTTGGCCCACAACTTTGAACTCCGCAATGTAGCTGTTCAAAATATCCGTAGACGCGCTATTCAGGGCGATCCCTCGCTTCACTCCTTGATTCGGATATGCGTGGATGTAGCATCGATCGAAAATGAAATGATGCGGCACTTCGGCGAGCGTCTGCGTTCCCGTGCCGAGCACGATCAGATCATAGACAAAAGCCGATGCATCTCGCGGCATAAACTCGATGCCCACGAAACTAAAGTGGTGTGCCGCCGAGGCCGTCTGCAGCACCGGGCTGCCGCTGCCGGGTGATACAAGCTTGGGCATCGCCGACGCGTTCGCCGGCGTCACGCGCTGTCCATCTGCGGGCAAAAGCGACAATCCAGAGGATTGAATGGTGATGTAGGAACTGCCGGACTTATTCGGAAGCGTGAAAGGACCTACATAGGTAGCACCAGCTTCCAGCACGATGGTGTCGCCCGGTTGCGAGGCATTCATCGCGGCTTGGAAACTTCCACCAGAGGGGACAACAATCGTCGCCGCAAGCGTATTGATCTGCGCCCCAGCATAAAGGCAAACGAAAACAGAAACAACCAAGTATCTCAAAGATCGATTGAGACCATGGGAACACGCGCTCGTTGACAGCATGAATGACCTCACTTCGGAAACCGGACGACCTCAGTGCGACGGTAAAGTGCTGAGGTTCCTGGCTTTGCGGGCCCGCATCGCTGCGGGGGTGCCCTTAATCGGTGATCTGGACGTGCCTCGGATACGCCAGTGTTGAAGCAAACGGAAAGGCCGGAAAAATCTATTACCGCACAGAAATAGTTGGGCCTTTCAGGTCGGAGGTTTCGGAAATATTAGTGAGCGCGATCAGAACGTGAACAGGAAGAGTGCGACGACAAGTTCCGGAAGACCGCAGAGAGTGAGGCCACGATAAAAGCCGGATTTTCGGGCCAATACCCGCCAACTTTCGATGAGGACGCGTATCCCTCAAATGAATTCGGTCTTTGCGGGAGACGAAACGTCCAGCACGTTCAGTGCGGATGAGACCCGACTTGCGGATCGCGTTCGGCAACCTGACAATCTCCTAGAGGAGACTCACGGCTTTGCGCCACTGCCTCACGACAGTTTTGCCTTTATCGGTGCAATCTTAGGAAAGATCCCGTTACTGTCCTTACGAGTCAGTAACAACAAAGTTATTAAACGCGGTTTGCCCGTTTTTGTCAAGGAGGTTGCAAAAATTTGTCAAAAAATGATTTTACTGCGATCCTCCGAACCCTGGCGAGTCGAAATTGCAACCAATGTTGCTCTTGCCGGTACCGCGGCCCCTAAAAGGGCTATCGCCGGCTAGACGATAGTTCCCGCGGACCGCGTCAACGAACTTGACGGTGGCGAAGCTTGGTATGAAATAGTTTCCAGGCGGATACAACGCCTCCCACGCAGATTGATCCCCGGTCGCAACGACTACATTTTTCTTGAAGATGCTATTGGGCAAGTAAACGTTCAACGTTTCAAGCCCTGGTGCTTTACCGTCTCCAGTGATCCCATAACTGTTGTGGGGTACGATATTGTTAGTAAAAACGAAGTTCGTCGTAGGAGCACCGTAGACGGACATAATGTTTCCCGACTGGAGAATCGTATTATGATTAAAAGTAATTTGGTCGCCGCCGCCACCCATCACGACAAATTTGCCTTCGCCGGCCCACTTGGGGCCGTCAATATCTTCAAAGAGATTGTTCTCAATCGTGATTCGCTTGGACTGCTGGCTTACGCCATAAGTGTCACGGCCAAGCATCTGCATGCCACTGCCGCTATGCCGAATAATGTTATTCGTGAACTGCACGTCCTGGACAACGGTCCAGGAAGCAGCGCCCGCGCGCGGCGTCAACAGGACCGCGAAGCCGTTTTGTGCGTCGCCCCAATTATTCTCAAAGAGGTTACCGTCGGCGACAACACGCTGAGCGTTCTTCAACTCGAACAAGTTTTTTACTGACCAATGTGTCCCTGCGTAACTGGGATCACCAACGCGCCATGAAAGCGGTTTGTATAAATGGTTGCGGCGTATCTCGATGTCAGAAGGCACGAGACCGGGGATCGAAATATCGGCCCCGCCAAACATAATATTTTCCCCAGCGGCTTCCAGGTAGTTATTGACGATCTGGAAGGGGCCCGGGCCGTTCCAACCGCAGATGGCCTGCGAGTCTTGCCCGACAACTTTGAAGTCTGAGATGTAAGAGTTGCGTATCTCTGTGAAAGCACTGTTGAGGGCGATCCCTCGCTTCACTCCTTGATTCGGATATGCGTGGATGTAGCATCGATCGAAGATGAAATGATGCGGCACTTCGGCGAGCGTCTGCGTTCCCGTGCCGAGCACGATCAAATCATAGACAAAAGCCGCTGCGTCTCTTGGCATGACCTCGATGCCCACGAAACGAAAGTGGTGTGCCGCCGAGGCCGTCTGCAGCACCGGGCTACCGCTGCCAGGTGATACAAGCTTGGGCATCGCCGACGCGTTCGCCGGCGTCACTCGCTGTCCATCGGCGGGCAAAAGCGTCAAGCCGGAGGATTGAATAGTGATGTAGGAACTGCCGGACTTATTCGGAAGCGTGAAAGGACCTACGTAGGTAGCACCAGCTTCCAGCACGATGGTGTCCCCCGGTTGCGAGGCGTCCAGCGCGCGCTGTAAGTTATGGCCCGCTTTGAGTCGCAACGTGCGCGATGTTGCATCTGCCGTCCGACGCGGGCGGACTCCCTGGAAGGCCGTGCGAAGCCGTGGTGCAAATGGAAGCATCAGGCACACCGCACCGATCAGCACGCACAGCGGCAAGACCAAGAATTTGATGCTTCCCCGTTGTGATCTACGCTTAGGCATGAGCCATCAACGATAAGCCAGCAGGTAATAGATTAACTTGAGATACTCTGCCGCGACCAGCTCCCAGCCGCGACCCTTCAACCACCAAGTT
>DASZDU010000482.1:0-5379 GCA_035941655.1 Pyrinomonadaceae bacterium | reverse complement strand
GGATTTTGAGGCCGTGGAAAAGAACTTCCACCCAACCGTTTCACACATTCGAAAGGCGCTGAATAGTAACCAACCTCTTAAGCAGAATTTCCTCCTCTACCGTGACGGCGATTATCAACTAAATCCGGAATTTTCTTACCGAATAGATATAGAAGAATTCGACCGCTTAGTCAGTCAGGCGGAATCAGCGAGGCGTGCACGCCAGTTTGACCAATACACTCAGCATTGCGAGAGCGCGCTTGGACTCTATCGCGGTGAGTTTATGCAGGGCAGCTACGACCCGTGGGTCGAAGAGCAAAGGACGTATTACCGAGAACAGTATCTCAGTCTGCTCGAATCCCTGGCTGCGGTTGCTCAAAAAGCCGCTGACTGGCCGCGAGTGATGCAACTGGCACAACTAATTATCCATGATGACCCGTTTCGCGAGGATATCCACTGCATGGTTATGCGTGCCCACGCAGCCGTGGGGAACCGGGGTGCGGTGAAAGACCATTTTGAAACCGTAAAGAAGCTGCTGGAGGCAGAATTAGGGGTCGAGCCCAGCGCGGAAACTAAGAAACTATTCAGGCAATTGATAGCGGAATCAGGAGCGTAGCAGTAGTCGTTCTGCCGCCAGTTCATCCGAAAATCACAAGCTTAACGCAACAAAACCAAGGGTGAGTCCCATTAAAATGCCCCTACACTTTAGAAAGCTCGGCGGGTTGCTCGGCCTGGAACAGGAACCAGGCAGACGGCACTCCAATACGAGCGCCGATAGTTGCTTGAATGACCCCAAGAGAATCAAAAGTGACCTCGCCATACAGTTAGCTGCTGCGCCGATAAACCCGACTGAGGTGATAGTTTGCTAAGCACTACGGTTCGTTTCAATCCATTTGTCTCCAAAATGAAGCAGGCAGTTGCCATAGCCCTGATGGTGTTGGTGTTTGTGTCGCCTGTCATGGCTGGCCTGAACATCAGCTCCACTAACGGAATTATGGCCACCGGTGCTGACGGCATTGTCATGTCAGCGTCCAACGGCATTGTTGCGACCGGGGCCGACGGTTATCTGACATTCGGCCCAAATGGAATTATGGCGACCGGCGCTGATGGCATTATGGCCACCGGGGCCGATGGCATCATGGCAACCGGCGCCGACGGCATTATGGCGACCGGGGCTGACGGCATCATGGCTACTGGAGCCGACTCCCTGCTGGTCGAAAGAGCTGATGGCATCATGGCCACCGGGGCCGATGGCATCATGGCAACCGGCGCCGACGGCAATACCTACCAGGTCGATTCTATCGATATTCGTTTTCCTGACGGCATCATGGCCACCGGCGCCGACGGCATTATGGCAACCGGCGCTGATGGCATCATGGCAACCGGCGCCGACGGCATCATGGCAACCGGGGCTGATGGCATCATGGCCACTGGCGCTGATGCGGTAGTGATCTCGCGTGCGGACGGAATTATGGCGACCGGTGCGGATGGTCGTCGCTTTGCGATAGTCGCGGGGGCGTTGAAACTCACGGGCGCCGACCAGGTAGTCGTAGTCAACTCTCAACACATTCAGATCAACGGTGCTGACCAGATTTCTCGAACCGGAGCGAACGCGCTCGGTTCCGTGCTCCTGGGCAGTTCAGGACAAACTGGACTGCAGAGCGTCGATCCGGAACTCGCCATGAAACTGGATGCGTTGACCGACGACAGTAATGTTAACGCCGTGATTGTTTACCATCGGGCAGCGACAGACGCAGACGTCGCTGAACTGCAAAAAATTGGGATTGTCGGTGGTACGCGCTTTCGAATTCTTCCCGCGATAACCGTCACCGCAACACGCGATCAGCTGTTTGCCGTTTCAAAATTGCCGTCGGTCCGATCGATCTACGGCAACCGCACCCTGTCGCTGACAAGTGAGCCCGAAATTCGGGCTGTCACTGGCGTTGAGCGAGCGTGGAACGATAAAGAAATATTCACCAGCAACAACAATCTGCCGGTTACTGGACGAAATGTCGCAGTCGCTGTTCTCGACACCGGAGTTGACGGCAGTCATGCAGACTTAGCTGGCCGCGTCGCCAAAAATATAAAACTGGCAGACACGCAGAGCGCCGGCGTCGGATTTAACTACCCATTAAATTCAGAAACTTTAAGCAATACCGACCAGCTTTATGGTCACGGAACTTTTGTGGCGGGCGTGATCGCCGGAAACGGATCCTTGTCGAAGGGAAAATTCAAAGGCGTTGCACCTGGAGCGCGAGTTGTCGGACTCAGCGCGGGCGATTTGTCGCTGTTCTACGTTTTGGAAGGCTTTGACTATTTGTTGGCAAATGGTAGCGATTCGAATGTCAGAGTTGTCAATTGTAGTTTTTCTGCGAACACGGTTTTCGACGTCAATGATCCGGTGAATATTGCAACCAAGATGCTTACGGATGCGGGAATCAACGTCGTTTTTTCCGCCGGCAACACGGGACCGGGACAGGGTACCTTGAACCCGTATGCCGCTGCTCCGTGGGTGGTAAGTGTCGGGGCCACGGACACACTCGGACGTTTGAGCGGCTTTTCTTCGAGAGGAACTTTTGCGAGCTCACTCTTCCGTCCTTCGCTGGTGGCGCCAGGGGTAGACGTTGTTAGCTTGCGCGGGTCAGGCGTTGCAAATGTGACGGGCGCAGCCGGTCTTGCGGGCGCCGATTCCCAGCGCCTGAGCTCATCCGAAATTCCAAACTACACCACTGCAAGCGGCACGAGTTTTTCAGCTCCGCAGGTAGCCGGCGCCATCGCGTTAATGCTTGAAGCAAACCCCTCACTGCAACCAGCGGAGGTGAAGGAAATTCTACAGCGTACGGCCACACCGCTTCCGCCCTATTACGGGTACGAAAGCGGTAGCGGAATGCTTAACGTCCACGCCGCAGTCTTGCAGGCGGAATTTCCGTCTCGACCAATCGGCACCTGGCGCAGTACGGCTGACCGTAACCAGGTTGAGTTTGATAACGAAGCGCCCGTTACATTTTCCGGAATAGTTAAGCCAGGAACATCGACGGAAATGGCATTGACGATTCCCGAGGGCGCGCTCATCGCTTCAATACAAATCTCCTGGGGACCCATGTGGAGTCCCAACGACCTTGGCCTTGCTGTTTACGATCAATTGGGAACTCTCCAGGGGCAGTCATACGCCATCAATCTTCCGGGTCTTACTGGTAAGCGAGAAAGCGTTTCACTGATAGGGCCGGCGGCAGGAACGTGGCGAGTTAGCGTAAAGAATTCTTTGGGAGTGATAGGTACAGCGCAGGCATTTTATGGAGTGCTTCAGGTGAGCCGTGTCCAATACGCGCGCATGACCGATGTTGATGCATTCAGTGCAAGTCTGCGTTCAGACGTTTACCAAAGCTTGCGCTCGTTTACGATGTCGCCGATCGGATCGAAATTCAGGGCCGATTTCGCCGCTTCCAGAGCTGACGTGGCGGCCGCGCTGGTTCTAAGTGGACGAGTGCCGCAATACCTGCCCGGCAAGCCGACCTATCAGGATACGCGCGATGCGGCGACAATGTTGTTCGTCGAGAGCGTACAGGCGTCGCCCACCGGCTCGCTATTTGTTGACGTTACTACTGGTGGCCAATTCCGGCCTTTTGATAATGTAAACAGGTTGGCGGCTGCTGTCGCTTTGGTGCGCGCTGCTGGGTTGCGTAGCGAAGCCGAAGCGAAGGCCGGCACTCCCCTGGCTTTTCTGGACGCCCTGAGCATTCCAAGTGAGTTAAGAGGTTATGTCTCGGTTGCGGTGTCCAAGGGATTGCTGCAGGCGGATAGCGCATTTCGTCCGCAAGGCACATTTTCCCGTGCCGATTTGGCGCATGCTATCGCGGTCCTGCAAAAGCGAGCGACAGCGCCGTAAGGGGCTGGTAAAGAGATTGTTAGCTGCCGATTAGATCCCGCAGAGCCTGCTCTTCATCAGCAGTCAAAAAAGTAAACTTGAGACCGAAGCCAATTCCGGGCTGATAGGAAGTGACCTCACCGCGCAGCGCCAGCCATTCTCCCGACGGCAGCTTGATTTCAACTCCCACGACTTCGCCAACGTCCGCTCTGCCGTTCGTATTCAGAAAACAGCCCCACTGGCTCAAGTCTTCAATCCGTCCCTCGTGATCGCCGGTTATTCCGCCCCATCTGGCCGGCAGATTAGTGGAGACTCGCTCTTCGCTACGTTTGTCTTCAGTCATGCTCAGTTCCATCCGCCAGCCGGTGTTCGCACTTACCGGTCGGCAAAAACCGTTTGCTCCATGATTAGGTCTGCGAATGAATTCTTGTCGGCGGCGAGGTAATAGTTTCCTGCGTCGGCGGTATAGAAATCATCGAGAAATTGGATTCCTTCTTCGGGAGGTAACGAATGCACGGCCTCCATGTCGAGATTAGAGGCAAACCTATGCTTCCGTTCCGGTCGATTGAGGTAACCCTGCTTATACACCGTTTTCGCGTCGCGGAAATAAGCTGCGCCTAATTCTGCAGGCGCGAGAAAGGCGTTGTTGTATTCCAACTCCAGGATTCCGTATCGATGCTTCTGACAAAGATCTTCAAGAGCTGCGATGGAATATCCGTAGAAGTGGTAACGGAGCTGAAAGTTGGGATCGAACTTCACTGCAAATCTAATGGGGGGCGGAATGTTCTCGTTAATCTCTGTGACCACGAGGCCGGGACGAAAGTCAGTTAAGATCGCATCCAACACCCAGTAGTCGTTACCATCGATATCCAGGCAGAGCACCCCAAAGTTTTTTTCAATATCGAACTGTCGCAGTAAAGAACCAATGTTTTGCGGATCAGCCAAAGCATCGCTCGCATGTGCCTGCGGAAAGTTGCTGTAAACCTTCTTTAGCAACGCATATTTTTGCGGGTCAGCCTCAATACCGAGGCCCTTCCAACCCGATAACAGCAGCGCGTAACTGTTTGACCAGCGCACACCATTGCCCGCACCAATATCCACAACGGTTTCCGGCCAACCCTTTGGGAGCAGCTTCTCGATGTAACTCGCGAGAATCCGCTGCTCGTTTGCATGGGAAAAGCGTCCGCGCAGCGAATACTTAACCTTTTGCAGGGCCAGCTCGATGATTCCGCCGTAATGTTGGGTTGCTTTGCTCAGATTCATTTCATGCGGAGTAGATTAGGTCGCGCGCTTCAACAGCTGAAAACTGCCGGTAAGATACCAAAGTCGACTTGCGAAGCAAACTTTTGCAGTGGCGCTCCCAGTCAGCGCTTTTCTTTTTGGAGTGCGCTGACCTGTCAGCGCTTTGGTCGGTTGCGACCTGTCGCAACCTTCTTACGGTGAATCTCCTGTAGCCAGCGGCGTCAAGCCGCCGCAGAACCAAAGCGCTGACAGGTCAGCGCACTCCAAAAAGAAAAGCGCTGACAGGTCAGCGC
>DASZDU010000481.1:0-4059 GCA_035941655.1 Pyrinomonadaceae bacterium | reverse complement strand
CAGGTAGCCGAAGTATTGCATTAAGACGAAGGCGCGATTCTGCTCCAGAGTCTTGAGATCATTGTCCTCCGCGACGGCTCGCAACACCTGGGCACGCTTCGCTAAATCGTTCGGCGTCGCACCCAGGATTGTAATCAGCGAAGACTTCTCAGCTGCGGAAAGTACACCGCCCGCACGCGCGTCGAGCTGCGTTACGAAAGCGTCAGCCGTTAGCGACGCTGGAAAAGCAGCTTGAAAATCAGCGCGTTGTACGAACGCGAGCAGGTATGCCTGCTTGTTGTTTTCCAACTGCTGTTGCCAGTTGCCAATGCCGACCTGGACGCCGGCACCGATTTGCTGACTGTCAGATAGGAATTCATTGAAACGAACGCGCGGCACTTTGATTACGGTGGGCTGGCTGTTAATTATCGCCTGGCCGTCAGGGTCGCTGAAGGCGGTTTTATAGGTTCGATAAACCAGATAGCCTGTCTCCTGGAATTCGATCGACAGGAAAAATGCGGCGGAAACATTGATCCGTCTCACCTCTACACAAGCCGCATCGGATCCGCACTGCGTAATTTGATCAGTCCAATGCGCCAACCCATCTGCATCGGGCTCGCGATTGAGGAAGTCAACGTAGTGCTGCCGCACGAAGAAACCAGCTTCATCTATTGGATTGGTGGTGCCATTTACAGTCTCGTTGTCGTGGATCGTTATCGTGGCGCTCGATGGGGACCCGAGTATTGCTCCAGACACATTGCTAAGTGTGATGCTGAAAGTCTCATCGCCTTCCGCGTAAACATCATCAACGATCGGAATCGAGATGGTTTTGGAAAGTTCGCCTGGGGCAAAACGCAAGGTGCCGAGCGTCATCAGGTAATCGCAGCGCGCTGAAGCACTCCCATTCGCTAAACCACAGTCGTTGGCTCCTGCCGTATCAATGGTGGAGTAGTCAACTGTAAAGCTGCTGGAAGTATCGCCGCCAGTGCGGCTGACCTGGACGGTCAAACTGTTCGGGCTCTCAGTGACGGCAAAAGCCGACGCAGTAAGTTGCACCGTCGAAGGATTTAGGAGCAACGTAGTCATTCCCGTGCTTGCCGCAAAAAGCGTATCTGACACGTACTGAGCGGTGATGTGATGAGCGCCAGAAGTAAGACTCGCTGTTGTGATTGAAGCAACGCCGTTGGTATCAAGCGGCACCTGCCCCAGCACGTTGGGACCGTCGCTGAAGGTGACCATGCCGGTAGGTATTCCGGAGGGGACTCCGGAGACAGTTGCGGTTAACAAGATCCGCTGGCCCGTGCCGGCAGGATCTGGAGATCCGGTGACAACGGTCGACGTTCCCTTGGCATGGACCTTCTGCAGCATCGTGGCAAAAGTTGAAGCGTGAGTCACATCGCCGTTGTAGATGGCAGTAATGAAATGATTGCCCAGATAATTACCGCCGGCAGCAAGCGACGGGGTTGTAACCGTAGCTTCGCCGTTCGAGGTAAGTGGGACATTAGTGGCCAGGATTGTGGTTTCGGCATTCAGCCCGTTGTAAGTGGTATCAGAAAACGTGACCGTGCCGGTTGGCGCAGTCAAACCCGTAACTGTCGCAGTGAAACTGATTGAGTCGCCGAAAACGGTTTGCCGTAAATCGGGAGAGGACGAACTCAAGGTCACTTTAACAGCCGGATCGTTACCTATGGCGAACAGAGTCCCACCGTTCAGTGTGTAGACTGTGCCATCCGGACCAATCACTGTGGGAACGTAAGGTTGCCCGATTCCCTCATTCAGAGTGATGGCCTGATCCAGGGAGTTGTTCGAAAGGTTCCAGCGATAGGCACGCCCGTCTTCATTGTTGAAAAAGATGCTATTGGTCGCCGGATTGACAGCCGGAGCGTTGATGCACCACTCCTTCACTGCCAGTGGATAGTCGGGTTGGGCCACCGGATCAGGCGCTGGGCCAATGACCGTAAGCACTTCCCGCATCTCAACCAGCCCCGGCGATGACGCGTGGGGATCGATTTGAGTGCTGTTGGGATCGAGCAGCGCAACTCTATTTATTCCGCTGCCGTCCTGAAACAAATAATCGTTGTATTTGCAGAAGAGCAAATACGACGATGCTCCAGTATAAGACGCCACCGAACTGGCCGGTACAATGCCTGCGGTATAGTCCCAACCGAACCCGCCTGGCGTTTTCGTGATTGACAAATCACTGCTGAAGCGCAGCAGGAAACCGCGCGAGCCATTATTCGCCGGCGTCCCCAACACGCCAAAATAGACGTCGCCATCAGGCGCCACCATCGGAGATGCCGTGCTGTCTTCCGGCACTCCCGCCGGATCCCCGCTGCGCGGGTCCCTGAGAAAGACGGAAAACTTCGTCTGCAAAGTTGTCGCGTTTAAGCCGAGCAGGTAGCAGTAACGCGCGTTCGTGGCCCACTTGACGACGACATAGACAGTCGTGCCGTCGTTGCTTAAGGCTGGCGCAACATTGTGACTATCTCGCTCAATGAGTGGATCGTTGGCCGCGGCGCCGGCCAGCACGAAGCTTGCGCTTCCGTCAGCAGCGATTCTAGCGTAGCCGCTTTGCGATGTACTCAAAGGAGCGGGCGCTGTTCCCTGTACGCGAAAGCCAAAATAAATATTGCCGCTGGCGTCGGCCGTTATTGGCGTGTTGACGAAGATGGTGTTGTTGTAAGCGGCAGCGTTCGCATTGTAGTTGGCCAAAGACGTGTAGAACACTTCACGGACCGGAGCGCCGGGCGTGTTTGAGTCTGGATTGTCAATGTGCCAGATGGTGCCGCCTGCCCCGGCGTAATACATGCGCGTGCCGAACGCGCCGGTGGCGACACACGGATTGTAGACAGGAATCCAGTTGTGCGCCGGCAGAATGTAATCTGTGGCGAGTGTGTATTTGGGCGCACCAGTCGCGCCGTTGAAAGCGCTTACCTGAAAACCGCCGGTAACGCCCGTCTTCACCGGTACCAGAACCGTGTTCCCGGCAGTGATGAGCGGAGAGCCATAGTGAATAAGGGCGCCAGTATTATTTAGATCGATGCTCGTGGTCCACTTGAATATGTTCAGACTCTGCACGGGCGCATTGTAAATAGAAGTGTGTTGCGCATTGCCGGCGAAGGTGGTGGCCTGGGCCAATGCGCGCGGCGCGGCGAAAACACCAAGACAGCAAAATAAGCCGGCAAGCAAAACGTACGATAGATAAGTCCGCATTCGACTGCGCAGGGGAACGTGTGTAATAAGCGACATGAGTATTTATTTACCCCTGAGACGGCATTAGACCATCTTTTTAACAAGCGACAGGTTGCGCAAATTTTATAGGGGCGAGATTTCGTCTGGGAAGACCCCGTGAGAATACGCTATGAATTGCTGGGGCTCAACCGCAGCGACCGGCCAGGGGTCTTCAACACAAGCTCATAATTGGCTTTTGTCCGAACCTTCAGCTGCTTCTACCAGCACCTCTGAAGGCTAGCTATTCATGTCAGCAAGGTAAACCCGATGATTCGCTAGAAGAAGATGGACATGGAATTTGCTGCCACATTTAGTTGTTACTCGTATCGCAGCGCGGCCAGCGGATCGACTTTGGTGGCACGCCGCGCCGGAATGTAGTTAGCCAGCAGTGCCACACTCACGAGCACCACGGAAATCGTTACGAACGTTCCTGGATCTGTAGCGCCAACCCCAAACAACAAGCTCGCCATCAGTCGAGTTAGAGCAAAGGCTCCGGCCAAGCCAAACGCCACGCCCAGCAAAACCAGTTTCAAACCCTGGCCCACGGTGAGTTTCAAGACGTCGCTTTTCTGCGCGCCCAGCGCCATGCGGATGCCAATCTCGCTGCGGCGTTGTGTAACCGAGTAACTCATGACGCCGTAGATGCCGACCGCGGCAAGCACCAGCGCCACCGCGGCAAAAATCGTAAGCAAGAGCATGCTGAAGCGCTGTCGCGAAACTGACTCCGCCGCAATCTCATCCATCGTCTTTATGTTCGAGACCGGTTGATCTTTATCAATCTCCCAAACAGTGCGACGCACAGTGGCAGCCAATCCAATCGGATCGACATCAGTTTTTACTACCAAATCG
>DASZDU010000480.1:0-1703 GCA_035941655.1 Pyrinomonadaceae bacterium | reverse complement strand
GGCATTTAGCCACCGGCTGCCGCCTGGGGGCACGACCGGCCGGCCAATATCACGGCGATACTGCATGCCTTCCCAATGAATTTCGCCAACCGCGGCATATGCTCGATTGAGCGCCGTATCAAGGTCCTTACCGGTTGCGGTAACCCCGATGACTCGACCGCCGGCGGTCAACCAGTCGTGGCCGGCATCCCGCGACGTAGCCGCATGGAACAATTGGACGTTCTCGTGTTCCGCAGCTCGACGAAGCCCTTCGATCCGCGCTCCAGTTTTCGGCTTGCCGGGATATCCGGCAGCCGCGAGGACCACGCAAGCTGAACAATCGCTTGACCACTTCACGTCAACCTCATCGAGTCGCCGATCGCAGATGCCTTCGAAAATATCCACTAGATCGCTTTCGAGTCGCACCAGGATGGCCTGGGTTTCGGGATCGCCGAAACGCACGTTGTACTCCAACACCTGCGGACCATTGGCGGTCAGCATCAAACCAATGAATAGCACGCCACGGAACGGATAACCTTCATCGCTCGCCCCGCGCAAGGTGGGTTCGACAATCTGCTTGATCACGACGTCTAAGGTCGCTGGATCCAGCACGCCCGAGTCGGTGATCGTGCCCATGCCGCCGGTGTTGGGACCCGTATCGTTCTCACCGATGCGTTTGTGATCGCGCGCGGCGGGCATCAAGCGAAAGTTCTTTCCGTCAGAAAATAAGAGAAGCGAAGCCTCGCGACCTGCGAGCGCTTCTTCAATGATGATGCGGGGCGTTTCAGCCGAGCCAGTAATCAAGTCGTCAACTGCCTGCTGCGCTTCGAAGCGCGATTTGGCGACAACGACGCCTTTGCCGGCAGCGAGCCCGTCGGCTTTGATTACGACCGGCGAGTTTTCATCGCCGAACGCACCGCTCGTCAAAATATCTGTGGCTTCGTCGCGGGTTGAAGCCACCCGATAACGCGCCGTGGGAATTTTGTGACGGCCCATAAAGTCCTTGGCGAATGCTTTGCTCGCTTCGAGCTGCGCCGCTTCTCTTCCCGGCCCAATAATTCGCAGCCCGCGTGCTTCAAACTCATCGACAATGCCCGCAGCCAAAGGCACTTCAGGTCCCACCATCGTTAAGTCAACATTCTCGCGCTCGCAAAACTTTATTAGATCTTCAACGTCCGTTACGCCGATGGGAACGCACTCGGCCAATTCGGCGATTCCTGCGTTGCCGGGCGCGCAGAACAGCTCGACTGGGCGCGCCGAATTTTGCTTTAACGCCCAAACCAACGCGTGCTCGCGGCCTCCCGATCCAATTACTAGAATCTTCATGTTCTTTGTATCCAATGCTATCAACTGCTGAGTCTGATCTGAAAGCAAATTTGCATCTTCGATCCCGCGAAAAACGCTTGACACATATGCGCCTTAGTTATAAGTTGCACGCGCTGTGGCCGTCGCCTTGAGTGCTTTGCCTTATGTAAGCAGCAGAATCAGCATTCAATTTTAGTCTTCCTCGGCCTCCTCGTCAGTCCTAAATCAAGTGGTGGCAACTGTGGCTTCTCCTGCCTTTTGCCTTGGCCTCAAACCACCTACGGGGAGGGACCAAATGTCAGATAGCGAAGTGCTCGCCACCGGGCCATACCAATCCTCTGACTTTCAGGATCGAGGAATCAAGTGCGTAGATTGCGGTGAACAGTTTGTCTGGACCGTAGGCGAGCAGGTTTTTTTTC
>DASZDU010000479.1:0-22985 GCA_035941655.1 Pyrinomonadaceae bacterium | reverse complement strand
GCCACAGATACACATGGGATCTCACAGATAGGAATCGGCTGAATTGTCAGCACTATTCCCAACTTCTATCTGATCTGATCCGTGCTTATCTGGTAGCTGTGGTTGTGTTTGTATTTGGAGCGCGCGGTGAGACTCGAACTCACGCATACCGGATCTGCAATCCGGCGCCTTAGCCGCTTGGCGACGCGCGCAAACTAAAGGATGAAGGATGAAGGCGGAAGGATGAAAAAAACTCTTTGAGACTAGCAAGTCTCTGATCCTTCATCACTCATCCTTTACTCCGAGCTTGGAGCGGAAGGAGAGATTCGAACTCTCGAAGCGAGTTTGGAAGACGCGCATGTTGCCAGCTACATCACTTCCGCAAGTGAAAGGAATGAATAGGGAACGCTGAACAATGTGTCATTAGTCATTCCCAGTTCATGCCTGATTTGGAACCCCCGATAGGACTTGAACCCATACCTGATTCGTTCGAAGCGAACCGCTCTTCCGTTAAGCTACGGGGGCAGAAAGAATTTTGGATTGCGAATTTCGGATTGCGGATTTGAAACTTATTGGAGGGCGGTTCGAGAATCCGCACTTCGCAATCCGAAATCTGCAATTTGATGGAGCATCGTACCGGATTCGAACCGGTGTCTCGGCGCTGGCAACGCCGTGTCTTGAACCAACTGGACCAACGATGCATGACATTGCCAATTTCCGATTGCCAACTGCCAATTGTCGTCCTTCGGCTGAAGTCCCATTGGAAATCGGCAATTGGCAATCGGAAATAATGGTGGTCGGGGAGGACAGAATTGAACTGTCGCCACGAGTTCCCAGGACTCGGATGCTTGCGTTACACCACACCCCGGTTGATTAAGGATGAAGTAGGAAGGATGAAGGATGAAAAGACCGTAGGATTCTCATCGTTCATCCCTCCGCCTTCATCCTTGGTTTGGTGCGCCAGGTGAGACTCGAACTCACATTCCCCTGCTTAAGAGGCAGGTGCCTTGATCCGATTTGGCTACTGACGCATGGCGGAACTGAACGGACTCGAACCGTCATCGGCTTGGTTGACAACCAAGTGCCTCACCTCTCGGCCACAGTTCCGCATACGAATTAGCGGCGCGTGTCGGATTTGAACCGACGATCGCCTGATTGAGAATCAGGTGGCTTAAACTTACCCTGCCTAACGCGCCATTGGATTGGGGTGACCTGCGGAGTCGAACCGTCATCTCTGCATTCACAGTGCAGTGTGTTAACCAATTACACCAAGGCCACAGCAAACTTTGGTAGCGTCGGAGAGACTCGAACTCTCTAAGGTTAGCTTGAAAAACTAACTGCGCGACTCTTTGCATTCGACGCCATGGTGCGCGTGGAGAGATTCGAACTCATCACAAAGCTGGTCTTAAGTCAGCCGCCTCTTCCAATTGGGCTACACGCGCGAGGGCATAAGCTGAAGGAGGAAGGCTGAAGGATGAAGGATGCACCAACAATAACAATAGGACTCTTTTCATCCTTCATCCCTCATCCTTTGACCTGGTACCGGCGGAGGGATTCGAACCCACACTGTCTAGTTCCTAAGACTAGCGCCTCCTCCCGATTGGGCTACGCCGGCAAAGAAGTCCAACGTCCAATGTCCAAGGTCCAACGTCAAATACGCAGACATTGGACATTGGACGTTGGACTTTGGACCGTAATTGGTGGTTGGTATGGCGGAAGGCTACGGAGTCGAACCGTACACGGTTATTAACCGCCGCAGTTTTCAAGACTGTTTGACTCACTCTACTGTCGGGCCTTCCTTAAAGTTGGCAGGGACGCTCGGACTTGAACCGAGAATCTCGATTTTGGAGACCGATGGTTTTGCCGGTTAGCCTACATCCCTGGATTATTTTCAATTGTCATTCAAGCGGTCTCAGCATAGACCAAATCGGCAATCGACAATTGGCAATCGGCAATAACTCCAGGCTCAGCCACACATGCAATCAAATTTCAGATTTCAGATTTGAGATCTCGTATGTTAAAAAATAGATGAAGGCAGAGAGATGGGCCAACGAAGACACACTTCGAGGCACACTTCTCCTAAGGATGCCGACGCCCGACACGCTCGCAAAGTGGGACGGCGTCGTCATCCGGTTGAAGGCTCCCTGCCTTCATCTCTCAAAAAGGTACTTCGATTGTCAAAAAACAAAAGGAGCGGGCTTTAAGCCTCCCAGGGAAGCTGCCCGCTCCTTACAATTCTCGCGATTTTTCTTGGAGATTTGGGAGCGGGAGGCCGCTCCCGCGAATTAGTGCCTGAGGTTACGGCTGTCTATGGACGTCGCTTGTCCGAGTCTGCCGTCAAACATATTGACAGCTGACGAGCTCATGCTGACGCCTAAACACACGCCACGCATGGCGGCCGTCGGCCGTCGTTTGGTGGTGTGTTCTGTATGTTTCCAGCGCATCAACATTTGCTTTTCTCCGTCGCGCTGCTGTCGCGCGAGCGTTCTTGTATAAAGTAGGACCACTGATTCTGTCAAGCAATTTCTAAAAAATTAGCCCAGACTATCGTTCGCCTGAACTTCGATAACTGTAACAACGAGGGAGTTGCCCTTCCTACTAATTAATTTATTAGAAGGTCGACCAGCGTCACCCAACGAGCCGGCTAAACATCGCACCGGCCCGTCAATCCCGACAAGTTTCTGAGAGCTATTGGCCGTCGGCGGCAGCTTGCTTCAGCGCCTCAATATCAAGTTTCTTCATTTGCATCATGGCCTTCATGACGCGTTGCGACTTTTGCTCGTCGCTCTGTTCCAGCAGTTCTAACAACACATCAGGTGTGATCTGCCAGGACAATCCAAACCTATCTTTGAGCCATCCGCATTCAACTTTCTCGCCACCTTCGGAAAGCTTCTCCCAGAAGTAGTCGACCTCCTCCTGCGTATCGCAGTGAACGACGAGAGACACGGCCTCCGTGAATTTGAATTGCGGGCCACCGTTTAGCGCGGTGAACTCCTGTCCGTCGAGCTGAAAAGCTATGGTCATGACTGTTCCCTTTGGACCCGGTCCTATCTCGCCATAACGCGTTGTTTGCAAGACCTTGGAGTTTTTGAAAACGGAGACATAAAAATTCACTGCCTCCTCAGCGTTATTATCGAACCACAGGAAGGTCGTGATTTTTTGTGTCCGTGGTGTGGTGCGTTCGCTTCTTGATTGTGCGGTACCCGTCTGGACGGGATTTGTTGCTGACATAGTGCTTTCTCCTTTATTGCTGCGTTCTGGTTTTTTCCTTGCGGTCAAGTTACATCGACGCCGATTAGCGTGTTCGCAGCTGACCCTTCAACAATTATTTAAATGGAAACGAAGTATGAAGGATCTTTTTGCAGAAAGTTTGTCGTTCGGTCCACCCTCGCCCTTTTGTTGACTCCTGTTATTTCCAGGTATCACTTTGACGACTCACGTTGCGGTTAATATAGTTGGACCGTCGAATGCGAAGCAGCTCGTGCGTTGGCAGGGCGTGCAACCGCTGAATGTTGGAGTCGGCTAAATTGAATCCATTGTTTCCAATCAATGCCAGGTACTTTATCGCGACAATCTCCTGGCTGGACGACTTCAGCGTCTTCGCGCGTGTTAAGCAAATTCTCACCACGCGTTTTGTAGATTCTCCTACCATGGTGGTCTCAGCCCTCAGGCTGATGATCGGCATCGTGCTGCTGGCGATCGTGCTGGTCTTATCCAGCAAGCTAAGCTCGCTGCTTGATCGTCGCATTGCCAGACGTACTTACATCGACGCGGGATTGCGCTACACGATTGCGCGCTTGCTCAGATATCTCGTGCTGGTAATCGGCATCGTGGCAGTTTTGAAGGGCACGTTTGAACTTGACCTGACTTCCATTGCCGTCGTCTTTACCGCGCTCTCGGTAGGTATCGGTTTCGGTTTGCAATACATTGCCGCAGACATTGCGTCCGGCTTCATATTGCTTTTTGAACGGCCTATTCGCGTCGGCGATCGCATCACTATCGGTGAAGACGAGGGCGACGTCCAGAGTATCAAACTGCGAACCACCGTAATGTTTACCAACGATCGCATCGCGATCATCATCCCGAATTCCAGGCTGGTTACTCAGCGCGTGATCAACTGGTCTTACGGTGATCCGCGCGCGCGCATTGCGATACCGATCAGCGTGGATACGAACTCCGATGTTGAGCTGGTGACCCGCACGCTCTTAAGTGCCGCCGAGGAAGTTGAGAACGTTCTCAGCGAACCGCCGCCAAAAGTTCAGTTCTTGAAATTTGGCGATTACTCACTCGATTTTCGCCTGCTTATCTGGACGCGCGAGCCGAGCCGCCACCCGCAAATCAGGAGTGACATTAACTACCGCATCGAACGACTGTTCCGGGAGGCCGGCATCGAAATTCCTTACCCCAAGCAGGAGTTTGTCCTGCGCCAGATAAAGCCCGCCTCTGAGGGCAACGATTTAATCTCGGACGACAGCCGCAGCGAAGACTAAACCGCCACTAAAACTACGCACTCGAGCGAGCCGCAAGCAGGTTAGTTCTGAACTCCAAAGCTCATATCGCCATCTGCTAACCCGCGACGGTTGCTGTAATAGCTCGCCTTGGGTACGCTAGTCGGGACTGAGTGGCTATTCATTCATAAGACAGCTTGTAATTCGTAAACGACAAATAAGCAGTAGCGTTTAGCAGACAGCCCAAGGCCAACCATGCGTTCAGCGCGTTCAATTAATTCAGATCGTCCGGTGGTCACCGACAAGCGTGAAGCCATTCTGCGCGCAGCGATCCGTGTTTTCGCGCACAACGGTTACTTCAACTC
Organism: Pyrinomonadaceae bacterium; assembly: GCA_035941655.1. Classification (GTDB taxonomy): domain Bacteria; phylum Acidobacteriota; class Blastocatellia; order Pyrinomonadales; family Pyrinomonadaceae; genus PSRF01. The sequence continues at coordinate 18,193 of DASZDU010000479.1, read as the reverse complement.
CAAAGTGGCGGACATCGCCAGCGAGGCGGGCGTTGCGGACGGCACGGTGTATCTCTACTTCAAGAGCAAGGAGGAGATTCTTCATTCCATCTTCGATCGCAGCATGGAGGAGGCGATCGCCGCCGGACGCAAACAAATTGAGCAAACCAGCGACCCGCGAGAAAAGTTACGACGCATCGCCTGGTTGCATCTCGAGCGACTCGGTGCCGATCGCGATCTCGCCGTGGTATTTCAGGTCGAACTGCGTGGCTCGACAAAATTTATGGAAGAGTTTTCGGCTGCCGGCTTCGCCGAATATTTAAGTCTGATTCGTTCTACTTTCGAAGAAGGGCAACACGCCGGCGTCTTCCGGCCGGAACTCAACGCGAAAGTCGTGGCCAAGATACTCTTCGGTGCGCTCGACGAAATGGCTACCAATTGGATCCTGTCGAAACGTCGTTACAAATTAGCGCCCATGGCTGATCAGGTGCTTGATATTTTTCTGAATGGGGTCAGCGCCAGATGAATCACACGACGGAAACGTCAACTATTTCTGTCGATTCAACAGTCGGCTCGCAAGTGGACCTCGGCAAACGCATCCCCTTAAACCAGGAAGAAGCCACCACGCTGGTGGAAGTGTTTGAGCACGTCGCTCGAACTCATCCGCGACCCGACACGCTGAACTACAAACGCGACGGGCGTTGGATTTCTATTTCCTCAGATGAAATGCTGACGCGCGTGCGCCGGATCGCCGCCGGACTTTATTCACTGGGAGTGAGGAGCGGGGACAGGGTTGCGATCCTTTCCGAAAGCCGGCCGGAATGGACACTGACCGATGCGGCTTGTTTGTTTGCAAACGCGATTGATGTTCCTATCTATCCGACCTTAACACCCCCTCAGGTTCGTTACATCCTGAAAGACTCCGGCGCGCGCATATTGGTCGTCCAAAACGAAGAGAAGTTTCTTCACGTGCGCGAAGCGATCGCCGACTGCGACGAGATAAAGCAGGTCGTCTTCTTCGAGAAACCTTCAGCCGGCCTGCCCGGTATTTCCTTAGCTGAACTCGAGACGCGCGGACAAGCGCTTGCAGCGGCTGAGCCGGATCTTGTTAACAATATCGCGCACCAAATCAAACCAGACGATCTGGCAACGATCATTTACACCTCAGGCACAACCGGCGAACCGAAGGGCGTAATGCTGACGCACGCGAATCTTGTTTCAAACTTGATCGACTCATCGAGTCATCTTTCTTTTGCGCCTGACGATAGCGCGCTTTCGGTTTTGCCGTTATCACATGTGTTAGAGCGCATGGCCATGTACATGTATCTGTTCCACGGCATGGCCACTTACTTTGGCGAGTCGCTCGACACCATCGGCCCGAATCTGCGCGAAGTAAGGCCGACGATTTTCGTTGGTGTACCGCGAATCTTCGAGAAAATTTTTGCGCGGGTGAAAGAAAAGACGGCGGAAAAAGGACGGCTCAATGTTGGAATATTGAACTGGGCTGTAGCCGTGGCAAAAGCATACGCCAGACTCGCGACGCGACAACAGAATATCCCGGCTACGCTCAAGCTGAAGCTAAAGATTGCCGACAAACTCATTTTTGCAAAACTGCGCAACGCCCTCGGCGGACGCATCCGCCTATTGGTTTCCGGAGGCGCCGCGCTGCCCGAAGAGCTCGCACTGCTTTATATCGGCGCCGGATTGCCAATCGTGCAAGGCTACGGTTTGACTGAAACCTCTCCCGTAATCACCGCCGGAATTGTGGATGACAATCGCGTGGGCACGGTAGGAAAGCCGATTAGAAACGTCGAGATTCGGATTGCTCCCGATGGTGAGATCGAGACTCGTGGACCAAACGTTATGCGGGGCTATTACAACAAACCGGCAGAAACGGCTGCCGTGTTCACCGAAGATGGCTGGTTCAAAACCGGTGACATCGGTACGATCGACGAAGATGATTTCCTGCGCATAACGGATCGTAAAAAAGAATTGTTCAAGACTTCCGGCGGTAAATACATTGCACCGCAGCCTATCGAGCAGTTAATCAAAGGCTCGAGTTTTGTTAACCAGGTAGTCCTCATCGGCAACGGTCGAAAGTTTCCCGCCGCGCTCATCGTTCCTAATTGGGAACGAGTGGAGTCTTATGCTCAATTAAAAGGTATCAAGGCAAAGAACCACAGCGAACTGTGCAAACATCCGCGCGTCATAGATCTCTTCGAAAGGCAGATTGCGGGGCTGACAACGGATCTTGCCCAATACGAACGGGTAAAAAAGGTGGGCCTGTTGGAGAATGAATTGACCATCGAGGGCGGAGAATTAACTCCAACGCTGAAAGTGAAACGCCGCGTTGTTGATGAGAAATACCACGACCTGATCGACTCGCTTTACGCTTAAGCACGACCTCACGCGGGTAAACTAATCCTGTAGCCTGCTTCTTATGCGAAGGTGGAAGTGGTCCAGAATTCTTTCGGCAGCTCCGCGAGCCGCCTGATTCAAATAGTAGTCGCCGGTTGTGGTTGACGAGGGAAGGTTGATGCCCTTGTTTCTATAGGCTTTGGGATAAGTATTTCCCTGAGTGGTTGTCTTGCCGGTAACAGGAGCAAGCACCGCGTAATTGATATAGACATCGTTTGAATCGCTGTATATTCCCGTTTCGCCTGAGAAGGAGTCAGCGCGCAGTTGGATCCAAACGATATAAGTCTCTTTCTCGGCTTTTGCCATCTTGACAGCCTCAGCACGAGATAGATCGCGCGTAGCGACTTCAGCTCTCACCACCGGCGAGTCATTAAGCCGTGCCGTGCAATTTTGCAGTACGCCGCTATAGGCATAAAGTGACACGCGGGAAAAGTCCCCAAACCTATCAAGCCCGACAATAAACGAAAATGCCGGCTTTGGTCTCGGCACCGGCGTTGGCATAGGCGTCGCCTCGGGAAGCGGTATAGGCATGGCTTCGGACTTGCGAACACGGCGACCTGATTGTGCGACAACCGCCAGCGCGCAGATGGTAACCAGCGCAACGCATAAAGTGACGTATAAAGGGCTGTAAGCGCGAGCGTGTTTTGACATGGCAAGTCGGATGGGGAGTGCGAATCATTGTAGCACCAGACTGCATAATGCCAGAGAGTAATGGGTTAGGTTTAGTTGAGGAATTACTACGGAGTTCAAACTCATCACCATCCATACAGCGCGTCTTGAAAGTACGGCGTTACTTGATAGACTACCCGACTGTTTCAGACTGACGGGTTTTGGGATCAACTAACGAGCCGGCCTCAATGCCAACACTAATTATTACAGACGTTCGCGAGCAGGCGCGGCGGGTGCGCTCATTCGATCTCATGCCCGAGAGTGCCAGCGGAAACCACGGCATCAAGTTTATTCCGGGACAGGTCGCCGTGTTGGCAGTTGACCGTGAAGCGCCCGCATATTTTGCCTTCGCCAGCGCGCCGGAGGATGCCGAACTGGAAGTGCTGGTGAAACAAACCGTCGGTGCCAGTAATTTGATCTTCGACATGAAACCTGGCGAGCGGATCGAGTTAATGGAGGTAGCTGGCCACGGATTTGCGCTCGACGAGCAGAAGGGCAAGGACCTCGTGTTCGTAGCAATGGGCACCGGTGTGGCGCCCTTGCGGTCGGCCTTGCGCCATGTCTTGAAGCGACCAGGAGACTTTGGAAAGTTGGTGGTGCTCTACGGCGCGCGCACGCCGGACGACTTTTGTTATCGCGATGAAACCGATAGCTGGAAAGATGCGGGCGTGGAGTTGCGCCAGGTTGTTTCCAAACCTGACGGGCACGACTGGTCAGGTCCGACCGGCTACGTGCAGTCGCTGCTGGATCACGTCTTGCCCGATCTGAAGTCACCCATTGCACTCATCTGCGGCTCGCTCGAAATGATGGAGCAGACGCGCGAGCGGCTGAGCAAGATGGGTTTCAAGGCGGAAGAGATTCTGACGAACTACTGATCAGTCCTGTAATCGAATTGCATGCAAGGCTAATGATCGCGGCTCCGCCGTCCGATGTGCGGAAAGCCTCCGGCCTTCCGAAGGGCTAATGAATACCAAATTCCTGCCCTTGAGGCTCCGGTGGGGCGTAGCCGCCACCGCACATCAGATGGCGAAGCCATTCTTGGTTTCTTCCGAATAGTTCCTGTCATATATCCTATGCCTTCGCCTTAAGCATTTAATTTTCCCGAGGAGAATAGAAATGGTTCTTAACCACTCGACTGATCAACGCTCTCGCTTACGGCCATTCATTATTTTGTTGGTGACTGTGGGCTTCGCGCTGCTGACTATTTCGCCACGAGTCAGCGCGCAAACCCCGGCGAAAGTTCCACTCACGCACGAGACTATGTGGATGATGAAGCGCGTCGCCGCGCCGAATCCGAGTCCGGACGGCAAGTGGGTAGTCTTTTCGTTAGTAGAACCTGCATATGACGAGAAGGATCAGGTTTCGGATCTTTGGATCGTGCCGACCGATGCGTCTGCAAAACCTCGCCGCCTGACATTCACCAAAGGTGGCGAGAGCGGCGTAGCCTGGAGTGCCGACAGCCGGCGGCTTGCGTTCTCGGCAAAACGCGAAGGCGATGAAGTGAATCAAATTTATGTGCTCGACGTCGCGGATGGCGGCGAGGCGGTGCGCGTAACGTCGCTGGCGACCGGCGCGCGTTCGCCGCAGTGGCGGCCCGATGGCAACGCAATCCTTTTCACCAGCACGGTGTTTCCCGGCGCTGGTGATGAAGAGGCTAACAAGAAGATTGCGGCTGAGCGCAAGGCACTCAAATACAAGGCGCGCGTTTACGACAAATTTCCCATACGCAACTGGGACAAGTGGCTCGAGGACACCCAGGCACATCTGTTCGTGCAAACTCTCGAGCCCTCCGCAAAAGCTAAAGACCTTCTGGCTAGAACGAAGCTGATTTCCGAGCGTGGCTTCGCCGGACGCGTGCAGGATTCGGGAGAAGAGTTTGACGCCATCTGGACTCCGGACGGCGAAGCGGTAATCTTCGTAGCCACCACCAACAGAGACCGCGCAGCTTACGCAACCACAAACTCCGCACTGTTCAAAGTTTCAGCCGCGGGTGGCGAGCCGGCGCAATTAACGACGGGACCGGACAGTTTTTCTCGTCCCGCTTTTCGTCCCGATGGCAAAGCGCTCTACGCACTCTTCACCGTTGAAGCAAATGGTAAAGTTTACAATCTTGATCGACTCGCAAAGTTCTCATGGCCAAACCCCGGGCCGCCGACAATCCTGACGACGAGCTTCGATCGCGCAGTCGGAAGTTTTGCTGTCACGCCTGATAGCAAGTCGATTTATCTGACCGCTGAGGAGGCAGGTAACGAAAAGCTCTTCATGATGCCCGCCGACGGTGGCGACGTGACGCTCGCGATGGACATGACGCGCGGCGTCTATACCGGCCTCAAGATTCCGTCGCGAGCTGCGTCAACTATCATCATCGCCAACTGGGAAAGTGCGATGAATCCGCCCGAAGTCTTTCGTCTCGATTTGAAATCGAAAACGCAGACGGCGCTTACGACGTTTAATACCGAACAAGTAGCGAAGATCGACTGGCAGCCGCTGCGCCATTTCTGGTTCACCAGTAAAGCCGGAAAGCGCATTCACAACATGGTGGCGCTGCCGCCAAACTTCGATGAAAACAAGAAGTATCCGCTGTTGGTGGTAATGCACGGCGGTCCTTACAGCATGTGGCGCGACAACTGGGGATTGCGCTGGAATTATTATCTGCTCGCGCGTCCCGGCTACGTTGTTCTGCTTACGAACTACTCAGGCTCGACGGGCTTCGGCGAAAAGTTTGCGCAGAGCATCCAGGGCGATCCTTTTGCGGGTCCGGGAAATGAGATCAACGAAGGCGCTGACGAAGCGATTCGACTCTACCGCTTCGTTGACGGCACGCGCCAGGCGGCGGCCGGCGCAAGCTATGGCGGACATCTCGCAAACTGGATGCAGGCCACCACCACTCGCTACAAGGCATTGATTAGTCATGCGGGTCTGATCAATCTCGAGTCGCAGTGGGGCACCAGCGACACGATTTATTCGCGGGAGGTAAGTAACGGTGGCCCGGTTTGGGAACAGGCTCCGGTCTGGCGCGAGCAGAATCCGATTCGCTTCGCCAAAAGCTTTCGCACCCCAATACTACTTTCAGTTGGCGAGAACGACTTTCGCGTGCCGCTCAATCAGACGCTGGAAAACTGGAGCGTGCTGCAGCGTCTGCGCATTCCGAGCCGGTTGATCGTTTGGCCCGAAGAAAATCACTGGATTACAAAAGGCGAAGACAGCCGTTACTGGTATCAGGAAGTTTATGCCTGGCTCGGGAAGTATCTCGGCGAAAACGCAGCCCCGGCTACCGATTGAGAAGGGTTGAGACAGACTAACAACTCGCGTTCCGACTCTTGGCTGATTAGGGAACAGACACTATGAGGACATCACTGTCAGTTTTGTTCATGGCCCTGGGCATGATGACTGTTGCAGTGGTCAGTACCCACGGTCAAGTCCTGGATGCACCAGTGTATGAAGTGTCACGTACGGCGACACCGATTAAGGTCGATGGAAAACTGGATGACACGGTTTGGGCCAAGGCCCCCGGTTTTAGCGAGTTTCGACTGAATCTGGATAGCTCCCCCAGCCCTTACCAAACGGAAGCCAAAGCGTTGTATGACGACAACTTTCTTTACTTCTCCTTTCGCTGCCGCGACGAAAATATTTGGGCCACCTTCAAGACGCGGGACCAGCATCTTTGGGATGAAGAGGTGGTAGAAGTTTTTTTGCAAGCCGACCCTCACCAGACCAGTTATATCGAGCTGGAAGTAAATCCCCTTGGCACGATGCTCGATATTTATCTGCTCGACATACGTAAGCCTTTGCACTACGAGAGTTGGAACAGTCAAAAGCTCAAGTGGGGCGTACAGGTCAGCGGAACAGTGGACGGAAAGGACGGCGACCGGGAGTGGAGCTGCGAAATTGCCCTGCCACTTGAAGATGTCGTGAGCGCGAAAAATAATCCGCCTCAGGTTGGGGATCGTTGGAGGTTGAATCTATACAGAGTGGAGCAGCGTCCGAAACCGCTCTTGCTTGCCTGGTCTCCAACTTTCAAGGATGACTTTCATCTCCCGGGAAAATTCGGCGAGCTGGTCTTTACTAACCGTTTAGTTCGTTAGGTCAAGTGGTTAATTTGGAGTGCGCTGACCTGTCAGCGCTTTTGCCATCTGCGACTTTGCACAGTTGTCGTTGGTTATCTCCGTGAGCAAATCGCGGCGTCAAGCCGCCGCTGACCAAAGCGCTGACAGGTCAGCGCACTCCAAAACGATGGCGCGATTTCGACTACGAGCGCTAAAATCCCGTTAGCAATTCAATCAGGAGGATCTCAATCATGCGGCCCACGTGCGTTTTTGCTCTTGCTCTTCTTGCTCTCGTAGTGGTCCCGACGCCGAACTTGTCGCAAACCGGTCAGACGAGTGGACAGTCCACTGCTCCGATGGAGTCTACCCGCGGCATTGTGGGCGGTGGAGTGCGGGTTCGCGGCTGGACCGGAAAGATCGACGCGAAAGAAGAAGCCGCCGGCATGACGCTCAAGAGCGCGAAACTCGTAAAAGAGGGCGATGCCTTGCACGTCACCACCGGTCCGGCCGTGACCTACTGGAATCCCAGGAACAAGGCTGCCGGAGACTACACGGTGATGGCGACATTCAAGGAACCGAAGTACATGAACCTCAACAGCCACCCGCATCCTTACGGACTGGTAATTGCCGGAAATGATTTGGGAACGGACCAGCAGACCTATTTGTACTGCGCGGCTTATGGTAACGGCAATTTCATCGTTCGCGGATTCGGCCCAGCTCCATTTCAGATGAATGGCCCGCGCGGTGCTCCGGACCCGGCCGTGAACAAGGCGGCCGGCGTAGGCGAACCAGTAACTCAGGAGATTGCGATTTCAGTGAGGGGCGATAAGGTTGACTGCTGGATTAACAAGAAAGTCGTTGCGAGTTACGACAAATCAGCGCTGGTAACTCCCGGTAAACTCAAGTCAACTAACGGCGTGTACGGCATCCGCTTCGCACATAACACAGAAGCCTTCGTGACCGGTCTCACGGTATCGTATTTCCGTGACCCACCTCAGCGACCTTAAGCTGGATACCCGTCGAGCCGAATACAAGATAGTAAGGAGACACTTGGTCCTACCGCTAGCTAATTGAGCGGCAGAAGGAAGTTTCATGGAGAAAGTCGTGCCGATGATCCACGTGCCAGATGTGCGCGCGACTGTCGATTGGTACGAGTCCATCGGCTTCACGGCGACCGACACGTACGACGATGGCGGTGAGGGCCTTAGTTTCGCGATTCTAAGGTTCGGTATTAGCGAAGTCATGTTCAGTTCAGGCGGGCAACCCAGCAACCAGCGCCGCCGCGAAGTCGACCTGTACGTGTATGTGGAAAGGGTTGATGATCTCTATCGAAGCCTGAAGGGTCGAGTGGAGATTGTAGAAGGCCTTCATGACACGTTTTACGGAATGCGTGAATTCATTATTCGCGACGTCAACCGCTTTTGGCTGACTTTCGCGCAATTCATCTCAACCCCATAGATACTGGCTGCCAACACACGGATGAGACCGATCTGAAAATAGACCTTGTCATTTTATGTTCTGCTTTGATCCGATCTGAGTTCAGCGAAAACGCGCGGCTAACTTATCGCAGAGTAGTCCGAATGAAACGTAATGAAAATACTGGTCCTGAACAATAGAGAAGTTGCTGAACTTCTTCCGATGAAAGAATGCATTGCGGTGATGCGTGAGGCACTGAGCGCGCTCGCCTCCGGTACGGCGCATCAGCCGTTAAGAACCATAATGCGGCCAGCGGACGCTAAGGGTGTTATGGGGTTGATGCCGGCTTTCATGGCTGGTGATCCTGCAGCTTTTGGGTTGAAAGCAATCTGCGTCTTCCCTGGAAACCCAAGCCAGGGCAAGGATGCTCATCAGGGAGCGGTGCTGTTGTTTAGCGGGGAGACGGGCGAGCTGCTGGCGATGATGAATGCTTCAGCTATCACTGCGATTCGTACCGCCGCCGTTTCAGGAGTGGCGACAGATTTGCTCGCGCGTGTGGATGCTTGCAAGCTCGCGATCCTCGGCTCAGGTGTGCAAGCACGCTCGCATTTGCAGGCCATGTCTCAGGTCCGTGCCCTCAAGGGTTGCCGCATCGCGAGCCGGCACTTTGAACACGCAAAAAGCTTTGCGGAAGAGATGAGCATGGCGTTCTCATTCCCGCTCGAACCAGTTGAGACGGTCGAGGAAGCTTTAGAGGGCGCCGACTTGATCGTGACTGCGACCAACGCCGTGGAACCAATCGTGAGACGCGAATGGATTTCGGCCGGAGCTCACCTGAATCTCGTGGGGTCAAGCAATCCAAAGACGCGCGAGGTAGACGGCAAAACAATGGCGACAGCGAGCCTGTTTGTGGACCGTCGTGAATCAACCATCAACGAGGCTGGTGACTATCTGCTCGCATTGCGTGACGGCTTAATCGGCCCCGATCATATTCGCGCTGAAATTGGCGAAGTGCTTGAAGGAGGTAAACCCGGCCGCACATCACCTGAGGAAATTACCTTGTTCAAATCTCTCGGACTCGCGATTGAAGATCTATTCGCCGCGCAATACCTATTCAGAAAGGTTGCGGAACAGAAAGTTGGTTCGTGGGTTGAGTTTTGAAAAAGATTTTCCATATCTCATTTTTCATTTCTCATTTGCCATAGTTTGCGAGACCAGTTCGCTTGCAGTGTGCTGCTGACCACCGACCACTGACCACTGACCACTGACCATGCTTCCTTCCCTCGCTGACATCAACGACGCGCGACGAATGATTGCGGGTTCCGCGATCCGCACACCGCTCGTAAGGCTCAACCTCAGGGACGCACCGGCCGAGATTTACCTCAAACTGGAAAACCTTCAACCGATCGGATCATTCAAAATCCGTGGCGCGACGAATGCCATGGGCGGTTTGACGCCAGAGACGCTGTCACGCGGAGTATTGACTGCATCCGCAGGAAACATGGCTCAGGGAGTAGCCTGGCGTGCGCGCGAGCTTGGTATTCCCTGCACGGTGGTTGCGCCCGAGACGGCGCCGGAGACGAAAATCAAGGCAATCGAACGGCTTGGCGGATGCGTCATCAAAGTCCCGTTTGAGGAGTGGTGGCGGGCCTTTGAAACGCGAACCTTCCCCGGTGTCGAAGCGACTTTCATCCATGCGTTTGACGACCTGAATGTGATGGCCGGCAACGGCACCATCGCGCTTGAGATTATGGAAGACTGTCCGGAGGTTGACGCGGTTGTGATCCCCTGGGGTGGCGGTGGGCTTACCTGCGGAATTGCTGCCGCGATGCGCGCACTGAATTCGAAGTGCAGGATATATGCAGCTGAAGTGGCAACGGCAGCGCCTCTTGTCGTCTCACTTGCGGCTGGAACTCCGAAAACTGTGGACTATAAACCATCCTTCGTGGATGGCATCGGCGCAAAGATGGTGTTCCCGCAAATGCTCGAGCGCGCACAAAACTTGATCGATGGCGCGCTTGTTGCGGAATTGCACCAAGTGAGGTCTGCACTACGACTCATGGCTGAACGCAATCGCATCATCGCGGAGGGTGCCGGCGCATGTGCGCTGGCCTGCGCCTTAGCGGGCAAAGCGGGTGGAGGTCGAGTGGTATGTATTGTTTCGGGCGGGAATATAGACTTCGCGAAGCTTTGCGAGATACTTACCGATGCCGCGCCTTTGTGACCTCGAGGCAGTGACGGGTGAAGGAAAACTTTTCGGATAAGAGTTAACAGAAACCGGATTCAGGCGTCTTTATTGTTGAGGAAGAAAATAATGAAACGGAACGAGGGTATTCGCGTTAACTGAGTCAAGGGAGATCGTCATGTTGAAAATAGACGCCAGAAATATCGGAAATGTTGCCGTCCTCGGGCTGCAAGGGCAAATTGTGAACGGTGAAATGGATATCCTACGAAATACCGTGCAATCACTGTCAGACGTCAGTGCGATCAAACTCGACCTGGCGCGCGTGACGATGATTGATGCCGGCGGTCTGGGAGTGATGTTGGCATTGCGCGAGCAAGTCGAATCACAAGGAATCCGCTACGAACTAATGAACGTACCCAAACGAGTAAGCAGGGTGCTGGAACTCGCGCGCCTGGATTCTGTCTTCCGCATTACATCCGTTGTTGAATTCTTACCAACTGTTTCGCGTAGCCCGCGAGCGCCGTTCGCATCGCTTGCCTCGTGCGCCTAGCTCGCTAAAGCGTCGGCCCCTAAATCCCGCCATAGTCATCTGCTCCACTCCGCCTGGAGTGAAGTGCCCGTAGCGCGAAGCCAACACATTCTGTATCTATCCTGCTGCCGGGCATACGTGGCTCATTATTCGCCGCTCTCAGGATCGGTGTATGATTGAGCGCAGATGACCACAGTTTTCTATATCTTTTTCGTCTTTTTTCTCGTTTTCGCCAATGGCTTCTTTGTCGCGTCTGAATTCGCGCTTGTGGGCGTGCGCCGTTCGCGCATACAGACGCTAGCTGCGTCCGGAAGTACTAGTGCGCGGCGGTTAATTAATCTGCTTGATAACCTGAATGCTTACATCTCCGCAACCCAACTCGGCATCACGATGGCCTCTCTGGTGCTGGGCTGGATTGGCGAACCAGTCTTCGCTCATCTGCTCGAAGCGCCGCTCCGAGGGCGGGTCTCCGAAGTAACGTTGCATACCATCTCTTTTGCAGTCGCCTTCATTATCATTACTTTCCTGCACATCGTGTTGGGCGAGCTGGCACCTAAGACACTGGCATTGGAGCGCGCCGAAAAAGTTGCGTTGGCTATTTCGTGGCCCATGCAGGCCTTTTACAAAATCTTTCGATGGCCCATACGCCTGCTTGATTGGGCGGGTACGCGTACGGTCCGACTGTTCGGACTCCATCCGTCGCAGGAGCACGCTTCCGTCTACACTGAAGAAGAATTGCGTCACCTGATCGATGTCTCCCGCAAAAGCGGTAACCTTGAACCGCAGGAACAACAATTAATTCATAGAGTTTTTGAATTCTCCGACGCAGCTGTGCGAGAGGCGATGATTCCTCGCACGCAAGTCGAAGCACTTCCAGTCACTGCCACGCTCGAAGAAACCAGGTCAGCGTTTCTTTCCAGCGGTTATTCCCGACTGCCGGTTTACGGTGAGCGTTTTGATGAGATCGTGGGCTTGCTGTTTAGAAAAGACCTGGACATGGGTCGAGTGCCGGCGGGCGGATTCGATCTTAGAAAGCTGGTGCGGCAGCCAATCTTCATGCCGGCCACGGCGTCGCTGGGCGAGGCTCTCAAGCAGATGCAAGCATCTCGCGTTCATTTTGGTTTTGTTGTAGATGAACACGGCGGCCTGGAGGGGATCCTGACGCTGGAAGATCTGCTTGAAGAGATCGTGGGTGAGATCAATGACGAGTACGATGAAGAGACTCGCTCGCAGATTAGAAAAGATGGCGCCACCTACGTGCTGGATGGAATGCTGGCCGTGAGAGATGCCAACCAACGGCTTGGATTGCAGTTGCCTGAAGACGGCAGCTATACGACGATCGCCGGTTTCCTGTTGGCAAGGGCTGGGCGATTGTTAAAGCCGGGCGATAGGGTAGAAGAAGCAGCGGGAGTGTTCCAGATTGAGCGCGTGGATAAGCGACGAATTAGCCGCATAAGATTCATGCCGGCCGCTCATCCGCAAGAAAAATCTGCCACACAATCGGCCTTGCTTACGATTTTGGGTCTCCACTCTCTGACGATAGAGACTGTGCTCAGGTTGGAGTCGTTACCTCTCACCATCCTTTTGTAAGACTACGTGCCTGCGCTCCGATAAGAGGCGCGGCATTTATGGTCCAAACGTATACAACGAGGAGCCCGAGCGACCAGTAGGGTGATGACCACAGCCAACGGCCCAGATAAAGAACCATTGATCTCTTATGCCTGGAACGCTCGCAGTGAATCTCCTATTTCTTGGTTTGCCTTAAATACCCTACGCATACGCGGCCGTTCCACCCGGGTGTGCCTCAGCCTCAGAAGAGTGGGCCCGCCGTGGCGCCAGCGGGCCCAATTCCTTCTCAGCCGATACAACGTGCTACGCCGGGGCCTGAACCCATCTAGTGTGGTGGGGTCGGCCCTGAGTATCTTAATTCCTCTCAACTTCCTGACGGCGCAGAGCTGTTACCGATCACTTGATCACGTTACACGACGACGCCGGACGTCCAAACAAGACGTACCGATTATCGGTGCGCGCGCCTGATCCCGGCGGAGGTATAGTGTTAAGTCCATAGCCGAAAGCCGCGAACAGGTTCCCGGGATTCTGAGTCGTAGGCGGTGCCTGCCTGATACTCACGTAGTCTCCGAAACGACAGGTGCCGACATTACTCCCTGTCGTGATGTACACAACAAAGTCGCCCCAGAACCCCACGACGTGGTTTTCATAATTGCCGTTGCCACCATACTCCAGCGAAAGTCCGACTTCTCCGGTGCAGGCGTTAGTCGCCAGGGCGGGATAGCCGAAGGCGTAGCTGTTGTTCCAGATCTGCACTTGTTGGATCTTGCTGAAGTTGTTGTTTCGATCCAGCGTCACCATCTCGACGTGAGGCTGTTGAAAGTTACTGTCATTTCCGGCACTCCAGGCAAACCAAAGCTGATTATTTACGCGGGTCGAACCGATGACCGCGGTACCCGGAAAGCCGCCGCCACACTGACCAAGCCAGTTCTGGTTGTCCGGCGTTAGCGAAGACAGGGCGACTCTCGCCCACGAGGAAATGGTGACGTCGCGCCAGAAGTAAGTATTTGACCCTTCCGCCAACGAGAAAACTCTCATCTGGCTGCTGCTGTTGTGCCCGGCCCAGAAGATTTCATCGAGCGTGTTCTGCATCAGGTGACCACCCCAAACCATGCTCGAATCCGGCGGATTGGTGTACTCAATCGTGATCGTGCCGGCCGCCTGAATACCAGCCAGGGATATCCGCGAGACTTGGACTCCGCTGTTGCAACCTGAGGGACAGGTAGGCCACCCCACATCCCAACTCAGATAAAGCGAATTATTTCCCACTGAAAGGTCGGGGTAATCGACCCCCGTCCCGGTAGGCTGTCCGAAAAGATTCGACGGCAGATTCCAGTACGTCCACGCCGTGCCGCCACTACTGATAATGCTTGCCGGACTGGCGGAAGCTAGTCGGAAGCCGTTTCCTTGGAGCAGCCAAATAAAGCGATCAATGCTCGGTACGTACTGCACGATTTGATCGCAACAGAAGCCAATCGCGTCAGCGGGAAAGATGCTGGTTGGATTCAACTGTGTGAAGCTGCCGCCGTTATTCGTCGAATAAGCCGCGAACGAATTTGCCGTGACGAAGACAACCCCACCGCCAGTAGCGCCACTTGGTTCTGCGATGTTGTTGCCGTTCACGCCGAACCCGGCATTCTGAACAAATTCGATTGGGCCAGGGGTGTTTGGCAAAAGTAAAGGTCCTGCATCCGCTTTCGCTAAGGGCGGCGCTATTTGTACGTTCGTAGTTGTCTGAGTCGGAGTGCCGGGTACGAATGGACCGATTGGTGGGGTCCATAGCGAGCCATTCTCATCACCCTCGAACTCCGGCGGTTGAGGTGTAAATGGTGCACCAGTCACGAAGTTTGATCCCGCAGTCGCCGAGTTGAGTGGTGCGGAACCAGGTGCATTCGGCGGGATGCGTAATGTCAGGGTGAAGGTAAAGCAAAAGGTGGAACCTCCAACCTGATATGTTCCCTGGACGGTTAGCGGGTATGTTCCATTAGGTAGGAAAGGACCACCGCTGAAGTTTGCATCGGCATTTGTTAAGCCGCCGGCGGGAATCGTTCCGAGATTGTTTGGCAGAGTAGGCGTCGTCAGCGTTCCGCCAGGCAGCGTGATCGATGTAATCTGAACGTTCTCCGCAGGAGCAGTTCCGGTGTTGGCGATTTGGAATGCGGAGAGCAGTGTTGTCGGATTCAACAGACTTGCTCCCGGCGCGCGGCCCTCAAGAACAGCAGCGGGCGCCACGCATTCCACAGACACTGTCAGCGTGGAGCCAGGGCTGGATGAAAGTGTGATGGTGAGTTGATTCTGATCGAGCAGCGAAACGGGCTTGACGATGGTAGCTACTTGCTGATTCAGATCGCGTGGGCCGACGATCTGCTGACCGTTTAGTGAAATGGACGCACTACTGGCCCGCTTGGTCTTGTCACCACTTCCGTTTGCCACAACGATCTGGCACTGGCTCGTTCCACAATGTTGGAATGTTTCGGTAAAAGTCTGGGGCTTACCGGCAGCGCGGGTGTATTGCTTTGGCCCAAAAGCGATTGTCATGGCTAGCGGCGCTGTAGGTGGTGGGGCGGGTGCGCTCAGCACTGCCGAAATAAGCATAACTGAACAAAGTGAGATAAACACTGCAAGCACTAAAAGTTTCGTTTTCATTGGCCCTCCTTCGAGCGTGTGGGTGACTGGACCGCATATCTCTTATGTCACAGTAGAGCTGCGGAACCAACTCGTTGAGACCTTTGAACGTCGGGTTAGAGAACCACTCTAGACCGGGTTCTACTGAGGTAGACAGAAACGCAAAGGTAAAGCGACTCTGGCGATAGTTAGCGGCGCGAGGTTTTAAGCGGCGTTGGTGACTTCGTCGCTCTCAGGGATCTTGAGCCACCAGGTCAGATGAGGCTTTGTTGTGTACCAAGTTTACGCCGGGATTATACTCCTTAGTCGTTGATGATCAAGGTTCTGTTAACTTGCCACTGCGGCAGCGGCCACCATAATCCCACGCGCTTCCCGACAGGTTCGATTTCCCGACAAAGTAAGGCACGGGCCTCACCCCCACTTGAGTCTCACAACGCCTACTAGTCTCAAGCAAACTAAGCTCAAAAACTAACGCTCAACCAAAAACTGTTCGCGAATTACACCAAGGAGTGCAAGGATGCAGAGGTTTCTCACTCTTCTACTTACGTTTGTGTTGCTCACTATTTCTGTGCAGCCATTTGCCGCGCAGACCTCCACGCTGAATCGCCCGCAACGAACCAGTGCGACCTACAAGAATTTCACTTTGTGACCTACAATCCGCCTATTACTGGAATCAATAACTTACGCGGACGATTCGGTCATTAAATGAAATTCCTTTCGGTCATAACGTGAAAATTTCCTACAGTTTTCGGGCATAAGTTGAAATTTTCCTCAACCACCTTTAACTAGCTCACCACCAGTTCACCACGCTCCGTGCAAATCCCTATTTCGCGAAGGTCACTTTCCTCATCGTCTTAGGCCAACAGTCTCATTACGAGCTCACGAACTGGAATCGTTTCCAGCGCTGCTTCCAACACGTAATGCTTAAGACTTTCCGAATCGCGGAATGAATTGATTCTGTTGCTGATTTTTGATAGCGAGTTTAGATAATTAACCAATCGCCGGGAAGGTTGCAAAGTTTGCTGAATTTCTCGGGATCCAAGAAATGATGTCATTCGGTTCGAGCTCGGTGGGCGCACTTGTGATAGTTTCGTGTAGCTTCCGATTTATTGTATCAGTGGTGGCCGTTGGGTGTGTCACTACTGACAGCTAGCGTCCGTTTCCATTTCATCCAGCGTTGACAGATTATTGCGATTTCTTAAGGGAACCGCCTTTTTAGTTTCGGGACAACGATTGCTCAGTCTCCCGTTCGAAGACACCAACTTGGAGAGGACCAACTCCAATACAAATATTCCGAAAGGCAAGGAGGACGATATGTCTGATCCGATTACTGGTAAATTCGTGGTGCTCAATGGAACCCTGAATCACATAACGCAAGTAATTGCGACCCACCTGTGTGCTGGACACACTGATTCGCTGGAAGCAGATAGCCTGGCGCCCGGCGAGACTTCAACGGCTATTGATTTGAACGCCAAAACAAGTCACGACGATCATTGGTCTGTGACCTTCTCGGTGAACAACAGCAACGTGACTGGCAAAGTCAAGTGTGATTACAAACAGAAAGATGGGGGGCAGGTCACTGTGATAGCACTCTTTGACGACTCATTTTCGATCTTGAAGCCGGAGAGCGACCCATGTCGAAACGTGGCTTACAGTTCAACATCGGCAGCGGCCGGCGGATAAGATACACGACACACATCAAGTCGATTGTTCAAGAGGGGCGGCTATGGGCCGCCTCTCTCGTTATTGAACCTACGGGTCGATAGTCCGAGAGAGCTCTCACACACGTCTTCATTCTTTGGACAACGCCGCGGTTGCTTTAGAGGATTAGTTGCCAGGTTTTCACCGCGGCCTTGCCTGAATGAATACTCATTCAGTATTATGACCGCCGAACTGATCCATTCCGGTTTGACCCTGGGAAAGAGAGAATGACGGGCAGGAATGCCTGTCCACCATAATGAGAATTGAAAAAGCTGCAGTCCTGGGAGCCGGCACGATGGGAGCGCAGATCGCCGCGCACCTCGCAAATGCGGGGGTGCCCACAGTGCTGCTGGACATTGCGCCGCGAGAACTAACTCCGGAAGAACAGGCAAAGGGCCTAACACTGGAGTCGAAGGAAGTGCGCAACCGGATTGCGCGCGCCGGATTCGAGGCCGCCAAGAAAGCAAAGCCCGCGGCATTCTTCACGCCCGACAAGGCAGCGCTCATCAGCATCGGTAATTTTGAAGACGATCTCGGCAAACTCAAAGACTGTGATCTGATCATCGAGGCGGTTGTTGAGAACTTAGAAATAAAACGGGGTTTGTTCGAACTAATAGAGCAGCATCGGCGCGGTGGTTCGATCATCGGATCAAACACCAGCGGAATTCCTATCGCGCAGTTAGCTGAGGGCCGTTCAGACGATTTTCGTGCGCACTTTCTCGGCGTCCACTTTTTTAATCCACCTCGCTATCTTCATCTCGTAGAAATAATTCGCACCGAATGGACCAAGCCGGAAGTGTCGTGCTTCCTCTATGGCTTTCTCGATCAGCGACTCGGTAAAGGCGTTGTTCCCGCTAAAGACCGGCCAAACTTTATCGCGAATCGCATTGGCACGTTTGGCTCGATGGTTACGATTAAGGCCATGTTGGACGATGGTTACTCTATTGAAGAGATCGACAAGATTACCGGCCAGGCGTTAGGCCGGCCCAAGAGCGCCACCTTCCGAACGCTTGATCTCGTCGGCCTCGACGTGGGCGCCCATGTCATCAAGAACCT
>DASZDU010000478.1:0-7782 GCA_035941655.1 Pyrinomonadaceae bacterium | reverse complement strand
TCCTCACCCGTGAATGAGTGAGGAGCTTCGAAATAAGACACAAGCACAGAATCGAGCAGCTCTCCCGACTCCCTTCGTATCTGTTTTAGAAAAAGTTTCCTGAGTTCGGGGACGAACAGCGGATCCTGGATGAGACCGCGGAGGATATTTAGCGAGCTTGGGCCAGTTAGTCGTACGAGGCCTATCGCGCTGCGCCCGTGCGAGGTAGCAATTGCGACAATAGTATCCATCGCGATGGGAAGGAGGCTGAAAGGATTGATTTATCTCGTAATCTATTTCGAGGGTTTCAGCGCAACCTTTAGTTTTCGCGCCGAGCCGTCACCGACAGATTCAGTGTAGAGGTCCTCGGATTCAGCGAGCGTAAGGTGAATAATCCTTCTTTCACTGCCATTCATTTCGCCAAAGACAAAGGGTGCGCCAGTCGAGCGAACGCGCTCAGCGGCCAGATTGGCCATCTTCCTTAGCTCTGCTTCCCGAGTCGCGCGAAATCCTTCAACGTCGCAAACCAATCTTTGACCTTCCGGCAGCGCTCTTCCGAAGGCCTGGTTGAGCAGGTGCTGCACAGCCTGCAATAGCTCGCCACCCTCAACTTGCAACAACTCCGCGTCTTGTCCACTCAGGTCCAGAAGACATTCTGTTGGCGTTTCAGTCACCGCAACTGTGATATTCAGGCCTGTGCCTGCAAACAAAGACTTTAGAAAAGCGCTCGCTTTTACGCAGGGTTCTTGCATGATTAATCAGTGCGCGAAGAAGTGCCTTACCACTATGTCCCTTTCGCTGTTCCGCTGCCTTTCTTAGATGTTTTCTTATTTGGTGATTCGGGAGCAGGCGCTTCGCTATCCTCTGTACTTGTCCACTTATTAATGATGAACTGTTGCGCGAAGCCCACAATATTTCCGACTAACCAATAGAGTAGCAAACCCGAAGGCGCGCTCCAAAGTACATACAACATGAACAAAGGCATGCCGACTGCCATCATTTTCCGTTGCAAAGGATCTGCGGACGGCGCCGGCGTAATCAACTGCAAAACGATCATTGTCACTGCCATTAGAATCGGCAGAATGTGTATGAAGTAAGGTTCCGGCGCGGAAAGGTCCGGCAACCAGAGAAAGCTCGCCTGACGAAAATCCAAAGAGATCGTGATGGCCCGGTACAGGGCGAAGAGGAAAGGCATTTGGATCAAGAGCGGCAGACACCCGCCAAGCGGATTACCCTCTTTCATCAAACGCAGTTGCTCGACCTGCAGCTCCTTTAAGTGAGGATCGTTTTGCTTCATCCCCTTGATTTTCTCTTGCAAGTCCTTCATGCGCGGCGCGAGCTTCTGCGCCTTTTTCATCGACTTCGAAGAACGCCATTTGAGCGGGAAAAACAGGGAATAGATAACGATCGTGAACAAAATGATCGCAACGCCATAACTTCCAGTTAGCTTTTGGAGCCACTTAATGGAACTGAGAATCGGTATCGCAAGCGGCCGCGACATCCAGCTGAACCAGCCAAAGTCGATGAGGCCTTCAAGGTCAATGGAATCGCGGCCAGCGATCTGCCTCAACTGAGTGCTGGCTTGAGTGAGTAAATAATGATCTTTTGGCCCCGTGTAAATTGCGGAGCGTGAACCGTCCGCGGGAACAGGCACCCAGGCCGTGAGCAAGTAGCGTTTTTCAGGGTGTCCATTGGCGGAGTGATCATATTGCGTTGTTTGAAGATCGAGGCTGTCCAATTTCCTGGCAGGGACCACGACCATCGCAAAATAAGTATCGCCGACGCCGGCCCAGTCAACCGGTCCGGGAATTGTGAGACGATCGGGACTGTTCTTGTTCTCATTGATCGCCTGCGCCAGGTGACGTTCGATCTTGTCACCCACAGCTGCCACCGCCTCCGGGGCTACCGAATAAAACGTGTAGCTCTTGACCCCCTGGTCTCCTATGCTTGGACCAATTCTGACTTTCGCCTGTGGAACAATTTGGCCCCCGCGCTTGATCGTGATTTCCAGGTCTGCGATGTAATTATCAGCGTCTAAAACAATCGTCTTTACAACATCCAGACCGGTCGTCTTATCATTTAGCAGAAATGTGATTCGTTTCTTCTCACCTGCTGTCAACGTAAGTTCCGCATCCCCCGTGGCACTATCCAGCCCCTCCACCGAATAGTTCGTGCTGCCCAGAATGTTATCAACCGAAGGGTCGCCAATCGCTAATTGCAGCGGAGCCTCGCGAGGCTGTCTCTTCAGACCCTCCTGTGAAATCAGCTCAAGTGGGACGTGGCTTTTCTTATCGCTGGCTACTGAATAGATCTCTTGTCCACTATCCTTATTTTTCTTGATTATCCAGCTAATTGCCTCCGCGCCGAGGGTGTCAAGCCTGGCCTCATACAGAGGTGTCTTAATGGAAACAACGCGATGCGGCGCCGCACTAACAGAATCGATTGGGGCAGGACCAACGTTCGGCGTTGCGCCCACGGCTGGAGCTGGACTGTTAACCGCCGTGCTTTGCGGTGTAACTGTTTGTTGCGGGCTTGGCTGGTTTGCGGGAGTCGCGTCAGGTTGAGGAGGCTTGACAGGAACGAGATAGCTCCACAGAAAAAGAATTGCCGTGGAGATCAGGAGTGCGATTACTAGTCGTTTTTGTTGCATTTACCTTAGCGATGACGAAAGTCTTGCCGCCGGATCCGGATAATTGTTACTTCACAGGATCATAGCCACCCGCACTGAATGGGTGGCATCGCAGCAATCTGCGCAGAGCCAGGGCGCAGCCACGAACGGCGCCATACCGAGCAATCGCCTCGCTGGCATATTGCGAACATGTAGGAGAGAATCGGCAAGAAGGTGGAAGAAACGGTGAAATGACGAGTTTATAGAATCTAAGAAATGCGATTAATAGTGACTTCACGTCTTGCCCACACTGGGGACTTACTCTCTTCCCTTACTCTCCGCCTTTGCCACCCTGATTAGCAGTTCCTCAAATTCTTCGATTGCATCAGCCAGCTTTAACGAGGGTAGCCGCCGTTTCGCATTAATTACCCAATCGTAGGTTTGTGGCAGGCTCTCAAGCGATGATGTTTTCAGGCGGAAGGTTTCTTTCAATAATCGCTTGGCGCGGTTTCTTTGGACGGCATTGCCCAGTGCTTTGCGTGAAGCTGTAACGCCAAATCGGTTATGAGACAAGTTGTTCGACAAGACAAATGCCGTCATCAATTTGCCTTCATAGCGCTTGCCCTGTCGATAAACCTTTTGAAAATCAGCGCTCCCACGCAGGTAGACCTTCATGAACTACGACACATCAATAGTGGGCAGGGGTCAACCGCCGCCGCCCTTTTGAACGTCTCCGCTTCAGAACGAGTCTACCGGCTTTCGACGCCATTCTTGCCCGGAAGCCGTGTGTTTTCGCTCGACGGCGGTTGTTGGGCTGAAAAGTTCGCTTAGACATAGCTGGAAATCTCCCCTAAAAAGAAAACCGTAAGACTAGCCGTCACAGGACCTTCTGTCAAGAAAGGGGCTGGCCTATTCACCCGTCTGAGGACAATCACGAAACCAACTTCTGGGCGCGGCACGAAATTTACGCCGGTGTGAAAAGAGCACTCACCAATAAATTGATAACCAAATGCTTGCTCCTGAACAAACTTGCTCGAAGGAGCCGCTCAGTTTGACTGCCGGATTCGCGTGATCAAATCGACCGTGTGTTTTATCTTTTACGTTTCTTGCCTCAGACAGAATCTGTGTGTTAGTCTCCGCCTCACGTTCTCGATCTCCTTGTAAACCCTTGATAACCATACGCTTAAAGCTTTACTTTAAGACTCGGGGTTTTCCACAAAGCTGAGGAAAAGCCTGTGGGTAACTTATTTCGCGCTTATCCGGAACGTGAGCGCTAGCCCGAATAAAGGGAGCAGATTCCGATAGTTCACAGCTGTGTTTGTCGTACGGGAAGAAACCCAATTTGAGTGTTTATGGTGAGTCTGGTGGAGAGTAATCTTTGGGAAAGTCTTCGTCGAACAATCAAAACTAAACTCCATGTCGAGAGTTTTGAGACGTGGTTTAATCCGATCCGTTTTGAAGGCATTGATCAGGCGCAAAGAATGATTCGGCTCTGTGCGCCGAATCTCGTAGTGAGGGATTGGGTCAAGTCACATTATTCGAATTTGATTGATCAGTCTTTGGTTGAACTGAGTCTTTCTGGTTATTCCGTTGACTGGCGAGTATCAGAAGATATTGGCAAACAGAACCTTGCGCAAAACGGTACCTCTCGAAATGTTAGCGTTCCTCTCCAAACTGTCCAAGCCTCGCCAACTGCGACCGTTGGCGCTGCAGTGGCGCCGGCCAGGCGATCGTCCGTTGATCCTTCCTTAAATTCAAAGTACACATTCGACAGTTTCGTGGTGGGCTCATGCAATCAGTTTGCCCACGCGGCATCGGTTGCTGTTGCTGAGGCTCCCGGAAAAACCTACAACCCACTTTACCTATACGGAGGCGTCGGTCTGGGAAAAACTCACTTGATGCACGCTTGCGGACACGCGATAAAAGAGCGAAATCCTCACTTGCGAGTCTCCTACCTTTCTTCTGAGCGGTTCATGAACGAACTGATCAATTCCATTCGTTATGACAGAACACAGGGCTTCAGAGAACAATATCGCTCGGTTGACGTTCTGCTCATCGATGACATTCAGTTCATGGCCGGTAAAGAGCGCACGCAGGAGGAATTTTTCCACACCTTCAATACTCTCTATGAGGAACAGAAACAGATCGTAATTAGTTCTGACTGCCCGCCTCGTGAAATACCCACACTCGAAGAACGTTTACACTCCAGATTCGAATGGGGACTCATCGCCGATCTAGAGCCACCCGACTTGGAAACGAAAGTTGCCATTCTCAAGCGGAAAGCTGAGGTCATCGGATTTGCTGTTCCAGACGATGTAGCTCTTTTTATTGCCAGTAGGGTAAAAAATAATGTCAGAGAATTGGAAGGTTCTCTCATCCGACTGCTTGCGATTTCATCTCTGCGGGGAATTCCCTTATCGAAAGAATTAGCCAGGGATGCGATCCGTAATATCGCAACCGAGGACGAACCTGGCGTCATAGCCATTGAACAAATCCAAAAAACTGTTGCGATCGCTTACAAGTTGACCGCTGGCCAGTTGATCTCAAAAAGTAACTCTCGAGAGATATCTTTTCCACGCCAAATCGCCATGTATCTCTGTAAAAAGCTAACGAAGCACAGCTACCCAGAGATAGGCCGCGCTTTTGGAGGCAAACACCACACAACTGTTATGCATTCATGTGAGAAGATACGGTCGCTTTCTGCGTCTGACGCGGCATTCCAGAGACAGTTGCTAAACCTTTCAGAAAGTTTGAAAAAGTGACGCGAGATTTCCATCGTGTTTTGAAAAAACTAATTTTAGGAACACGTCAGAAATCAAACATAGTCAGAATTCCACAAGATATTTGGCACAGGGCCTGTTGAAAGAATAGAATGAAAAGTGCGCGAGCACCTTTTCATAAGAGAAGTAGAATTCACGATCAGAATTTCACTGCGCGATGAACAGACTAACGTGCGTTGCTGCTTATCGTTCGCTTGTTTTTCCACAAATCAACAGGCCCTAGTACTACTGCTAGAGATTAATAAACTGTTTTTCTTAAGTTAGAAGTAGAAAGTAAAGAGGATCGTTATGGCTTCCACTGAAGGCACCAAACGTAAGGAGTCGAACATGCAATTCGTTGTCAGTAAACAAAACCTCCAGAAGGAACTGGGATTCGTTCAGGGAGTGGTGGAAAAAAAGAACACAATTCCGGTGTTGTCCAACATCCTGCTCGAATCTGTCGGTGAGAACACTATTAGGCTCACCGGAACAGACCTGGATGTAACCATTCGCTGTGACATGGATGCCGAAGATATTTCAACTCCTGGTTCGATTTGCGTGCAGGCACGAAAACTTTTTGAAATAGCCCGATTGCTACCGGATGCGCCAGTGAGTTTTAAAAAGGAAGATAATGATTGGGTAACCGTAACCTGTGATAAGAGCCGCTTTAAGATGGTCGGTATAGCTCGAGACGCGTTTCCGGAAGTTCCTTCCTTTAAGTCAGCCCCCACAAAGATTTCGGCCGGTGTCATCAAGGCCTTTGTCGATCGGACCATTTTCGCAATCACGCAGGAAGAGTCTCGTTACACGCTCTCTGGCGCAAAGTTCATTCTGGATGATGCCGGCGCAAAGATGGTGACGACAGATGGCCACCGGCTGGCTTACGTGGAAAGGAAAGGCGTCTCCAAAAACGGCAGTTCTGAGTCGATCGACACATTGATTCCCAGGAAAACATTAGCTGAACTTACAAAATTGTCGGCCGGATACGACGGGGACATTAGTCTGGGAATGGACGGTAATCACATTTTCTTTGAGGTGGGTCCGAGGCTCCTAATCTCGCGAATGCTTTACGGCCAGTTTCCAAACTATGACATGGTGATGCCCAAGAACAACGATAAATCCATCCAGTTTGATGGGGCACTGCTGAACGCAGCGATTAGACGTGTGGCCTTAATGGCCGACGAACGATCTCACGCGATTCGATTTCATCTTGAGCCTAATCAGTTAGTCATCAGCTCGCAAAACGCGGAAGAAGGGGAAGCACGCGAAACTATTCAAACGGAGTATGACGGTGAAGAAACTGACATCGGATTCAACGCTCAGTATCTCCAGGACTTCTTGAACGTGGTCGGCGATGGAGCGGTGGCCTTCGAGTTCAAAGATGGCAACTCTCAAGCACAACTGCGGCCAGCCGAAGGCACCGAATATGAATACAAATACGTAGTAATGCCTATGCGACTCTAGGTGGGATGGCCCTCGTTGATGTAAGGCATTTGATCGAACGAGTTATCTAGGATGAAGCGCTCGGTTTTCTCGAAGAAGCGAGCGCTTGTGCTTTGTAAGACAGAGAGAGCCACCTCATGAGTGGTATGTTAAAATCGCTCGATGATCCTGGAGTCACTTGAAGTTAACAATTTTCGAAATCTAAGCGGCAAAATCTGCTGGGGACCAGGACTCAACATCCTCTACGGCAATAACGGCCAGGGTAAGACCAATTGGCTCGAAGCAATCCACACGCTCTCCAGAACCAAATCATTTCGCACGCAACGTCTCCAGGAATCAATCCGATTTGGCGAAGACTCTGCTTTCATTGAAGGACAAGTCTCCACCGGCAAAGACATCCACAGAGACCTGCGAATATCGTTAAGAGAAAACACCAAGTCGATTTGGGTTAACGGCAAGCGCGAACAACTAGCGCGGTATCTTGGACTGCTTCAGGTTTTTGCTTTTACCGCCGATCAACTTGAGGTGGTGCGCGGATTACCGGAAGCGAGGAGGCACTTCATTGACCGTGGCGTAGCCTCGCTGCATCCCGCGTATGTACGAACGTTCTCTGACTACAACAAGATAATCAAACAGAAAAACAGGATTCTGCAGGAAGCGTCCGAGCGCGAATTGCGACTCGAAGACGTCGAAAATCTGGTAGCACCCTGGAACGATCAGCTGGCCATTTTGGGAACGGAAATTCATAAGGCTCGGGTTGAATATACCGAGCGTCTAAACGGCGCCCTTGAACGGTCCTTTTTTGAGCCGGCGGAGCTTCAGATTCGTTATGCATCATCATTAGAAAGCAGGGGTGACTTTAGCGACTACGAAGCCCTTTTGAGAGAACGTTTGCGGCTCCGCCTACCGGCGGAAATGTCGTCTGGACGCGCTCTTATCGGGCCTCATCGAGACGACTTGGCGATACACCTGGCGGGCCGGGAAATGCGAGTT
>DASZDU010000477.1:0-3754 GCA_035941655.1 Pyrinomonadaceae bacterium | reverse complement strand
TAACAGTTACGGCGCACGCGTCGCCAAACTGTCTGCGCCGCCTCCGGCAACGCCCTCGAGCGTTGTTACGGGTGAGGCCGTTACAACGACAGTGCCTCAGGGACGAAGTAACTATATTGTTACTGTGAACGGAACAGCCGTTGCCGGTTCAGGTTTTTATGATCCCGGCGCTAACCTGGCCCCTCCCGCACTACCTTTCAACCACGTGAGTGTGACCCTTACCGGTGCGGGCACTCCGCCGGTGGTAAACAGCACTACTTTTGTCAATCCCACGCAGCTCACCATCCGCATCAACACGATCGGCGCTTCACTCGGCAATTACACAGTTAACGTGACAAATCCAGACGGGCAAGTGCTGGCGAGCGCTACACCCCTGCTGACGGTTACTGGTCCAACAGCCGCGCCCGCTACGATCAGCGGCAGGATTGTTACTTCAGACGGCACACCACTAGCCGGCGTGACCACCCGGTTGAGCGGTGGGCGTTCAGCAACAACCATCACAGATGCAGACGGTAACTACCATTTCAACAATGTCGACACCGACAACTTCTACACAGTAACGCCGTCGCTTACGAACTATCACTTCAGTCCGGAGGAGCGTTCATTCTCTCTTCTGGCAAATAAAACCGATGCGGTGTTTACCGGCTCGAGAGACGCGGTCGTAGCCGGTAATGCGGTCGATTCGCCGGAGTATTTCGTGCGGCAACACTATCTGGATTTCCTGGGACGTGAGCCCGACGAAAGTGGCTTCAACTACTGGAGTAATCAGATGCTCGAGTGCGGTAGCGATGCGAGGTGCTTCGAACAGAGGCGGATTAATGTCTCGGCAGCTTACTTCCTTTCAATTGAATTCCAGGTGACTGGTGGATTGGTTGACGGACTTTACCGCGCGAGTTTTGGCCGGGCCCCGTCATATACCGAGTTTATGCCCGACACCGCGGCAGTGGCTCGATCTGTCATTGTCGGTCGCGGCGACTGGCAGCAGCAGTTGGCGGCGAATAAGCAAACGTTGATCGATGCCTGGGTTGAGCGCTCGGGCTTCAAATCGATCTACGGAGGGCTGTCAAACGCGGCTTACGTCGATAGGCTGATTGCCAACACGCGCATCAGCTTCACCACTGCGGAGCGCGATGCGTTTGTAAGTGGTCTGGGCGATGGCAGCGCGACGCGAGCGTCGGTCTTGAGAGGGATAGTTGATGACGAACGATTCGCGAAAGCGAAGTTTAACGAAGCCTTCGTGATGATGGAGTATTTCGGTTATCTCCGTCGCGATCCAGACGAGAGTGGTTATAAATTCTGGCTGCAGAAGTTAAATGAATTTCATGGCAACTTCGTGCAGGCAGAAATGGTCAAGGCGTTTATCAACTCGACCGAGTATCGCCAGCGCTTTGGACCGTAGACCATAAGAAGAATTAGCCGCGGATAAACGCGGATCAGATTAGAAATTATTACCCGCTTTAAGACTTTTCTGATCGGCGTTTATCCGCGCAAATCCGCGGCTAAATTTTTCTGGCGATTGGAGTCAGTTCTGACGCACGGTTAACGGCGATTGATTGACATCCGGTTTCCGCGTCGCCGGATCGGGATGGCCCGTCATTATCGGAGGCGGTGGCGGATTTGCTACCAACACTTCGAGGGCCGCATCAATCACTTCGCTTATGCCTGAGACAAACACGATCTGTAACTCTTTGCGCACGTCATCCGGCAAGTCTTCAACGTCAGCTTCGTTGCGCGATGGCAGCATGATCCGGCGAATTCCAGCGCGATGAGCCGCCAGGATTTTCTCTTTCAAACCGCCAACAGGAAACACCAAACCGGAAAGCGTAATCTCGCCTGTCATCGCCGTATCCGGCCGCACGCGTCGTCCAGTGTAGAGCGAGGCTAAGGCCGCGGTAATGGTTACACCTGCGCTTGGTCCATCTTTGGGAATCGCGCCCGCCGGCACGTGCAGGTGAACGCCGTAATCTTTGAACATCGCCGCCGGTATGCCAAACTCATTCGCATGAGACCACAAGTAAGATTGTGCGGCACGCGCCGATTCCTGCATCACTTCGCCGAGTTGTCCGGTGATTGTGAGTCCTCTACCGCCGGGCAGCAGGGTGGCTTCGATGAATAAGACTTCGCCCCCCATTTCGGTCCAGGCCATGCCGGTAGCCACGCCGGCCGGCAACTCTTTGCGCGCCTGCTCCGGATAAAACCTCGGCGCTCCCAGATATTCTTTTATCTCACCCGCGTCAACAGTTATAGTCTCTGCCTCTGCCTGTGCGATCTTCAGAGCGACCTTGCGCGCGACGCTGCCGATGTTTCGTTCCAACTGTCTCACCCCGGCTTCGCGCGTGTAACGAGTAGCCAGCAACTCGATAGCGGCGTCAGTAATTGTCAGTTGTCCCGGCTTCAAGCCATTTTCCTCAATCTGTCGCGGAACCAGATAGCGCTTGGCGATTTGCAGCTTCTCCCTGTCGCTGTAGCCGGGGAGGTTGATGACCTCCATACGATCGCGCAGTGGCGGCGGAATCGGTCCCAACTGGTTTGCAGTAGCAATAAAGAAGACACGCGACAGGTCAAACGCCAGATCCAGATAGTGGTCCCTGAAGGTGCCGTTCTGTTGTGGATCAAGAATCTCCAGCAGGGCTGAAGACGGGTCGCCGCGATAGTCGTTGCCGAGTTTGTCAATCTCATCCAGCATCAGAACCGGATTGTTGACTCCCGCGCGTCGAATAGATTGAATCACTCGCCCGGGCATGGAGCCGATGTAGGTGCGTCGATGTCCGCGCAGCTCGGCTTCGTCGCGCATACCGCCGAGCGACATGCGTTCGAACTGCCGGCCGAGCGCACGCGCGATGGAGCGACCAAGGGAAGTCTTACCGACCCCCGGTGGCCCAACAAAGCACAGAATCGGGCTCTTCGTGTCCGGCCGCAGCTTGATAACTGCAAGGAATTCAAGAATGCGTTCCTTAACATCCTCGAGCCCGTAATGATCTTCATCAAGAATCCTGCGTGCTTCAGGCAGATCCAGTTTGTCTACCGACGATTTTCGCCAGGGCAACTCGAGCACGTATTCGAGGTAGGTGCGGATGACGTGATAGTCAGGCGCGGCGGCGGGAAGCTTCTCCAACCGTTTCAATTCCCGCTCTGCTTCTGTCCTGACTTCATCAGGCAAATCAGCACTCGCCAGACGTTCGCGCAGCAAAGCAGCTTCAGCCTGTTCACCGCCTTCGTCTTCACCGAGTTCCTTTTGAATCGCTTTCATCTGCTGACGCAGAATGTAATCGCGCTGAGACTTGTCCATCTCAGATTGCGCTTCGGTGGCGATTTTCGAACGCAATTGTATGATCTCGAGTTCGCGGGCCAGATAGCCATGTGCCAGTCGCAACAGCTCGTCGGCCGTGTCGGCTTCGAGCATCTTCTGCTCCTGCTCGACGCCGAGCGTGAGGATTGAAGCCAGGAAATAGGCCAGCCGAATGGGATTGTCTGCGGAGAGCACGGCGGCGCGCACTTCGGGCGGAATCTGCGGCATCATCGCCAGCGCCTGTTGGATGAGCGACTGCACGTTGCGCTTGAGGGCCTCGACCTCCTCGGCATCAACTGTCTTGAGGTCCGGCAGAATCTCGACGCGTGCACGCATGAAGGGCTGCTCCTGCGTCCATTCAAGCACGCGCACGCGCTCAGCGCCCTGTACAATGATGTGCACAATATCCTGGTCGCGCATCATGCGCTTAATCATGACGAGCGTGCCCACTTCATACAAATCTGT
>DASZDU010000476.1:0-9391 GCA_035941655.1 Pyrinomonadaceae bacterium | reverse complement strand
TCCTGAAGGCCTATATATATGAAGCCATTGAAGTGGAAAAAGCCGGTTTGAAAGTGAAATTTAAAAAGACTGCAGATTTCATAATTCCTGACGAGTTTCAAAATAAATTAGATGAAATGCCTGCCCTGAAAACTGCTTTTGACGCACTGACGCCGGGACGGCAAAGAGCATACATTTTTTATTTTTCTCAACCCAAACAATCCAAAACTCGGGAGTCAAGGGTTGAAAAATCTATGCAGCAAATTCTGGTTGGAAAGGGATTGAATGATTAGTAGTGCCACCAAACGTTGGATTCCTCGCTTGATTCATCTCATCTTTAGCATTCCGATAATCGGCTATGTTTATAGTCCGTTTGAAGACCTTCCCAACTACGCCCCCGTGGTTCGGTTTGTCGCCATTCCTGTACTTGCCCTTACGGGGTTTTGGATGTGGAAGGGCCATGTCCTTCGACGACTTATTTCGAAAATCGGAAGGAAATGAAGTCTCCAAAATTCAAATCAGTTGAGAAATCTTTAGCCTCGAAGTCGAAACCGGCGGCAGGTCGCGCATGAGCAAGCCACGCAAGTCGGCCACCAAGTCACGGTCCTCGGCGAAGACAGGCGAGAAGGCCAGCGTCGTCCTCCTCTCGGGCGGCAACCCACAAATCGCGAAGGCGGACGGCGACGCTCCGGTGCAGGCGTACATCGCCGCCATGCCGGGTTGGAAGCGCGACCTCGGGAAGCGCCTCGACGCAGTCATCGTGCGGAACGTGCCCAACGTGCGCAAGGCCGTGAAGTGGAACTCGCCATTTTATGGCATGGAGGGCCAGGGTTGGTTTCTGTCGTTCCATGTCTTCACCCACTATGTCAAGGTGACCTTCTTCCAGGGCACGTCGCTGCGACCGGTCCCGCCCGGTGGCACGGAGCGCAGCAAGGCCGCGCGCTGGATCGACATACACGAAGGCGATGAGCTCGATGAGGCACAGATGGCGACCTGGGTGAAGCAGGCCGCCGCGATGCCCGGTTGGGTTACGTAATCGACTGTCCTGAGGCACAATTCTTCGGCGATTAGATGAGTGATCTTCGATTGAAGAGCCCACATGGAACGCCGCGTCGCTCAGTGGTAACCACTCAGCAGACTTGCAAGGTTCTCCCGCCTCAATATCATTTCGTGTTATGCCATAGTATTCTGTGCGCTATCGCAGGGTTGCGTCACAAAGCACGTCACATTACAGCATCTTAGCTAACCTTAATTGCGGAAAGTCAGTGAGTCATCCGCCGTATCGCAGTCACCTATCACTTATTTCCTTCCCTTATCCTCTTGTACTCGAATGAGTCCCTGAAGGCGAGGGTGATTTGGTCCAACTCCCCGACGCGTTCGAGGTTCGAGAGCCAGAAGTCGAAGCCTTCGAGGTCGCGGTCGGGCGCGTCGTTCGGGTTGCGGCGCAGGAAGCCGAAATAGTGCAGCAGCAACAGGGAGCGGTTGTACCCGCGTTCCTCAAGCCGCGGGTCCACGGCCACCTTGAGAAGCGCGCCGGCGCGCGTCTCCGCCCGCGAAGCGAGGGCCTCGGCCAGCGCGGTTCGTTCGGCGGGCGTGGCCTCGATGCCCGCGTTCCCGTAGAGCCGAGCGACGTACTGCGCATCGTCGAGCCTGCCGTAGGCTTCGACGAACCAGCCGCGCCCCTCCCAACTGCGCGCAAGCGCGGCTAGCCGCGCATCGAATTCAAGCCGCGACGATAGGGAGCCGGGAAAGAGCCCGAGCCCAGCCGTGCGCGCGTCGGCCCTGAACTCGGCGTAGCGGGGCATGCGCCCTCGAGCGACGAGATGCAGGCGGTAGAGGGCGCGCCCCCACTCGGCGTTCCCCGTGAGGAGGTTGACCGGGTCCTCTTCTATGAGCGTCGCCCAGTCGCGCGCTTCGAGTTCGGTTGGCGGGGGCGCCTCGGCGCGCGCGTCGGGCTCGGTCTTGACAACGGCGTAGAGGTCGTCGCGGTTGTCGAAGCGGTTAACGAAGCGCAGCCGCTTCGCGGCGACGGCATTCGCGAGGAAGGAGCGGTAGTCTTCACGGCGCAGGGGCGAAACGTCCTCGTTATGGACGACGAGGTAGGAGGCCGGGGTGCTTTCCAACAGTTCGAGGAAGCTGGCTGGGATGGGCGAGTCGTTCGACAGCCGGTTGATCTGCTCCGTCAGCGGTGAGATGAAGCTCGACGTCGCGTTGACGAGAGGCCTGCCGTGATCGGCGGCGCGCAGCATGTAGCGGTGGCGCAAACAGCAGCCGTTCGAAGGCAGCTCGACCAGCCCGCCCCTCATCGGCGTCTCCTTCAGGCGAAGCGTGACGGCGTCCGGGTAGACCGCGCCCCTCTCGAACTGGAGCGGAAAGGCGCGCAGGTCGAAGGTGAGCCCGGCCAGCACGGCAGCGAGTACCGCCGCGTAGACCCGTGGGCTCGAGCGCGCCGCGGCCCGCGCCAGCCGCGCGGCTCCCACCCCGGCCAGCACCGCGAGCCCGACATAACAGACCATCGCCGAACGCGAAGGGATGTGAATGCTCCTGTACGGCAGGAGGTAATGGTGCATGAGCGTGTTAGGGAAGAAGTTCGCCCCGAGGGAGGCGAGGAACCCCCAGAGCGTCCAGACGAGTCCCACTCCCACGCCTTCGTGCGGGCCGCCAGATTGCGGCTCGCTCGCGCGCCTCCCGCGGAGGCGAAGAAGGAGCGCGCTTGCCGTGCCCCTCACACGCAGAGCCGACAGCGCGAGCAGCGGCGCCAACACCCCCGGGAACAGCTTGTGCCCGCCCGGGAGCTGTTCGCCCAGGCCTGCCCAAAGCTTCGAGCGCCGATCTGCAGCCAGCCAGCTCATCACCGGCGGCGACTTGGCTGCGAAGTCCCAGTCCTGCCACTTCAGCCCGTACTTCACCGTCACGCGATAGTAAGGCAGCAGAAACGGAAGCAGCAGTAGGGCGGCCGCGCCGAGAGCGACGGCGCCGCGCTGCCAGAAGGCGCGGTCGCGCCTGAGCGCTGGGTCGCGCGCAAGGAGCAGCAACCCCGTCAAGGCGAGCGGCACCAACGTCAGTATCATCCAGGTGATGCACGTCAGGCCGTTCATCAAGAAGGCGGCACCAAGCCACGCCGCGCGCCGCCGGCTCCTGACAAGCGCGAAGAGCACGAGCGCCTCCAGCAGCAGTGGCATCCAACCGGCGAAGAGGTAGTGCAGGTGCCCGAGCCCGTGGAAGCGGTACGGGATGAAGGCGAAGACGAAACCCGCGACCCAGGCCGCGCCGCGCGAGCCCGTCAGCGTGCGCGTCAGCCGGAAGGCGCCGTAGCCGCAGAAGGCGAAGCCGAGGAAGGTAGCGACGCTGTGAACCGTCAGCGGCCTCACCCCCAGTGCGAAGAGCGGGAAGAAGAGGAGCGAGATGCCGTAGTCGTGCTCGCTGAAGGCGAGCGTGTAGTGGTAGGGGTAAAAGACGTTGGCGTCGAAGAGGTGGAGCGGGTCGCTGAAGGTCTGGTGGAAATCCCACCAGAGCGCCCAGGCGATCATGTATGGGTCGCCCACGTCAGCCACGGCGTTGCGCAGGTGAAGAACCCACGGCCACGTCATCACGGCCGTCAGCAGGCAGAAGGCGAGCAACACCAGCAACTCCCGCCACAACCGCGCGCGCCACGACGCGCTTGGCATTTCACGAGGCGAAGTTTTAGCTTGACCCATTCTTTATAGTTATAGGTGACGTGTGACAATTGCTAAGAAGGTTTCCGATTTCGCGGCCTCTCATTAATCCGACTAACGGAAGCCACAGATTCAGTGCTTGATTACTCACGGTTACGTCACAATCAACGTCACAAAATATAAAAGCCACTCTCCCGAGTGGCCCTCTTATTCAATTTCCTCAGCAAAACTGTGTGCTGGGAATTCTGGCCACAAATTGGCCGCACGGAGTAGGACCAGTTTGGTGTCCCGATAGCAAGCCAGGTGGCGTCGAAGGAGAGGCTCGACTGAGTAGATGGCAACCGGTGAACACGATTCGCAAATATCATTGCGAACCAGCGCTATGTCAAGGATGGAGACCTTTAGATTGCCTGGTTCATGGTCGAAAGGTAAGCGCGGGTCTTTGAGACTCTGATCGGAAAGTCAGGGGCCTTAAGATTGATTTCTGCGTTTGGTGTTAGTTCACGAGGGCCGTAACGGGGTCAAGCGTTATGAGAGCATTGAGAGAGGGATAAGCTCTAGACGCGTCAAGAACCAATGCAGTCGCCTTCTCAGCGTCGACTGGTTTCGAGAAGAAATAGCCTTGACCATATTCGCACCTGAGGGATCGCAGCAGCTCTAATTGCTCCAGCGTTTCCACTCCTTCGGCGACCACTTCCATTCCGAGATTGTTTGCCAGCGTGCAAATTGTTCTTACGATTTCAGAGTTCTCGTCACCCTTCGCCATCCTGCCAATAAAGGAACGATCAATTTTGAGGGTGTTAACTGGAAAGCGGTGCAGATAACTCAAAGAGGAATAACCAGTGCCGAAATCGTCAATGCTCAAATGCACTCCCAGCGTGCGGAGTTGCAATAGTGTATTAGTTGCCAGTTCGGCATTCTCCATCACTACCGACTCAGTAATTTCCAACCGCAACCATGTTGGATCGAGTCCTGTTTGCCGTAAGGTATTTTCTATCTGCTGAATGAGGTCGCTTTGCGTCAGTTGTTTGCCGGAGAGGTTAACACTCATCGTGAGCGCTTCTCTACCGAGTGCCGACTGCCACGCGCGTAACTGCGTGCATGCTTCGCGCAAAACCCAGGAACCGATCTCAGTGATTAAGCCGGTCTCTTCCGCCAGAGGTATGAACTCGTCAGGTGAAACTAAACCTCGCTCCGGATGATTCCATCGAACGAGCGCTTCAAAGCCGACGAGCGCTTCAGTTTCCAGTGAGACGATTGGTTGATAGTGCACGCAAAACTCTTCGCGCTCCATGGCACGGCGCAAATCATTCTCGAGTTTCAAGAGCGCGACCGCGCGCGTGTGCATTGTGCTATGAAACAACTCGTGGCGAGCTTTGCCATTATCCTTCGCACGGTACATTGCCGTGTCGGCATCACGTAACACGTTCTCCGCATCTTCCCGCCCATCGATACTGAGCCGAATTCCAATGCTGGCGGTCATATAAACTTCGTGGCCGTTCAAACTGAAAGGCTTCAACAGATCGGTTTGAATTCGTTCAGCTACCGCTGTTGCAACGGCCCAATCCTCGAGACCGTCGAGCAGAATTGCAAACTCATCGCCGCCCAGACGGGCGATGGTGTCCGTTGGACGCAAGCACTCGCCGAGTCTTGCGGCGATGGCAACCAGAAGCCGATCGCCCATATTGTGACCGAGACTATCGTTGATATTCTTAAATCGATCCAGGTCAATAAAGAGGATGGCGAACAGATGATCGTGTTGGAGTTTTGACCGTTCGATCGCCAGTTTCAAGTGGTCGATTAGCAACGAGCGATTGGGTAGACTGGTCAACGCATCATGGAACGCGGCGTGGCGAAAATGTTCCTTGTTTTCTTCCAGCGCCTTACTAATACGATCCTGCTCGGCAATGTGCCGGCTCAATTCAGCCACGTGGCGTTCGGCTTGTTCAGCGCGTTGCCGCTCCAATTCAGCGCGCTCACGTTCGGCTTTTTCCGCCTGTGCTGCAGTTAGCCGTATGTCTTCGAGGTACTTGCGATAGGTAACGTAGATGATGGAAACGATCGGGATAGTTACCAGCAACGCATAGAGACCTACGGTGTTGAATGAACGGAAAATTACACCAGCGGCAGCAGCACCGGCGAAGTAAGTGATAGACGTCCAGAGACAATGCTTCTTCCAGGTGGCCCAGAATCCTTCGTTCAATTTCAGAGCAAGACCCACGCCCACGAGGGTGGTGTTAGAAAGATACTGGACCAGGGCCATCACGGAAACCGCGATTACCGTAGCGGGAACACTGGCACTTGGATCAACTCCCAGCATCGACAAGGCGATGAAGGTAAGCGCTGTCGCGCAAGCCATCGTAGCGGAGTTGAATAGAACGATTGTTGGAGTCTTGCTGATTCTGGCCCCGGAAGCGAAGCCTTCGGTCGCGGCAACCAATATTGCTGCCGGTCCGCCGTAAAGCAACATTGTGAGAAATATGAAGGTGTCGGAGACGGTTAGGTTTGTATTTCCGCGAGGAATCTTGACCGAAAACCGTGAGCTAATCGCAACGGTAATGATGGCCAGGATCAGAAATCGCAAACCCAGGCTCGGCCAGGCCATTCTTACGGCCGCGGCCAACGTCACCGCGCCGCCGAGGAGTATCACTGACCAAAGGTAAGCATTGATCTGTTTTTGTTTAGCCATCGCACTTGGCTCGAGTTACTAACGACTAATGAGTCGGTTGTAAGTAAATGGTGTCGTAGTAACTGCGCAGGGCATAGCCTGCCTTGTCGTAAAAATTCTTCGTTTTTTCCTTGTCGGCATTTAGCGTGAGGCAGATAGAGTCCGCTTGGCGCAGAAGTATTCGACCCAACTGACACAAGCCCGTTGACCCATAACCTTTACCGCGTTCGTCAGGTTGGACGTAGATGCCTTCCAAATAAATTACTTGGGGAGTTGCTGCAATAATGTCGGCCTTGAAGAGTAGTTTACCGTCTTCCATCCAGATCCAATTGCGTCCGCGCGCGATTCGGTGAGCAATTCGAGAACGAAAGCCTTCTGTATCCCGTTTCAATGGATCAGTTCCACTTTCAGCCTGGGCCATTTCCGAATTCACCTTTATTACAGTTTCTAGATCTGCCAGGGTGGCTTGGCGGAGACCTGTTACCTCGGGAGCCTGCGGAGCGGTAGTCTGTTCCAGCAGTAGTTCACGGCAAACACGCCGGGCGCCTTGTCCCGATTTTTCATACTGACTCCAGAACTTCTTAATTAGATCCTCCTCGCCTCTGATCAGGTAAGGCAGACTGCTCTGCTGTGCCAGTCGAGCAAAAGCAGTCAGAGAAGATTCAGTGCGAGCTTCGATTAGCGTGGCATGTCCGAGCAGAGCAATTCCCTCGAGATGTCCATGAGAGCCTCTGTAACTGTAAAATCCTCCGCGGTTCAAGGGACTGTCGACGCCGTTGTCGCGAATCAAACTGGCCATGTAAACAGTGTGAAGGGGTCGTTGGGCCAGAAACGCCAGGGCCTCGCGCTTATCCCTTTCCTGAAGAGGTAGCGCGCGCTCGTCGGGGAAGCAGGTATGCTCGCCGGCGCTTATCTCTTGTCTCATTATTGTTACAGCCACGTTCGTTATCTCAAGGGTTTGAAGGTTCAATATGTTTATGTCGGAGGCCGGTGATGGCTAGGCTCTGCCATCGTTAAGATTACTTACTGCATGGCTGCTCCGGGATCGCCGTCAACGGTAGCCTGTAGGGCTTGCACGGCAGAATCTCCCAGCACAATGCCATCACCGAGGACGATACCATCTCCCAGGACGATGCCATCGCCAAGGACAGTGCCGTCACCAAGAACTATTCCGTCACCGAGCACCATGCCGCTGCAGAAGAGTGTGCCATCTCCCAGGACTATGCCCGCGCTGGTCCAAATGCTGTCGCCCAGCACGATGCCATCACCGAGGACGATGCCATCACCGAGCACAATGCCATCGCCCAAAACGATGCCATCACCGAGGACGATGCCGTCGCCCAGTACCATGCCCAGTCCGTAATAAGGCTGATATCTGGTAATAAGGCTTGGGCCGGTAGCATATTGATGTGGGAAGAAGATGCCCTGCGACCAACTAAATGTCTTTCCCGAGATGGTTGTTAAGGGTGTTGGCGGAATGATGCTAGAGAGCATTCCACTGCCTTGCGACGTGGTCGACGTTAGGTCAGTGCGGATTAATTTGGCTAGACGCACCGCCCCCTCTACGTTTAACTCGCCAGTACCTTGCTCCAGCATGTTGTATCCAGCCAGCGGTTGCGCTGTATACATCAAAGCCATCTTAATCATATTCGGCGTAAGCTTCGAGTTTGCCTGAAGCATGAGCGCGGCTGCTCCCGCGACCGTCGGCGCGGCCATCGAACTGCCGCTGAGGTACATCAACTTCTTGTCGTTACTGGTTGAGATGCCAACGTCTAGTAGCGGGTTATACAAGACAAGTCGGTTGGGTCCCAAGCTGCTGTCTGCTTGGCCGAAGATTAGCTTGTTGCCCGGTGCGACAAGATCAGGTTTCAGTAGGTTATCATAGTGCTTGACACCGTCGTCATCGGTATAGTACCCGCGTGTCGGCCCCCGCGAGCTGTAGGTTGTTACAACATCATCGTTGCGAGCATCTGTGCCGAAGGTATTCGCCGCGCCGACTGTGATAACCGAAGGCTCATTACCTGGCGAGTGAATCTGGCCGTAGATCTTATTCCCGTTCGTGTCTTTGCCATTGTTACCCGCCGCAGCAACAACCACGATGCCGGCATTCACCAAAGCACGAGCCGCACGGCAGATCGGATCGTTTTTGTAAGAGCTAGTGGCCGGGGCACCGAGACTCATGTTAACCACACGAATGTTGTATTTCACGGCATTCGTTGGATTGGACAAACTGAGTGGTTTGTTTGGATCAGCGGGCGTGAGAATCCAGTTGAGCGCGGCAAGCAGCTCAGAGCTCTTTCCAACTCCGTTTGAATCGAGCACGCGCAGACTGATAATGTCGGCGCCTCTCGCAATCCCTTCATAGATGCTGCCCGGAACAAGGCTCACCCCTGCGGCTGCGCCCGCAACGTGCGTTCCGTGGCCATAATAATCTTTATCGCCGGGAGTTGACTCGTAGGTGAAATCTTTCTTGAGCTTGATGCGACTGCCGGAGAGGTCGAGCTTTGCAGCAAACGATTTATGTGGAGCGTCAATGCCGGAGTCTATGATGGCGATGCCGATGCCGGATCCGTCTAGGGTAGAAGTCGTAAGCAGCGAGGTTTGTGTTCTCACGAGGTCTGTGCCAGTTGTAGCCGTAACGTGACCGAAGGACTCAATCTTCACGTCTGGTGAAATGTAATTGGCCAAACCGCTTGCCGCCAACTCTTCAACTGCTTTCACCGATAGCTGAACTTTCATCGCACCCAGCTGCGGCATGCGCTCATTGAGTAGGACTCCCTGGCGTTCGAGCAATGATTTCAACTGACTGCTGCGCACATCGTTAACCTGAAGGATCGCGTCAACGCGTCCGTCTGCTGATGCCGACTGCATAAGCTCGCGCATGTCAGGGGAAACCTTGTCGCCCACGAACGGTTCTCCAATTTGTGCAGTTCGTTCCTCTGGTCCGTTAGAGGTCGAGGCCGTGTCGCTAGTCTCCGCGATGATTACTGATTCAAAGAGTCCGGCGAGGGTTTCGTCGGACGCGATGTATTCGGAATAGGCTGAAGGCGAAGTAGCACCGATTACGCGCAAACCGCTATCTCTCAAA
>DASZDU010000475.1:0-6154 GCA_035941655.1 Pyrinomonadaceae bacterium | reverse complement strand
CAACTCAGCCTGTTCTAAAGAGCAATACTCCTTCGCCGCCGCTGAATATGCCCGCCACACATCCAGTCATCAGCGTCGCCAAGGTAGCGGCCAGCAAGGCTCGTAAGCCGAGGCTCGCAAGGTCGTCGCGACGCGAAGGCGCAAGTGCCGCAGTGCCCCCTACAAAGATTGCCATCGCTGCCACGTGTGCAAATCCGCAAAGCGCGTAGCTCAGGATCACCACGGTCCTGGGATCGTTTATCTGTCCGCTGGAGATCAACTGTGCCAGGTGGTTGTATGAGAAGACTTCAGTAAGGATAACTCGCTCGCCCAACAAGCGGGCCGCTATTGGTACATCGCTCGGTTGCAGTCCAAGCAGAAACGCGAACGGGTAGAAAAACCAGCTCAAGATTCTCACCAACGAAAGCGGTTCGCTCATCCCCAACCACGCGCCTGCGGCGCCGAGTATTTTGTCGACCAGCGCAACGATTCCGAGAATCGCGATGAGTAGTGCCGAGACTCCTGCCGCCAACTTCAATCCGTCCATTGCTCCTTCGATAATTGCGCTTATCAGATTTTTCGACCGAGTCGACTCGTCTTCCTTAGGAACGGCCGCGAGCGTCTCCGGCGTGTCCGTTTCGGGAATAAGCAGCTTGGATATGACCACGCAAGCAGGGATCGCCAGCACTGAAGCAGAAATCAGGTGGCCTGCTATCTGTGGAAACACCCCGGCTAGAAAGGCCACATAGACTCCGAGCGTACTTGATGCCACCGTCGCCATGCCGGTAGTTAATACCAGCAACAACTCCGAGCGCGTCATTTTTTCCAGATACGGTCGGACCACGAGTGCGGATTCAATGCCAACAAAGATGTTAGCCGCACTGGAGAGTGATTCCGCGCCGCTGATTTTCATCGTTCGGTGGAAGAGCCTGGCGAAGAGTCGCACAAAGATCTGCAAGAGGCGCAGGTGATAGAGCATAGAGGTGAACGCTGCAAAGAAAATTACCACCGGAAGAACTTGAAAGACGAGAATGAAGCCGATGGAGCCTGACTCTCCGGGGCTGGCTGCGAGTGGTCCAAACAGAAACACCGAACCGCTCTTTGACGCGTTGAGCAAGACCAGCACTGCGCTGTTCAGCCAGAGCAAGATTCGATGTGAACCAGGTAAGCGAAAAATAATCAGACCAAGCAGAAGTTGAAGAGCCGCTCCCCACGCTATGGTTCGCCACGCGATCTTTCGACGATTAGTGGAAAGCAACCAGGCGATCCCCGCGAAGATCATGAAGCCCACGACTGACACCGCGTGATGAATCATCTCGTTCCATCCTCTTCTTGGTTGTTAATGCAAAGGCCGTAAGATACGAGTGAAAGAACCGCGAGGCAAACCGGCGACTGCGATGTTTTCCCCAAGCCAGGATTGAACCTTCGTTCGCGGATTAACACGGTAGGGGACTGGGGAGGCTTTGCACAAAAAATCTCCCGCGATGGTCGTTGAAACCGACGTTAACACGAAGTCAGAACCGGGAGCGGTAGCAACCGGGTTGTTTCAGGACGCTCACCTTCGCGAATAAGCATAATTCTTTATTAAAAGAAACAATTGCGAACTCCGACGGACCCAGTCGCTACGGCTCCCGGTTCTGACTTTGTGTGACGACAGAACCCTTTAATCTCCCATAGCTGCCCGACCAAACACTTTTGTGCAAAGCCGTCTTGGGATTCAACTTCTGGCTCAGTCCACTAGCGTACGCCTAACAAAATATCCACCGTCAACTGGTCGAGACGCTCGTAGGGAAGTTTTCTGTTTGTCAATTCGGTTCGATCCAGGGTCATCGACTTTAGCTGAGTGGCTTTGGCCCGGCTGTAGCTTTCCATCAGTCCATTGGATTCGGGTGCTGCCGAGCGAATTTCAGCCAGCAGCGATTGAATCTCGTTGTCTTCATTGAACTGCCGCGCTTTCTCCTTGAGAATCAGATAATTTCGCATACAGCCCGCCGCGAAATCCCAAACGCCGTCCTGGTCTTCGCTTCGATAGGAATGGGCGTCAAAGTGTCTGGGGCCCTGGTAGGATTCTTCAAGCAGCCTGACGAGAAAGAAAAGATTCTTGATCGATTCTGAACCGAAACGGAGATCCTGATCAAAACGCGGCCCCTTTTGATCGTTGAGGTCAATGTGAAACAACTTGCCGGCTTCGATTGCCTGTGCGACAACGTGATAGAAGTTCAATCCCGACATTTGTTCGTGGCCGACTTCCGGGTTGACACCAACCATGTCCGGATGTTCGAGCGTCGCAATGAAACCGAGCATGGCTCCGGTAGTCGGCAGGTAAATGTCGCCGCGTGGTTCATTAGGTTTGGCTTCGAGCGCGAACTTGTAGTCGTAGGCCTGGTCGATTGAATATGCGCAGAGAAAATTGAGCGCTTCACGATTCCACTTCAAAGCTTCACGCGGATCCTTCGCGGAATCGACTTCCGCACCCTCGCGCCCGCCCCAGAAAACGAAAATTTTTGCACCTAGCTCTGCACCTAAATCCATGGCGTTCATTGTCTTTTGCAGCGCATAAAGCCGGACCCGCGGATCGCTTGAAGTGAAGGCACCGTCTTTGAAAACCGGATCGTAGAAAAGATTTGTCGTGGCCATCGGTACCTTCATATTGTGATCATCAAGCGCTTGTTTGAATTCGCGCACGATGCGATCACGCTCGGCAGGAGCAGCATCGATCCGCACCAAATCATTGTCATGAAGATTTACGCCGTAAGCTCCGAGCCGGCTCAGTTCCTCAACGATTTTGATTGGACTCAGAGTTGCTCTTGTTGCATCGCCAAACGGGTCGCGGCCGCGATTGCCGACTGTCCAAAGTCCGAAAGTAAACTTGTGTTCAGGTTTGGGTTGGTAATTACTGCTTGGCATTTCATCCTCTTTATTCAGCCTCAAACGCTGAAAGCGTTGGCTAATTCCAGCCCAGGGTTGCGCTTTGACAACCCTGGGACAGTTGCGATTTTACGCAAGAAGCAACCCCGACTTTAGTCGGGGGTTGTGTACCCGGCGTCCGCATCGCTAATGCGTCGCAACTTCTTCAAAGTTGCGACAAAGATTGGAACCCCATTTACCCAGGGTTTCAAAGCAAACCCTGGGCTAAAATCAGCGAACGCTTTCAGCGTTTACAGCAAACGCTTTTCACCGTTGATTAGCGAACGCTTTTAGGTTGTTAGCCAACACTCCAGCACATCACTTCGCGACCACTTCAAGCTTTGCTGTGTGATACTTTGCCGAGCTGGTACCCACCAGTATTTCGAACCAGCCAGGTTCGACCACGTTCTCCATGTTGAGATTAAGAAACGAAAGTTTGTCGGGTGTGATAATGAACTCGACGGTCTTGCTTTCGCCCGGTGCGAGCGAGATGCGCTTGAAATCTTTCAGTTCCATTATGGGTCGCGTTACGGAACTTACCAGATCACGAATGTAAAGTTGCACGATCTCATCGCCGGCGCGCTTGCCAGTGTTGCTCACGGTGAGGCTGACCCGAGTCTGATCTTTGGGTCGGATTTGTGCCGGGCTCACTTGCAGGTTCGAATAGTCGAACGTCGTGTAGCTCAGACCAAATCCAAACGCAAACAAGGGCTCTTTGCTGGTGAAAAGGTAACCGCGACGAGCCGTAGGTTTACGGTTATAAAAAGCGGGCAATTGCCCAACCGAGCGCGGAAACGTCACTGTTAATTTGCCTGCCGGATTGAAATCGCCAAAAAGAACGTCGGCAACGCCGACGCCGGTTTCCTGACCGAGATAGAAGCCCTCGAGAATTGCCGGCACGTTTTCTGCGATGTAATTAATTGAGAGCGGACCACTGTTGATAAGCAGAACAATCGTCGGCTTGCCGGTTTCCAGAACGGCTCTTACAAGATCGTTTTGTTTGCCGACGAGATCCAAACTGTCGCGATCGCCCAAATGGTTTTCGGCCCATGCCTCCTTGTTCGTGTCCTCGTTACCGCCCAACACGAGCAAAGCGACGTCCGCGCTTCGTGCAAGCTCTACTGCCTGTGCGATTAACTTTTCGTCGACTGCGGGATTGCTGAGATGTGAGGAATCGGCGAACCAGTCGCCGCCTTCCTGAGTAATCTTGCACCCTTCCGCATAAGTCACTTTGATCTGATTACCGACTTTGTCTGTAATTCCCTGAAGCACGCTAACGGCGCGACCAGGATCGTCGCTATAGCCGCCGAGATGTACGCGGCCGGCATTTGGCCCGATGACAGCGATGGAGCGCAACCTGGAACGATTGAGCGGCAGCAAATTGTTTTCATTCTTTAGGAGTACGATCGACCGCCGGGCGGCTTCGGCAGCCAATGCGCGATGCTCAGGTGAGTTCGTTACTCTGACCGCTCGATCAGGATCTACGTAAGGATTCTCGAATAAGCCGAGAAGGAACTTTGCGCGAAGGAGTCGCGCAACAGCTTTGTCGATGGTAGCCTCGGAGACTTTTCCTTCGCGGACCAGCTTGACCAGAAAAGGAAAGCAATCCGGATCCGGCAGTTCGATGTCCACCCCGGCATCAAGGGCCAGACGCGCTGCTTCCTCTTTGCTGTTCGCCACGTGATGCAAGTCCTGTAGCTGCGGAATTCCGTAATAGTCAGAGACGATATAACCCTTGAAACCCCATTCCTGCCTTAGAACTTTTTCCAGCAGCCACGAATTGGCGTGCGCTGGCACGCCATCAATCTCGTTATAAGAAGCCATTACGCTCATGATGCCACCTTCTGTCACGGCCGCTCTGAAGCTCGGCAGGAAGACTTCGCGCAGCACTCGCTCGGAATAGTTTGCGGGAGCGATGTTCGTACCTCCTTCCGGTTGGCCGTGGGCGGCAAAGTGCTTCGCCGTGGCAATGACATGAT
This sequence comes from Pyrinomonadaceae bacterium, assembly GCA_035941655.1. Lineage (GTDB taxonomy): Bacteria > Acidobacteriota > Blastocatellia > Pyrinomonadales > Pyrinomonadaceae > PSRF01. The sequence continues at coordinate 1,289 of DASZDU010000475.1, read as the reverse complement.
CGCCGTTGACAGTTGGTCCCTTACCCTGCAAGGCCTTAACGATTGCCACCGCCATGCGCGAGACGAGATAAGGGTCTTCTCCATAAGTTTCCTCGGTGCGTCCCCAGCGAGGCTCGCGCGCGACATCCAGATTCGGCCCCAGCACCTGATGGCTGCCGCGAGCCCGGGTCTCAAGCGCGCTCGCAGAGAAAACTCTTTCTATGAAATCAGGATCCCAGGTGCTGGCGAGTGCGATTGGTTGCGGAAAACTTGTGCTTCCTTTGGCCATGTGACCGTGCAGGATCTCATCGTGAAAGATTGCAGGAATTCCCAAACGTGTATTTTCAATCAACCATTTCTGCACTGCGTTTGCAAACATGGCCCCATCGCGGGGTCCCTTCTGTTCACGTTGTCGCGCGATTTGCCCGATACCATATTTCATTACCTGCGCGGCTTTCTCCGGCGCGAAGTCTCCGCGATCGGTTGTGAAATCTGTACGGTCACTTTTCTGCGGCCGGTTAGACCAAATACACGTCATCTGCGCGATCTTTTCTTCCAACGTCATGCGCGAGAGAAGATCGGTGACGCGTTGTTCGACGGAAAAGTGCGGATTCTTATAGGCGGCGATTTGCTCCTGCGAATGAGCCTGGTGTGACGGCCTGGAAATAACGACTCCAATTAGAAGCACCAGGGTAAAGAAAAATCGGAATTGGTCTTTCAGTCTAATCATCGCTTGCGCTTTTTTCTTTTTCATATCAAAAAATAGTGGCGCGTTAGCTCGTTATCGGTTTGAGTGCCGGATATATTTGTTTGAAGCGTTCGTACGAATGTCCGAGTACTCTTACTGACTCAGCGTCGGGCTCGACATGATCGGCAATCCGCACGACCGCATCGCAGGCAGCCTCGACGGAAGACCAGATACCTACTGCAACGCCAGCTAAGAGGGCCGCACCAAAAGCCGCGCCTTCTTCCGCGGCGAGCGTGTTAACAGGTTGCCCGTAGACGTCAGCCTGAATTTGTCGCCATAGACTCGATCGCGCGCCACCGCCACCGACCCTGATCTCCTCGACTTGCACGCCTATCTCATCGAAAATTTCGAAAGCGTCACGTAGGCTGAAGGCCACTCCCTCCAACACAGCGCGCACGATGTGAGCGCGCGTGTGACTGACTGTCAATCCGACGAGCGCCGCTTTGGCAAATGGATCCAGATGCGGAGTGCGCTCGCCCATCAAGTAAGGGGTCCAAATCAAACCATCGCTGCCCGAAGAAACCAAAGACGCTTCTTTGGTTAGCCTATCGTAAGCATCGCT
>DASZDU010000474.1:0-3683 GCA_035941655.1 Pyrinomonadaceae bacterium | reverse complement strand
GGCCGGCAGGATGCCTGCGCTCTCAGCGGCTGGTCAGCGCCTTAGCAACTTCTGAAGTTCGCTGGCCATAGCAGAGTTCAGTGGTTTGAGCAGTTCATGCTCCCTGCGCGCGCCTTCCTGATCATTGACTGCCACGTAGGTGAGTCCGAGATTATAGTGAGCGCCGGCGAGATTCGGTTTTAGCTGGATCACGGCTTTGTAAGCCTCAATAGCTTCGGAATAGCGGCCGCCGTTATACAAAGCAAGTCCCAGACTGAAATGCGCAGCTGCGTTTTTCGGCTCGATTGCCGCGGCATGCTTAAGAGCATCAGCTGCTTCGTTGTACTGCTTCAGTTCGTTATAAGCATTCCCGAGATTCTTGTAGGCATTCGATAACACTTCATTTCTGATTTGCAGCTCCAGTTTATAGGCCTCTCCTGTCTTTCCCAAAAGAACGATCGCCTGCTGCGCGGAAGAAATGGCTTCTGCATAACGCCCCGCGTGTACGTAAGCGAAAGCGAGGTTGTTGTGAAGCTCCGGGTTATTAGGGTCGTATTGCAACGCCTGCTTCAACGTGTCAGTCGCTTCTGCGTAGCGACCCAACCGCGCCAGTGAATAAGCAAGCGGTTGATAGACAGCAAGATAGTCTTGCCTCACTTTCAGCGCTTGCTGGTAGGCTACGGTTGCTTCATTGAAACGTCCTTGATCCAGATAAGTATTACCCAAACCGGCCTGCGCGCGCGCGTCGTTTGGATCCTGTGCAGCAGCGAGTTTGTACTGTTGTTCCGCTTCGGAGTAACGAGGCGTGGGCGCGCTTCTTGCCGCATTGGCTTTTGCCATCACCCGTTCATGCGCAATCGCTGCCGCCGCCCTAGCCTTCGCTGGTCCCGCTATTCGTCCGCCGCCGGCGGTGCGTGAGGATGAACCGCTTTCGGTGTGCAACGGGGGATTGTCCGGCCGCCGAAATATCAACGCTGCTCCGCCGGCCGGTTCGTTTGGCAAACTGCCGCCGCCTGCCTGGCCCTGGTTTCTTGCTGACGACTCAAGGCCGCTAAATGCGAACATCACGATGGCCAACAAAGCAATCGCCAGATCATAATGCGTTCTTATCACTTTAAAACTCCTTACAGCTTGGATACACGACTTGGATTGGTTCGCGCGGTTGGGACGCGCACTTCACGCTCAAGGCAATAATAATCCAAGATGGGAAGCGACGCACTTTGGTTGGACGCAACGTAGGTAATGAAATGACCGCCGGACGTGCACTCTTCGAAAACGCTAAGTCGGGAAGGCAGACCTGGCCCCTCTTCACCCCCCCACCACCCAGGATTACTTGGTGGTCTCGCTGGCAGCACCCGTTCTACTTCAAATCGTCCAATTGCAGACCGACCGGTTCCGCTCCCGCGCCCTTCAATCCGTCGATGACTCGGGCAACATCACCGTAGGCGATCGAACGCGGCGCTTTGATGAATACAGTCTTCTCGATGCGGTATTGTTCGGGAATATCTATACGTGAAATCATTTCTTCACGATAAACGTGGTTGCGTTTGCGTTCATTGAAGAGGGCGACCAGGAAGTTACTGAGCTTCGCAGAGTCGTCGACGGTGCCCATGTCGGTTGTGAGGCTGTTCAACTTGAGCGTGCGGTCAGGCTCGACCGTTACCACCAAGGTGAGATCGTTGATCACGTCTGCAAGTTCCTTCGGCTGCGCAGGAAGTTTGGTGGAAAAACTGTGCGGCCTCAGAGGCGCGGCCACCATGAAGATGATCAGCATCACCAGCAGTACGTCGATCAACGGGGTGACATTTATGAACGGCTTGTTGCGCACGACAGTATTCGTCGACATATTCGGGTCTCCCGTGGAAGGATCAGTCATTAATTAGACTCTGCCTGAGGCGAAATGTTCCTGCACGCACCTGCGGCTTCGCCGCTTTCCGTGCGGAAAGGCTCGGCCTTTCCGTAACTGGCTAACCATGATTTCGCGAGGCTAAGCGTCGCGAACGGATTGGAGAGAATAGCGCGGTAAGGCACAGCCTTACCGAAGGGAAGGCGGCAAAGCCGCGAGAGCAGGAAGTCCACCGATCATGGGTACTGATCACCATCAAACAACAGTGGAAAGAATTGTCCTTGAATCTTCTGCCCCTTTGCGATCGCAGGCACACCGGCCAGCAGCGGCTCATCTGAAGCTGACTTTACTCCGTCACTGAAAATATTTATAACCGCAGCCCGCCTCGCACGATCACTTTGATTTGCAAAAGAGCCATGCACCATGAGCGGATGATGAAACGACGCTTCCCCACTCTTCAATTCGATCGCGACTGGTTTGAACTCTTGCTTTTGTTTCGTTGTCAACACCGCCTGAATTGCATCCATGTCATCCGCTAATCCGGTGACGGGAAGCAAACTCCAGCGGTGGCTTTTGGGAACATAATGAACACAGCCGTTGTCTCGAGTTGAATCGTCAAGTCCGATCCAACAGGAAAGGTGGGCCATCGGTTTCGTACGCGTCCAGTAAGAGTAGTCCTGATGCCACGCAACCACGCCGCCGTGCCGCGCAGGCTTGTAAAATATTTGATCGTGCCAGAAGCGAACCGGGCCTCCCAGAAGCTGTGAGGCGGGTATCAAAAATTTTGGGTTCCACAACAAATCATGGAACGCCGGGGCCACACGCCAGGCGCCCAACGCATGAAATAGGGTTTTGTCTGGATCAGTTGATTCGTTCGAATGATACTCGTAGAAAAGCGGATTAGCGGGGTGTGACGGGTCGGTCAACTCCGTCAGCTCGGCGCGCAAGGCCGCGACCTGCTGATCATTCAGCAGCTGTATGCCCGCGAGGTAGCCGTTGGTCTTGTAGAATTTGACTTCCTCGTCAGTCAAGCGAAAGCGATTCCATTCGCCTGAGCCTGTGGGCCAGGAGAAGAGAGTTCCGATCGGCTGATGGTATAGGGAAAGATCTTTGGTCATCGTGTATGAAGAGCGGGGGCAAGCCCGCCTTCCTGACCTTGAGCTGAACTAAACTGGACTGGCTGAATTCAAGTTTGAATGGCTTTTTAAGGTTGCTAGAACCGCGACTGCTCCGAGCAGCTCAAGGTAAGCAAGGCGGGCTTGCCCCCCGCTCTTTCAGCCTCACTTAATATCTTTGATTCCTTCAATCACAACCCTGGCTACAGCCGGAATTATTTCCCGTTCGTTCGCATGGTCTGTCGTGAACGTAACCAGCACAAACTTCGAACCGTCCGGCAGCTCCAGATATGCAGCATCATGTCGGGTGGTGCTCGTCCAGCCGGCCTTCGACCACAGCCGCGCTCCCTCGACTCCCTGAAGCGCGATTCCAGTGAAGCCATGACCTTGATCGTCTGCGTCTTTACTTGTGCCGGAATAATCCCGCTTCAATAATTCCATCATTTGCGCACTGCGAGCCGGCGTCACCGCCTTCGCGGTTACGATTTCCGCCATCAGACGGGCAGTAGCATCCGTGGTCAGTTTGTTTCGGTTTTCACCATTTGGCCCGCGCGAGACCTGCTCGCGCCCGTAAGCATCTTCGCAAAAGGTTTTTTGATTCACGTTGATGTTTGTGTAACCGAGCGACGAAAAATAGCGATTGACCGCATTTCTTTTTTCCTGCCACGCCCCCATCTCTTTCGGCGGCAGCTCGTAGCCGGAAGTCGTGTGCGTTATCACGTCGACTACGTATTGAGTTGCCT
>DASZDU010000473.1:0-4783 GCA_035941655.1 Pyrinomonadaceae bacterium | reverse complement strand
ACTGACTTACGAAGCTTTTCGTCTCTTAACCGTCTTGGCCTTTGCCGCCGGCTTCACCAGAGTCAGCGACTTCTTCTTCGCAGCTTCCGGTGTTGCCTTGACCATCGGTTTACGATTCGACTGCTGCAAACTCTTCTTCAGCGCGCTCATGATATCAAGTCTGGGCAGTTCTTCAACCTCAAATTCAACTACCTTCTTACCTTTGATCTTCGACTCGATTAGCTTCTTGAGCGCTTCGTGATACTGATCTACAGTTTCAAGCTCGGACATGGAGGTGACCATCTGCTCGACGAGCATGGTGGCCATCTTCATTTCGTTCTTGTCGACTTTAGTTGCCCCGTCAAGCTCAGGCACCTCGTTCATCTTACGAATCTCGTTTGGGTAGTGAAGCTTCTGCATCACCAAACCATTTTCATGTGGGAACAAGGCGACCAGGTCCTCACGATCTCGCAATACGACCTTGCCAATACCAATCTTGCCGGTTTGCTTCATCACTTCGCGCAACAGCGCGTAAGGTTTTTCCGACACTGGACCGTCCGGACCGGCGTAATACGGAGAATCGTAAAACGTCGTGGGAATCTCCGAGCTGTCGACAAAACCAATGATATCGACCGCTCGCGTGGTTTTGATTTTGACTTTGGCAATGTCGTCCGGTTCGACGATGGCGTAGCGATCGGGCTCGTACTGATAGCCTTTGGTTATCTGATCATTGGTCACAACCTGGTTGCATTTCTTGCAGCGCTTGTCGTAGCCGATGGGGCCGTAGTCTTCGCGATGGAGCTGATTAAACTGGATCTTCTCAGCGGTTTCGATCGCGTTGTAAATGCGAACAGGGATAGCGACCAACAAAAACCTGATGTGGCCTTTCCAGATGGATCTCATTGCGGTGTCTCCGGGGAACGCGGCCTTACGCCGCTGATTGGTAGCGATGCTGACGCGATCATCCGCGCGGTTCAGCTGCTGGAAATCGCTACCTTAAGATACGCGCACCGGCTCGGGGCCGGTGTCGGGCCGTATTATGCGGTCACGGCCCAGGGAAGTAAAGAAAATACAGTGAAAAGTGAAGGGTGAAGGGTGAAAAGTGCGGGGGTAGTGCCGAATGCTGAGTGCTGAGTCGAGCGTTGTGAGTCCCTATGGAAAGCGAGTCTAAGTGGACCCTTCAGCTAATTTTTCTTATTTTTCACCCTTCACTCTTTCACTGCTTTTTCTTGACGCTCCACGCGTATAACGTTAGATTGCCGTCGTTAGCTGCTCCTTTTCATGCTTCACCAACGGCTTTCATTCCAGAGTCTTAAGTCGGGTAACAGCTCACTCGTTTTCCGCGGCTCGGGCTTAGGAGGCGATTGGCTTCTTCAATCACATTGAAAACGTCTCCACCGTTCACCGCTCTCGTGCCCGCGGTTGAATTTCACGGAAGGACTCTCAAAGATGTTTGCTCACATCAAACGCCTCGCATTCAGTTTCGTATTGAGTTTGGCCATGCTGTTCCTGGTCGCAAGCCCGGCGCTCGGAAAAAACTCTTTCGCTAAACAACCTGCCGTTGTCTCGCCGGAGCAGGTGCAGACGTCGCCGTGCGCGGACGGCCGCGAGAGTGGGCTGCCGTTGCCGAGTACCTTCCTGCCGAACAAGCTTGCTGACTTCCAGTCGCAGTTGAAAACTTTTCTGACGAAGGGAAAGTACAAAGAGCTGCGTTGGTGTGAAGACAAGGGCTTGCGCGATACCGGTCCTTACGTCAATAACACCAGTTATGGCGTGCATCCGACTGTAAAAATTTATTACTCGCCCGCGATCGTCGAATGGCTGCTCAGGAAGAACCCAGATGAAGCGATTCGCGACGGTGCGATGATCGTGAAGGAACAATACGCTGCTCCTGCCGCGCGCTATCAAGTCCAGGGACCGGCGCTGCTCCGAGGCTGGACGATCATGATCAAGGATGCGAAGGGAGCAAAGGATGGCTGGTACTGGGATGAGAGCTGGGCCGCGCAATGCACAGACAACAACAAGCCGCCCTTCGCTGTTCCTTACGGTGGGTTCGGCCTCTATTGCACGCGCTGTCACGCCTCGGCTGAAAAGGAATTGACCTTTAGTTACACCAAAAACATCAAGGGTTTTTCGGGCGAATACGATTCGTATTTCGTTGATCTTTCATGGGCATCTGAACCTACGCCGCCGCCTCCTCCGGCACCAGGTCCATGCGACGCTCCGGACAGCGATCAGCTGATGCCGACCGGCGGACATACCCAGCCTCATATCGAACCGCGAGAGTTGGCAGTCGATCTCCTTAAAGAGAAAGCGGCGATGTCCTCAGCGGCGCCCGGTCCGGATCCGAAGTTCGTCGCCTTTTTCAAATCAATTGCACCGGTGCCGCTCGATCAGGTCAGCAAGTTTCCCGGCGAAACTTTCGATCACATTGTCGCGCAAAATGTTCAGGGATTAACTGGCCCGGCCGCGAATGCCAACCAGTTTCTAACCTCCGATGCCTGTATGGGCTGCCACAGCGCCGGCACCTACGGCAACATCATGCTTTACAGCGGTGTCACACAGGCCGACGGCTCTACGCCGAAAATGAATGTGTCGCCGTTTGGCGAATGGCGTTGGTCACCCATGGGGCTAGCCGGCCGCGATCCAATTTTCTACGCGCAACTCGAAAGCGAAATAGCTTTCATGCAGGACTTCTTCAAAGACAACAAAAAGAAGATGGAAGCCGCGATCAGAGGAGTGAATAACACTTGCTTCAAGTGTCACGGGGTTATGGGCAAGCGGCTACTGGATGACGACCACGGAGGCCCGAACCAGGGCGACTTCAAGCCTGGGCTTGTTTATGCCACCTACGATGATCCGAAACCGGATAACCCACGGGATTACATTTACGGCGCACTGGCTCGCGACGGCGTTAGTTGCATGTCTTGTCACCGGATCGTCGAAGACAAGCTGGCGAGGAATGAAACTGATCCGTTGACGAGTTTTCTGAAAAGCAATATTACCGGCAACTTCACCGTGGGCGCAGTCGATCAAATTTTCGGTCCCTTTACGGATCAGGAAATTGTTACTGACCCGATGAACAATTCCATGGGAATCAAACCGAAACACGATCCGTATATCAAAAAGTCGCGCATGTGCGGCAACTGTCATACGATCAATCTGCCGTTGATGGATAATCCCTCGCTCGATCCCGGCAAACCGCACCTTGAGCAGTTAACGTATCTCGAATGGCTCAACAGTGGCTATCAAAACGAGGTCGGAAACAATCCCAGGGCGCAGACCTGCCAGGATTGTCACATGGCAACCAAGTATTCCAATTCCAAAGGCACTCTGACTGTGCCGGTGATTAAACAGCCTATCGCTTTCATTGAAGACGACCAGTATCCGCAGACAGGCAATCGTTTGCCTGCGGACAAGATTCGCGTGCGCTTCCGGGACAAAGGATTCGCGCGCCATCAACTCCAGGGCCTGAACGTGTCGCTGCTGGAGATGTTTCGTCAGTACATGAAGGGTTACAGTTCCAACGGCAGTACGATGCTGGCGAACCAGATTCTGGGTGTGCGCCAAAACGACTACATGTCTGGTCTCGACGATCTTGCCACCGCAATCGATGCTTTTGTCGAGCAGGGGCAAAACTCAACGGCTTCGGTCGCGTTGTCGCCGGTTACAGTCAGCGGTCAAAAACTGATTGCCGACGTGATGGTGACAAACAACACCGGACACCGGCTGCCAAGCGGTGTTGGTTTTCGCCGGGCATTCCTGGAGGTGAAAGTGATTGAGAATGCTACCGGACAAACCGTGTGGTGTTCGGGCTGCACCAACGAACTGGGAGTGATCACCGATGGCGGCGGGGCACAAAGCAAGCGACTGCCGTCGGAGCTCTTCGATGTCTACAACGACGGCAGCAAACCCGCAAACCACGACTATCCCGCCCCCTGTGACAACAACTATCTGCCTGGCATCAATCCGCAGTATTACCAGCCGCATTACTTTTGGGACCTGGAGAACGAAACCGGCTCGGCGATCACGCGGCAGGATCAAGTGCAGATTTACGAGGAGTTGAATCTCAACAATCAATGCGCGCTGACCACCAGCTTCATCCGGCGCGATTATCAACTGAAGGACAACCGTCTGCTGCCGTTTGGTTGGACGAGCAGCGGGCCGCTCAAGCCCGACAAGACGCCATACATTCCGGCGGCGTTCTTACATGAAACACACCCAGTGAAAGTGGAAGGTGATCCGGCCTATGCGAACGGCAGCGGTACCAATATCGTGAGATACGAGGTGCCGTTGAACGGGCGGAGCCCGACTAATCTGACCGTAACGGCAACGCTCTACTATCAAAGCATACCGCCTTACTATCTTAACGACCGCTTCAGAGAAGCGCCGGACGGACCAGCGACGCGGCGTCTCTACTACCTGACGTCTAATCTTCAGACGAAAGGGACAGCGATAGAGAATTGGAAATTCAAGATTGCGGGAAGCAGCCAGCCAGTTACGGTTCGTTAAGTATTTTTTTTGGAGTGCGCTGACCTGTCAGCGCTTTGGTCGGTCGCGACCTGGCGCCGCATTCTCAACCCGCGTTTTAGCTAAGGTTGGTCGCGACAGCGAGGCCGGGTTGTACTCCCGAGGGCGGACCCGGAAGACGCCAGTGAGAACCTTCAAATTAGGAGCGAGATATTTTGGAGTGCGCTGACCTGTCAGCGCTTTAGTCTGCGGCGGCCTGGCGCCGCATTATCAACTTGCGCTTTAGCTAACGTTGGTCGCGACAGGTCGCGACCGACCAAAGCGCTGACAGGTC
>DASZDU010000472.1:0-13172 GCA_035941655.1 Pyrinomonadaceae bacterium | reverse complement strand
TGTTTGAAGATAACGAGGGTGCACTCTGGACTGCGACGCCCTACGGTGTCGGCCGGCTCAAGGACGGCCGGTTTACCAACTTCACTGTCCGCGACGGACTGGCCAGTAACAGCATCAGAGCGATCCAACAAGATCGGGATGGCCGCCTTTGGTTAGCGTCGCTCGGTGGTTTGACGTCGTATAGCGGAGGCCGCTTCACCACCTACACCACGCGAGATGGTTTACCAAACGATCGAATTATTTCTTTGTATGTAAGTCGTGATGGCAGCCTGCTGGTGGGAACGGCCAGCGGCCTTTGTCGCTTCAGGAATGGCCGTTTCGATACTCTTAATCCGGGTGACTCACTCGCGACCAGCGCCATTCTGTCCCTACTCGAGGACCTGGAAGGCAACCTGTGGATCGGCACTGAGTCCGCTGGAATCAATCTGCTCAAAGATACAAAATTCACGACCTACACGGTAAGAAACGGACTCTCGAACGATGTGGTCAAGTCGATCTGCGAAGACCATCAGGGAGGAATTTGGATCGGAACTGACGGCGGTGGTCTAAACCTGCTGAAGGATGGCCACCTTATCGTCTACACCACGCGCGACGGATTATCCAGCAACATTGTTCCGGCTTTATTCGACGATGATGCAGGAAACTTGTGGGCCGGAACGCCAGAGGGGTTGAATAGATTTAGTCACGGGAAGTTTACTGTTTATACCGCGGCTGATGGCTTGGCGAACAATGACGTGAGATCGATCCGTGCGGATCGTAGCGGAAATTTATGGATAGGAACACGCGGTGGCTTGACCCGCATGAAAGGCGGAGTGTTCAAAACCTTCACCGAAGTCGACGGCCTGCCTAACGATCTGATCACCACACTTTATGAGGACGCCAAAGGAATCTTGTGGATTGGCACTGGCGGTGGGCTCAGTAAATTCACGAATGAAGAGTTCACGACCTTAACGACCAGAGATGGACTTTCGAGTGATGCAGTCATCTCACTTTATGAAGACCTCGAGGGCACACTCTGGATTGGCACGAATGGCGGAGGTTTGAATCGCCTGAAGGACGGACGCCTTACCGCTTACACGACGACCAACGGCCTGCTTGACGATGTGGTATTCAGAATCCTGGAAGACGGCCGGAATAATCTCTGGTTAAGTTGCCGCAAGGGCGTTTTCCATCTCGACAAAAAAGCGCTCGACGAGTTTGCCCAGGGAAGGATTTCCGCAATCGCGCCGGTTGCCTACGGCACCGCGGATGGAATGATGACTCGCGAGTGTAGCGGCGGCGGCGATCCCGCAGGTTGGCGAAGCAATGATGGAAAGCTCTGGTTCCCCACGCTCAAGGGCGTGGCGATGATTGATCCCGAGAGAATAAAAACAAATTCTCTGCCGCCGCCGGTTGTGATCGAGCAGATACGTGTCGACGACAAGTCAATCGACGCGCGCGATCGAATCGAGTTGCCGGCCGGCACCACCCGCCTGGATTTGATCTATACCGCGCCGAGCTTTGTGGCTCCGGAGAAGATAACGTTCAAGTACCAGTTGGAAGGCTTTGATAAGGACTGGATCGATAGCGGCACGCGTCGTATCGCTTACTACACCAATCTCCGCCCCGGAGCTTACACGTTCCGTGTCATCGCCCGTAACAATGATGGTGTTTGGAATGAAACCGGCGCTGCCTTTGGTCTCTACCTGAAACCTTACTTCTATCAGACCTATTGGTTTTATGCAGTTTGCCTGTTGGCACTGGCTGCCCTGGCCTGGCTACTCTATCGTTTTCGCGTCGGCGGCATGCGCGCGCAATTCCGCGCCGTGCTAGCCGAGCGAACGCGCATCGCGCGTGAACTTCACGACAACCTGGCCCAGGAGATGTCGGGCATTTCCGTGCAGCTGGAAGTAGTGGCGCGCACAATGCCGCCTGAAGCCAGTGCTGCGCGTAGTCATCTGGATCGCGCCCGAATGCAGGTTCGTCATGGACTCGCCGAAGCGCGACGCTACGTTTGGGAATTGCGATCTCCCGTGCTTGAAGACAACGATCTGCCGACGGCCCTGAACGAGACTGCGCGGAGATTAACGCACGACACTGAAATCCAAACACAGGTTGAAGTGAACGGCAGCTTCCGGCCGTTGGCGCGGTTGGTGGAAGATAATTTACTTCGCATCGGACAAGAGGCGATGAATAATGCCGTCAAGCACGCGCGGGCTCAGCGGATTTCTGTCAATCTGGTGTTCGACGCGCGGCGAGTGCAGCTAAGCGTTCGAGATGACGGGAGCGGTTTTGACAATCAAGCGGCAAGCAATGGACGGGACGGACATTTCGGATTGGTTGGCATGCGCGAGCGCGCCGAACAAATTGGTGGTACTTTGTCGATCCAGAGTACCCAGGGGTCCGGCACTGAGGTGGTCGCTGACGTGCCAATCAGTGAAAAGTGAAGAGAGTGAAAAGTGAAGAGTTAATGCGATCCCGAATTCCCAGTGTTTGTCTGACTTTTCACTTTTCACCTTTCACTTTTCACCGTACTTGATAGGAGTTTCTATGTTCTGTCCACAATGCGGCTCTACCCAGAGTGAAGATCTGAAATTCTGTAAAGTGTGTGGCGTGAACCTGTATGCCGTCATGCAAGTGGTTGCTGCGCGAGAACCAGATGAGAAATTCGATTGGAGCAAGACCTGGGTTCAGGAGATGTTCCTCTCTGCCGATGAAAAAAAGCGCCGCAAGGCAGAGATCGAAAAGCAGCGCGGGATTACACCCGAGATCAAACGCTACAACGAAATCAAAGCGGGCATAATTGTTAGTAGCGTGGGAATTGCCATAGCGATTTTCCTGTTTGTATTTATGGGTGGCCTTATCGCCAGCAGCAAAGTCTCGCATGACGCCGCCGAGATCCTGAGTCGTCTTTGGATTGCCGGTGTGATACCTCTGTTTGTGGGGCTAGCGCTCATTACAAACGGTGTGATCGTCAGCAAGAAACTCGTTGAAGCTGCCAGAAGAGGTTCGCAGCTGGGGCAGGAGGGCTTGGAAGGTCACGCGAATCCTCCTTCCCTTCGCCCTGCTGATACTAATGAATTTCTTAGTACACCTTTCAGCGTGACGGAACAGACGACGAAACACCTCGGCCGTTCCGGTGAGAAGTGACAGGCCACTACAAAACTGTGAACAACAAGATCACAATCATGGTAATTGACGACCAGGCGGTCGTGCGTCAGGGTTTTGTTGCCTTAATTAATACCGTGCCTGACATGGAGGTCGTTGCGGAGGGAATTAATGGACAGCAGGCTATTGATCTGTATCGCCAACACAAGCCCAGTGTGACGCTCATCGATTTACGTATGCCGGTACTCGGCGGAGTCGAAGCCATTACTGCTATCCGGCGCGAATTCCCGGATGCGCGTTTGATCGTCCTTACCACCTACGATGGTGATGAAGACATCTACCGCTCGTTGCAAGCCGGAGCCAAAGGCTATTTGTTGAAAGACGTGTTCTTCGAGGAACTCGAGACAGCAATCAGAAACGTTCACGGCGGATCGCGGCACATTCCCGCCGCTATTGCCGAAAGGCTTGTCGAGCGAATGGCCGGTTCTGATTTAACCGGCCGAGAAATGGAAGTACTTGAACTAATCGTGCGAGGGCAAAGCAATAAGGAAATAGGCGCCAGCTTGAACATCAGCGAAGCAACCGTGAAGAGTCACATCAATAACATTCTCAGCAAGCTCGGCGTCACCGACCGAACCCAGGCCGCTACCACTGCTTTACAACGCGGACTGGTGCACCTGCGGTAATCCGGCCTTTGGAGTGCGCTGACCTGTCAGCGCTTTGGTTCTAAGGCGGCCTGGCGCCGTATTCTTTCACTAGATCCAAGCGAATCCTGGCCGCGACAAGTCGCGACCGACCAAAGCGCTGACAGGTCAGCGCACTCCAAAATTCTCTCCAACTAAAGGTTGATCCCGCCCCCCACCTTCTGGGTCATGACACAACTGCCGCTCGCTGTTAATCTGCGCCGCGTTAGTCATCAGATTCCCAGTCCCGGGTTAGTTGATTCAGGGGTCCCAGTATTCCTACCTCGTTTGTTGCACAATCGATGGACCACTGCATCACATAATTGAGCTCGGGGCTGGGCTCACCTTAGAAGACGAGCAAATACTGAAGGCCTGGTTGGTACGGTCCACTCGCTTGATGAAATGAGCGTTCTTACCATTCCACACGTTCGACATTCCCAAGATCCTAAATTGCCCGACCGCACTCGAGAGTTCATGGAGAACTTATGATTATCTGCAAAAGGATTTTTCTGTTTTCAGCCCTTATCGCAATCATGAGCGCGTTCAGTCTTGACGCTTCGGCGCAGCAGAGTGCGACAGCGACCGTTAGCGGTGTGGTCAAAGACTCAAATGCTGCCCTGGTGACAGGCGCCCAGGTGATTGTGACGCAAAAGGCGACGGGGATTAGCCGTAACACTACCAGCAATGGCGATGGATTCTTTGCGATAACCAATCTTCCTGCCGGCAGCTATGAAATGAAGGTCCAGGCCAAAGGATTTGCTGAAAACGTAATTCCCAGTATCAACCTCCAGGTCGGACAGACATTCAATCTTGAAGTGCCGCTGGCAGTGACAGTGCAGGAAACCGTGACTCTGGATGACAGACTCAATTATGACCTTGTAAATACGAGCACCGCAGTGGTTGACGGCGTCATACGCGATTTCGAGATTGAAAGTCTGCCGCTGAATGGCCGAAATTTTCTTGAACTGGCATTACTCGTTCCCGGCAATTCTCCAGCGCCCAATTTCGATCCCACGAAGAGCAACACGGTAGTGATTTCTTCAGCGGGGCAACTCGGCCGGGGCGGCAATATTACGGTCGATGGCGCCGACGATAATGACGACGTCGTGGGTGGACAAGTACAGAATATTTCGCAGGAAGCAGTGCAGGAATTTCAGATTGCTACCAACCGCTTCTCAGCGCAGTTGGGCCGATCCGGTTCGTCAGTGATTAATATCGTTACCAAATCAGGGTCAAACGAATATCACGGCTCTGGCTCGTTCTACTTTCGTAACAAAGCGCTGCAGGGTCTTCCAGCCACCTTCGACCGCGGCCTGGGCCAGACGCCGCCCTTCGACCGGCAACAATATGCTTTCACGCTGGGCGGTCCGATTCAGAAAGATCGGGCCTGGTTCTTTGGCTCCATCGAGTATCGCAATCAGGACGGTGCCGCACTGGTGGGTTTAAGAGATCTCGCGACTCGGACAATCAAACGGACCTTTGCTGCGGCACCTCTTAACGACCTACTGAGCACAGAGAGGATCGACTGGCAAGCGAGCGATCAGGATCACTTGTTCTTTCGCTATTCGCTGCAACGCGAAGATGACGTCGCGCCCAGCACTCTGGATCGCGCCATCGGCTCTGCTTCTCAGCGCCAGGGGAGCATTAACAACACGCATTCCCTGCTCGCAAACTACACTCGCGTTTTGAATCCTCACATAGTGAATAGTTTTAACTTTAGCTTCAGCACGTTCTTTAACGACATCGAACCCGTCACTCCCGGGCCGCAGCTAACCTTTCCCAGCA
This sequence comes from Pyrinomonadaceae bacterium, assembly GCA_035941655.1. Taxonomy (GTDB): domain Bacteria; phylum Acidobacteriota; class Blastocatellia; order Pyrinomonadales; family Pyrinomonadaceae; genus PSRF01. The sequence continues at coordinate 7,617 of DASZDU010000472.1, read as the reverse complement.
TCCAGGACGGCGCGTCGTTTCGCGTGCCGCAAAGTACCAAACAACGCCGTCTCCAGTTTGGCGACACAATCTCTATCGTCCGAGGCAATCATACCTTGAACCTTGGCGGTGAGATTCAGCGCGTCGATGCGGATTTCGATCTGCGTGTGTTTCAGCAGGGGCGCATCGAAATGATCGAAGACTTTCCGGACTTTGATCGCAATGGCGACGGCAGGGTGGATGACAACGACTTGCTCTTCGCAGTCACTATACGCAGCGGCAAGCCCACTGAATCGTTACTTATTCCCAATGCCGATAGCACTTACTTTGCAGGCTTCGTGCAGGACGACTGGCATGTACATCCGCAACTTACTCTGAATGTCGGTCTCAGATACGAACTTGATACTGATGTCAAAAACATCAGCCGCACCAATCAGCTCAATCCGATCATTCTGCCGTTCCTGCACGGCAAGCGCGGAAGAGACACTAACAACTTTGGTCCACGTCTCGGGTTTAATTACTCGACCAGCGACAGACGCACCAGCATTCACGGCGGCTATGGAATTTACTACGATCGCATCACGCTTGAGATTCAATCGCTGGAGCGCGGGCTGGATGGGCGCGCACTGCCGATTGAGGTGCACGCTGGTCCCCTTTTGTATATCCAGGGAAACCCCTTCGATCCGGTGATGGGTCAGTTTCCTCCGGGAGCGCCAACGTTAGCCAATCCATTTATTGGCTTTCCCCTTACCGGCGCAGGCGCTGCCGGTATCAACATCATCGACAACACCATGCAGAATCCGATGGTGCAACAGATGAACCTCGGCATTCAGCGCGAGTTTGGCGGTAACTATGTTGTGCGTGCCGACTATCTGCATAACTTCGGCACGCATTTCATCATCGGCCGCACCATTGGTAGTGTCATCAACCCGATCGTGGGCGGCCCGGACTCGGTGACAAATCTTGAGTCGAGCGTTAAGACAAAATACGACGGCTTGCTTCTGAGTCTTGAGAAGCGCTTTTCGCATCAATACCAATTCCGGGCCTCTTACACACTCTCCAAAGCCTTCAACTACGCTAACGACGATCAGATTCCCTTCTCCAATGGGCCAATAGACACAAGCAATCTTCAGCGGGATTACGGGCCGACGCCCAACGATCAACGGCATCGCTTTACGTTCTCCGGCGTTTGGGAGTTGCCGGCTGGCTTCCGTCTCGCTCCGGTCTTCACGCTTGCCTCGGCAGTGCCGGTAGATATTCTGTTACCCGATGGCAGCTCTCGCGTTTGTGAACTGCAGCGAAATGCGGGTGCACGACAGTTTCATACGGGCGCGCAGCTGAACGCAGCGATACAGCAAATCAACGCTGCCGGGGGTTCGCTCTGCCCCAACGCTATTCCCGGCACCGGTTTTGCTCCGCGCGTGCTTTTGCCACTGGTCCCGGACGATGTGCGTTTGGGTGATCGTTTCTCGTCTCTCGACTTGAGAATCTCAAAACGTTTCAACCTCGGAGAACACGTGCGCATCGAACCGATTGCCGAGGTATTCAATCTCTTCAACGTCACAAACGTGCTCGGCTTTTCGAAATCCAACTATTCCGGATTCGGAAATGTGCTTGGCTCGGCTGACTTCGGCCGGCCAATAACGACCGCCGGCGGAGTATTTGGCTCGGGCGGTCCGCGAGCATTTCAATTCGCCGCGCGAGTTACCTTCTAGCTTTTCGACTTTGGAGTGCGCTGACCTGTCAGCGCTTGGTTCCAAGGCGGCCTGGCGCCGCGTTCTTTCACTAGACTCAACTGAACGCTGGCCGCGACAAGTCGCGGCCGACCAAAGCGCTGACAGGTCAGCGCACTCCAAAATCGAACCAGTCGCTCCAGGTAAAGACTTTTTGTGAGCACCTCTGGCGAACTAAAGCGGCAAATTGGTCTGCGTACGGCCACGGCTCTGATTGTCGGCGAAGTCATTGCCGTCGGGATCTTTCTCACTCCCGCGGGTATGGCAAAGTCGCTGGGATCGCCGCTGTGGCTGCTGATTGTCTGGCTGCTCATGGGCGGAATGGCGTTGTGTGGAGCTCTCTGCTACGGCGAGTTGGCGGCCAGATTCCCCGAGGCTGGCGGTGGCTACGTTTATCTTCGCGAGGGATTTGGCCGACCAATCGCTTTCCTGTATGGATGGATGGCGCTACTCGTAATGGATCCGGGCCTCACCGCCGCGCTAGCAGTAGGACTGGCCAGTTATGTTGGCTACATCTTCAATCTCTCAACAACCGGCCTGAAAGCCGTTGCGATCGGTGCAATTCTCTGCGTAGCTCTGGTTAACATTCGCGGAGTCAAACTGGGAGGAGCGCTAATCCGCTGGCTGACAATGCTGAAGCTGGGGTTATTGGGCTTCTTGATCATCTGGGGTTTTGGGTTACAGGCTGGACATTGGTCTAACTTCACGCCGTTCGTGGCCCAACGACCGGGATCGGAAGCCTTGTTGGGTGCGTTGGCCGGCGGCATCGTGGGCGCCTTTTTTTCCTTTGGCGGTTGGTGGGATTTGAGTAAGGTAGCCGGCGAGGTGCGCCATCCGCAACGCACTTTGCCACGAGCACTCATCTACGGCGTCACGATTCTCACCGTCGTTTACATCATTACCAGCGCAACTTTCATCTATCTCGTGCCGCTGGAGCAAGTCACTTCAGGAGAGACGTTTGCCGCACAGGCAGGCGAGGTGCTGTTCGGCCGACTCGGCGGCCGGGTATTGTCGGCCATTGTCATCGTGGCCGTCATGGGAAGCCTCGCTGCTGTGGTTATGTCGGCGCCGCGCGTTTACTTTGCTATGGCCCGCGACGGATTATTCATTCCCGGCGCCGCCGCGATTCATCCTCGCTACGACACACCCGCGCGCGCGATCATCATCCAGGCGTTACTGGCGTCGCTGCTGGTGCTGGTAGGTACATTCAACACCATCATTTCCTATTTCATCTTCGTCGTCGTGATCTTTATCGCGCTGACTGTGGCCGCGCTGTTTGTGCTGCGACGCAAAAATCCTGAGGGAATCGTGTATCGAACGCCGGGCTATCCAGCTACTCCCATCGTGTTCCTGTTGTTGATTGCTGTATTGCTTTTTCTTTTAGGCGGGAATAATCCGAAACAAGCAATCATGGGCGTCGCAGTGGTGGCCCTGGGTTTGCCCGTTTACTACGTGCTGTTTCGAAAATCAGCGGGGGCAAGCCCGCCTTCCTAACCTGAGAGGCTATCTGTATTGAGCAAGTGATCCTGAATGAAAGCCCTTCCACCAAGGATTAGCAGCCAAGTGAAGTCAGCTCATGGTCAGGAAGGCGGGCTTGCCAACGCTCTTACTGATGCGGAGAAGCCTGCGGCGAGGGAGTAGGCGTGGCAGCGGGTTTCGCAAAAACTATCGGCGTTGTCGCCAGAATTCCTTTCCCTTCCTGAACAGTAAGCGACTGGTTTGGCTTCAGATCATTAATCGTATCTTTTGCGCCTCCGGGCCAGGAGATTTCCAAAGTCAACACTCTGCCCTCCTCGGGAGCGCCCAAACCAAACACGATCGGTAACTCGCTCTGAGAACAATAGCTCGATCCCGTTTTGACCATTTGAAAAAGTTTGCCTTTAACGGTTTTCAACGTCAGTTTGGCGCCAATCCCATCTCGATTAGCCCTGGTGCCCACAGTCTTAACGCGCAGCAGATCATTCTGATTCGCATTCTCGTTTCGCAGCAGCCGCGCTGGTCCGTTGTTGGAAGTGATCAATAGATCAAGGTCGCCATCATTATCGAAGTCGCCATAGGCCGCGCCGCGGCCGACGATAGCTCGCTGCAAAGCTCGGCCCAGCTTGCCGGTCATCTCTTCGAATTTCTTCTTGCCCTTGTTGTGAAAGAGATGGGGCGCCTGTGCATACTTGACGTTGGGCTGGACCACGCTGATGTCGTCGGAAACGTGCCCGTTCGCTGCAAACACATCAAGCAAACCATCCAAATCGTAATCAAAGAAAAAGACCGCGAACGTCAACGACTGTGCCGACATTTTTCCGATTCCTGATTTGGGTGCTTCATCAGTAAAGAGGCCGGCACCATCGTTGGAGTAGAGCGCCATGCTTTCGTTGGTGAAATTCCCGACAACAATTCCCTGTCGTCCGGAGCCGTCATAATCGCCGGCGTCGACGCCCATGCCGGCGCGCGCTGTGCCGGCTTCGCTAAAGGCCACGCCTGCGGTGACGGCCTCATCCGTGAAGGTCCCGTTCGCGTTGTTTTTGTAGAGCCTGTTTGGCTCTGTGTCATTGGCGACAAACAGATCCAACCAACCATCGCCGTTGTAGTCGAGTAGAGCGACACCGAGCGATTTGCAGGTGGGATCGCTCAGTCCCGCACGCTGTGTGGCGTTTTCAAAAGTTCCATTTCCTCTGTTGTGATAAAGCGTGGGACTCTGTCCCTTATAAGACTGCGGAGTGCAATACGATTTATTTTTCCCGTCGAGCGAGCACAGCTGATCAGTTTCAACAGACCAATCGACGTAGTTTGCTACAAACAGATCCAGCCTGCCGTCGTTGTCATAGTCGAACCAGACGGCGCTGGTAGAGAATCCGGGATCGCCGACGCCGGCTTTTGCCGTCACGTCAGCGAATTTGCCGCTTCCCATATTGCGGAAAAGGTGATTGGGACCAACGCAGGTAACATAAATATCTTCATTCCCGTCGTTATCGTAGTCGCCCGCCGCCACTCCAATTCCATACATCTCCACCGCTAGTCCTGCCTGACGTGTGACATCAGTGAACGTGCCATCCTGGTTATTGTGATAGAGCGCAAGAAAAGTCCGGGGTGTTTTGCGTTCGGGCCAGGCTGTCGAATTGACGATCAAAATGTCCTGCCAGCCGTCGTTATCGAAATCAAGAAAGGCGCAACCGTTGCCGAGTGTTTCAGGCAAATACTTTTTTCCAAAGGCGCCGCTGTTATGTTTGAAGTGTATGCCGGCTGCCGCTGAAACATCTGTAAATTCGATCGGACCCGAAGGACGTGGTGGTGTCGGGCTCGCAGATGGCGAAGGCGTCTGGTTTGCAACTTCGGCCGGAGCAACGCCGGGCGTGGTTGGCGTCTGTTTGCACGCTGAGAACAAAAGCAAGGAAACGAATAGCGAGTAACAGATGATTAGGCGATGTCGCATCAATTTTGAGATTTCTCCATTAGACTTTTAAAACAGGAGCGGCACTAACTCTTGAAGGCGTACACAAATTTTGGAGTGCGCTGACCTGTCAGCGCTTTGGTCTGCGGCGACCTGGCGCCGCAATCTTTCGTTGGATTCAACCAAACCATGTTCGCGACAGGTCGCGACCGGCCGAAAGCGCTGACAGGTCAGCGCACTCCAAATTAGCCTCCGCTGGAGCCTGCAACTGCCTTCCGCGAGTCCAGCCAGATTTCGATCAGGTTCGCTGCCGGGCCAACAAAGAACAGTGCGAAAATTGGAGCGTAGACAACCTGGTCGAGTCTGAGAAAAAACTCCGCCAGGGCTACACAGAACGCCACCACGCACTGGCCTAAGCGCGATCGGACAGTCGTCTTCGGATCGGTAATCATGAAAAAGACGAACAGTTGGTACATCGGACCGGTGATGGGCGCCACCTCTGCTTGCCACGGATGACCAGTAATCCAGCTGCGCAAAAACGCAAACAAGAAGAACGACACCACATAGGTGGCGCTAATGTGAAACCGGCGCGCGCGCCAAATGATGATCGAGCCGAGAATCCAGATAACCAGCAGCGACCAGTAGTTGTTCCCCCACTGGATGCTGAGAACTGCCATTGTCTCCGGAGCCAAAAACAGCAGCACTGCGATGCCAAAGTTGGAAGGATTCCAAATGTGGCGCCCTTTCACTCGCAGTACGTACTTCGACATTATCGAAATTACGCTGCAGAGGGCGTAAGGCCAGTAAGCCGGCGAACGGACCAGGATTCCCACGCTGATGCCCGTGATGTAAGCACTCGCGAGATTCAGCCACTTGCCAAAAAAGATGCGGCCGAGAACTAGCTCGGTGATGAGAGCCGCTGCGATCGCCAACGCGGTCTTTTCGTAGCTTTCCAGGATGCCGTAGGAAAGATGGCCGGCCAACAGGATGCAAGTGATAAAAAGAGGCGCGACGTAACGATTGTCGAAGCGGAACCTTCGTGGTTTACCCACCTCGATCGCTGGAGCGATAGCGGAGTCAACAGGAGACTGGCTCATGCAGGCTCCTTGATCTTGTTGAGTTGACCGATCACTGGATTCTCAATCGTTTGTATTCTGCCAGAGGGCCAGCGCACCACGGCTTTCTCGATTTGTGGATTCTGCCCCAACCCAAAGTGCAACCGCCTCTGATTCTCGGCGCAGAAACCACTACCGCCGGAAACGGTTTGCACCTGCTGCCGGCCGTTCCAGAAAACCTTGACCTCGGCGCCCAGCGCGCTGCGGTTACTCGCGGTGCCTTCCAATTCAAAGTCGATCCACTTGTTCTCAGGTGCGACCGTATTCTTATAGATCAGCAAAGGTCCGCGTTGATTTGTAACCACGACATCGAGCACGCCACGATTCCAGAGATCCGCGAAAGCGACCGAGCGTCCATCGTAGGTATCGGTGGCGCCGACTGCCTGCGCCACGTCGTTGAATTTCCCCGCGCCATCGTTTAGCCAAACGCGCTTCTGCTGATAACCCGACAAACTGCGCCCTTCCATCGCCGGCCAGTTCGCAGCATCGCCGATGATGCTGCTATTACCTCCGGCAACTTTGGAAAAGTCGTACCAGTAGCTCTTGCTGCGATCGGCTGAGACGTAACCATTGGTTAGATAAATGTCCAGCGTACCGTCGTTATTGAGATCGCCGAACTGCATTCCCCAGCTCCAGCCGCCCATTTCGACCCCTAACGCCCGCGCCAGATTTTCGTAGCGTAATCCATCTCCCGACGTGCCTTCCTGTGGCACCCAGAGATTATTGCCCTGGATGAGCACACCGTCCTCAGAAATGTTCGATACATAAACGGCATAACTGCCTTGATTGAGAACGTCACCAAACGCCGCGGTCATGCCGCTCTTCGGAGCGAAACCGACGCCGGTTTGCTGGCCCACCTCCCGGAAGGCTTTGCCGTCGTTGAAGTACAATTCAGAAACACCATAATCGTTCGCCACGAACAAATCCTGATGGCCGCTGCCTCGGAGATCGGCCGCAGCAGCAGCAAGCGCCCAACGCCGGCTATTGATTCCCAGTTTCGCGCTGACCTCTTCAAACTGTCCGTTGCCGAGGTTGTGGTAGAGATACTTGCGTCCGCCGTTCTTCGCATACTCGAAACTCTCGGGCATCATGCGAGTCGTCTTTAAATTCCATAGATTGATGTCTTCGGAATAGTAACCGCCGATGAATAGGTCCAGCAGACCATCACCATCATAATCAAACCAGATCGCGGTGTTCGCATTAACCCACGCCGGCAGCGCGGCTGCTTCAGTTGCCCGCGTGAAATGCTTACCACCGTCGTTATGGAACAACTCGGGGCGGCCCCATTTGTAAAGAAACAGATCTTCATAGCTGTCGTTGTCGTAATCGCCCCAGACGGCACCCATCGAGACGCCCGTGTCAGCTTGATTGAGATCGGCTAACCCGACCTTGCCGGCTACATCTG
>DASZDU010000471.1:0-7029 GCA_035941655.1 Pyrinomonadaceae bacterium | reverse complement strand
TGTCCATAGACCGCCAGCGGCTGGTCGCACATTTCCCAGCCGTCGCAATAGGGACAATGAAATACACTGGTTCCGTAAAATGCCGGCAGCCCTTCAAGCTGCGGAAGTTCATCCACAACACCCGTGGCCAGCAACAGTCTGCGCGAAGTCAGTCGGGTGCCGTCGTCGAGCGTTATCTCAAACGTGTCTTTCTGGCGCCGCGCCTCGATCACTTCGGCGTGTCGCAATTCAACCGTTTCATACTGTCGCAGCTGGTCACGTGCGATGTGCAGAAATTCAGCCGGCTCGATGCCGTCGCGGGTTAGATACCCGTGAAGACCGTGAGACGCTGCATTGCGTGGCTTTCCGGAATCGCACACCAACACGCGACGCCGGCAGCGACCGAGAATAAGTGCAGCGCTCAGCCCGGCTGGACCAGCGCCGACGATGATCACATCAAACAGTGGTTCGCTCATTCGAGTTCCCTATATTTAGTTTTCTTTACGGGGAAAGCAACACTGGTCTAAATCGGCAGGGGATGATTTGCAGGACAGACTTTCCTAGCTGTCCTACAGGCGAGTGGGAGTATAACAGCAAAACCGGCGGTCGCTTATCGCGGGCCGCCGGTTTGATTGTTCGAGAATCAGAACAGGATTATGGGTTAGAAGGAGGCTTTGCGCCCTGTGGGCAGAGCCACAGTTCAACCAGGAGATCGCCGCGTGGTGGTCCTACCAACGTCACAATCCGCTGGGCATTGATGCCTCTCGAATTCACCAGGTAGTCCACGATGCGCGTTGTGTGTCGTTGCACTTCGCCAGCCCGCCCGCGCTGTCCCGGGTAAACGATTACATAAGCAGTGGCGGTTGGATCATTTTGTAATTCGATGGTGTAGTTATCCAGTCGCGCCTTTTCATCGTTGTAGGCAATAGCGGGAAACTCGTCAAACTTTCTACATACCAACCTTACTGGAAACTGTACGGTGCAGGTGGCTGTACAATCGAGGTCATATCCGCCCATTGAGAGCGTTGCTGTCAACGATTGTCCATCAAGGCCGGTAGTGTCTATGTGGATTGTGTCACTGCCCTGGCCATCGATGATGCTTCCGGCCGACACCTTCCAATTGTAAATTTGTCGCACGCCGGGAGTGCCGCCCGTAACAGTTGATCTGAATGTCAGGGGTTCGCCTACCACGACGCGATCAGGACATTCGATAGCGACGTTTGGACACACGGGAGGCGGTGGCGGGCATCGCTTTACCAGGACGACTGTGGATGCGAACGCCTGACACGACTCGTCTTCGCTGCCGGTATCAATATCAACGTAAGCTTTGTAAGACCCGGGCTGAACACCGGAAAGATCCCAGGCCACGTTCGCGCCGTTGCCTTCAATTCGGCCCACGTTGCTGGTCCAGCGGTAGCTGATCGGATAGTTGGAAGTAGCGCGCGCGTTTAACTGAACAATCGAAGGGCCCGAGCCCTCACATACCGTGATTACACGGGGTTCAGCCAGTAGGCTTAGGTTTGGAACTGTAAACTCGCGCGTCTCAACCCTCACTTTTTGGGCGGAAGCAGCAGTGGCGAAGGCGAAAAATCCTACCAGGGCAATTGGCAGGAACAGGCGAATCAGGCGGCGCTCGTTTCTTAACATTTCCACTCCTTTTAGGTTGTTACGTTCTTTCGAGTCCGCGCAGTCCAAAATCCAGGACCGACGGTCTCAGTCGAGAAGTAGCAGTTGATAGGAAAATAAGGGGAATGGCGATTGATTTCCAAAACTGCCGGGCTTCGCGCCGTCGATTTTTAACCGTTTTTCCTTACGCTGTGCCCAACATGGCAAATGTTTGCGAGCGCGCAGCTTTTGATTTTGGGCACGGGACAGCCGTGTTTGACTCACTCTGAGAATTCAAGTAGATCAATGTCGCTCCCAAAAACGATGCTGGCATTTGGATTGGAATCTTAATGAAACCGCCGTTATTGGTTCTCCTCGTCGTGATCTTTTCCCTTGCGTTTGGTCAAGGTGCTTGCAAGCGCAAGAAGCCGGTTAACGTCAATGCTGATGCCGTTGCGCAGGGCGTACACACCGCAGAAGAAAATCGAACTCAGGCACGCGCTCTTCTTGAGGAGGGTAAGGAATTCTATCGCACAGACCAGGATGAAAAAGCGGTCGAAACATTTCAACAGTCAATTAAGCTGGATCCGGAGTTGGCAGAGGCGCACTTCAGACTGGGTTTAGCGTATGACGCGTTGGGCCAGGAACAGGAAGCCGAGAACGCCTACAAGAAGGCCATCGCTGTCTACAAAAAGCATGTTGACGACAACGACAAAGATGCGGAGGCCCACTACAATATGGGTCAGGCTTACGCAGGATTGCATCTCTACACGGAAGCAGTCAGGGAATATCGGCAGGCGACACGATTAAAGGAGGACGATGCTGATATCTTCTATGACCTTGGGACAGCGCTGACCAAGCTGGCTCAATACGACGAAGCCGTTGCCGCGTTTGGCAAGTCGCTGGAGATCGATCCTGAAAACTATCGTGCTGAAGATGGACTGGAAGAAGCCCGCGAAGGAGCAAAACGAATAAGGGCCGGGAAGAAGCATCAGGAAGACCTGTTCAAGAAACAGCAGAAAGAAGAAGAGCTGAAGAACGCCAATGGCAACTCTTCTCAGTCGAATAGTTCAGCAGGTTCTTCCAAATCAAACTCGAATTCGAATTCAAAACCGAAAGCTAAGCGGAAGCCGGTCGGGGAGCAATAGCGTTTTGCAATACCAAGTGGAAAATAAGTTTGTCGTTTAGAGGAAAGCAGGAACAATCCCATGGCAACATACACGCCGCCACCATATTTCCCGCAGGGCTCGCTGGCGCCGCCGGATAAAAATCGTTACAAGAAATTCAAGTTGGTGGTGTTTGCAATCGTGGTTCTGCTCCTCTTAGTGCTGGGCGGAATCGGCTGGGGAATTTGGCATCTCTTGAAAGTAGCTTTGTGATTGTTTTCGGCGATGTTAAGCCTCGGTGCAAAACGTGACGATGTGCAGGCATTCGGGGCAGCGTCGCCGCACCTCCGCCACTGCGCTTGACAGTCAATTCATTGACCCTTTATAGTCTCTCGTTTCGGACAGACAGTCTGAAGTAGACAATGCAACGCTCGGTTGGTTCTGTCGGTGTGGAGGCGTTGCACCGTTCGGGAGATATTCCGGTCGGATTGACAAATATTGTGGCGTAAGTTGCTCTGTCGCTCGGCATTGCCTTCGGTATTTGCCGGAACCCAGCGCAGACACGCGGTGAAATCCCGATGAATCGGGATTCTCGTCTCAAATGCGACGCCACAGAAAAGTCGGCTCATGGGAAGCCACAATCCATACCTGCCTTAACTGGCCAGCAGAACATCCCTAACAGAAATAGTTTAACAGGGCAGCTCGCCTGCGCTGACTGCCGGACGAAGCGGGATACCGCGAGGCATCCCCGAGTGGCCGAAGCCGCAAGTTCCGGAAAGAGGCAGGTAACGCCTTTTTGCGCTTTGCGCAAGCCACCAAGTCCGGATCCGCTTGGATATTCGGCGACCGGGTGACGAAGGAAAGAAAACGTGCCGACGATTAATCAACTTGTTCGCAAAGGCCGGCAGGCAGTCAAGTACAAGACCGCCAGTCCCGCGCTGCAGAGCTCGCCGCAGAAGCGTGGCGTGTGCACGCGCGTTTACACGCAAACACCCAAGAAACCGAATTCGGCTTTGCGCAAGGTGGCGCGTGTTCGTCTGACAAACGGCATCGAGGTTACGACCTATATTCCCGGCGTTGGTCACAATTTACAGGAACACTCGATCGTGTTGATCCGTGGCGGCCGCGTTAAGGATTTACCGGGCGTGCGTTACCACGTTATTCGCGGCACGCTCGACTCGGTTGGGGTTTCAGATCGCAAACAGGGCCGCTCTAAATATGGTGCGAAGCGTCCCAAGGCGGCAGGTAAATAAGAATTTCGGATTTCGGAATGCGGATTTCGGAATCGGTAGCGCTTTAGATTCGCAATTCGAAATTCGCAATTCGAAATTTGAGGGATTATGCCAAGACGAAGAGTTGCAGAGAGACGAGAAGTACTTCCTGATCCGGTCTACAACAACCCTTTAGTGACGAAGTTCATTAACGGAATCATGTGGGGCGGAAAAAAGTCGTCGGCCGAAAGCATCTTCTACAGCGCGATGAAGCAAATTGCGGAGAAGACCGGACAAGAGCCGCTCAAGATTTTTAAGAATGCCATTGAGAATGTGAGGCCTACTGTCGAAGTGAAATCGCGACGCGTGGGTGGTTCGACTTACCAGGTGCCGATCGAGGTGCACCAGGAACGGCGCGGCGCGCTGGCGATTCGTTGGATTGTTTCCTATGCGCGCGGTCGCGGCGAAAAGACGATGACTGACCGGCTGGCCGGCGAAATCCTCGACGCGGCGAACAACCGGGGCAATTCAGTCAAGAAAAAGGAAGACACGCATCGCATGGCGGATGCCAACAAAGCTTTTGCGCATTACAAGTTTTAAGAGCAGTAAAAAGTGAATGGTAAATAGTAAATAGCAGGCACAAAGCCAAACGCTCTAAACTTTTCACTTTTCACTCTCTTTCCTATTCACCGTTTTTATGGCTAAGCAGGATCTAAATCTTACGCGGAATATCGGCATCATGGCCCACATCGATGCCGGTAAGACCACCACGACTGAACGTATCCTTTATTACACGGGCATCACGCACAAAATTGGCGAGGTGCACGAGGGTACGGCGACGATGGACTGGATGGAGCAGGAGCAGGAGCGCGGTATCACCATTACCAGCGCTGCCACAACCTGTTACTGGGAGCGAAACCGCGTCGATCATCGCATCAATATCATCGACACGCCCGGACACGTCGACTTCACAATGGAAGTTGAGCGTTCCTTACGCGTGCTCGACGGCGCCGTCGCAGTGTTTGACGGCGTGGCGGGTGTTGAGCCGCAATCGGAAACAGTGTGGCGTCAGGCCGACAAGTACGGCGTGCCGCGAATCTGCTTCATAAACAAACTCGATCGCGCCGGCGCGTCGTTTGATCGCTCGTTTGAGTCAATCATCACTCGCCTTGGTGCGAACCCCGTTGCCATTCAAATTCCCATCGGCCTTGAAGATCAACTCAAAGGCGTGGTCGACCTGATCTCGATGAAAGCCCTGCTCTGGAAGGACGAAAGCAAAGGGTCGGAATATGAGACCACGGAAATTCCGGACGATCTAAAGGATGCGGCCGCTGCCGCCCGCGAAAAGCTGGTGGAGGCAGTTGCCTCTGTTGACGACGGCTTGATGCACAAGTACATCGAAGGCGAACAAATCTCCGAAGAAGAAATTCGGAAAGCGCTTCGTAAAGGGACCCTCGAGTTGAAGCTGGTGCCCGTGGTGACGGGTTCTGCTTTCAAAAACAAAGGCGTGCAGACGCTGCTGGATGCAGTAGTTGACTATCTGCCGTCTCCGCTCGACATTCCGCCGGTTGAGGGCGTGAACCCCAAGACCGGAGACGTGGAAGCGCGCCCACCTGATGCGAGTGCTCCTTTTTCTGGTTTGGTCTTCAAGATCATGGCTGATAAGCATCTGGGCCAACTGTCTTTCGTTCGTATTTATAGCGGCACGATCAAGGCAGGTTCCTACGCTTACAATCCGCTCAAAGAAACAAGAGAGCGCGTTGGTCGCCTGATGCGCATGCACGCTAATAAGCGCGAAGACATCGAAGATGCGAGCGCGGGCGAGATTATTGCCATTGGGGGCATGAAGCAGGTTACGACCGGCGACACGGTCTGCGACGACAACAAGCCGATCATTCTGGAGCGAATGGAGTTTCCCGCACCGGTGATCCGCGTGGCCGTCGAGCCCAAAACTCGTCAGGATCAGGACAAGCTTGGGGTGGCTTTAAATCGGCTGGCCCAGGAAGATCCTTCCTTCAACGTGTCGACCGATCCGGAAACTAACCAGACGATCATCGCCGGTATGGGCGAACTGCATCTGGAGATTATTGTCGACCGCATGAAGCGCGAGTTTGGCGTGGAAGCAAATGTGGGCAAACCGCAGGTCGCTTACCGCGAGACGATTACTCAAGCCGCGCCGGGCAAAGAGATTTACAAGAAACAAACCGGCGGTCGCGGCCAGTTTGGACACGTTGAGCTTGAGATCGAGCCGGCACCCGGCGAGGGTTTTGTATTCGAGAACAAGATCACTGGCGGTGCTATTCCCAAGGAATACATCAAGCCGGTCGAGCAGGGAATTAAGGACGCAATGGAGCGCGGTTTCCTGGCGGGTTATGAGCTGGTGGATATCAGGGTGCGTTTGCTTGATGGAAATTACCACGAGGTCGATTCCGACGAACGCTCGTTCCACATTGCCGGCTCGCTGGCATTTCAGGACGCGCTGCGCAAGGCCAAGCCGGTGTTGCTTGAGCCCATCATGCGCATTGAAGTGGTAACGCCGGACGACTACATGGGCGCGGTTAACGGCGATCTGATGCGTAGGCGCGGGCACATCGAAAAAACAGAACCAAGACCCGGTGGCGCGCAGGTGATCACTTCATTCGTGCCGCTGTCGGAAATGTTTGGTTATACAACTGATCTGCGATCTGCAACTCAGGGACGCGCAACATCGACCATGCACTTTGAGCGCTACGAGCAAGCGCCAAAGAACGTCGCCGAAGAAGTGATCGCAAAAGTTCAGGGCGTTGCGAGCAAGTAACGAGGCGAGACGTCTCGCCAAGTCGCTTAAATAAGGAGCGAACAGAAATATGTCAAAGGAAAAATTCGATAGAAGCAAGCCGCACGTGAACATCGGGACAATTGGGCACGTGGATCACGGGAAGACGACCTTGACGGCGGCCATCACGAAGGTGCTGGGGAAGAACAATCCGAAGGTGCAGTTCATCGCTTTCGATCAGATTGACAAGGCGCCGGAAGAGAAGGCCCGAGGTATCACGATCGCCACGGCGCACGTGGAGTATGAGACCAAGAACCGGCACTACGCGCACGTCGACTGTCCCGGCCACGCCGACTATGTGAAGAATATGATC
>DASZDU010000470.1:0-15627 GCA_035941655.1 Pyrinomonadaceae bacterium | reverse complement strand
CCAAAGGCCAGATTGTACAAACCATAAGCCGTGCCGCGCTGTTCGCGTTTGACCAGATCGGCCACCAATGCCTTCTCGGCGCCTTCGGAAAGTCCGAAATAGATTCCATAGATCATGAACAGCACCCATACGGAGACTTCATTGGAAACAAATGCAAAGCCGGCATAGACCGCCGCGTAAAGAATCCAACCCGAAATGATCAACCGGCGCCGCCCGAGGCGATCAGAAAGATCGCCACCGAAGATCGAGCTCAACACCTTGATGATGTGAAATGCCGCCCAAAGCAACAGCGTGTTGGGCGCGGAAACACCGGTAGTTTGTGCGCGCAGAATAAGAAAAAAATCCGAAGAGTTTGACAACGTAAAGAGGGCGAGGATAAAGAGAAAACGTTTGAAGTTGTTATCAAAACCCCGCAGGGAAAATCGCAGCGGCGGTGCTGTTCCTGCCTGATCTTCACTAACCGTTTTAACAGACTCTCGCACAAACAAAGCCGCAACAAGTACGGCTGCCAACGCGGGAATCGATGCCACTAGAAAAATGTTTCTGAAGTCGAGGGCGCTGGGCGCCGATTCGTTAGTAGCGAAATAAAACAGGACGAGGTAGCCGATCAAGGGGCCGATTACCGCGCCGGTGTGGTCCATCGCCCGATGAAAACCGAAGGCGATGCCGCGTTCCTCAACCCGCACGTTGTCAGCAATCATGGCATCGCGTGGCGCGCTGCGGATGCCTTTGCCGACACGATCAGCGATTCGTAGTCCCAGCACCTGCGTCCAACTACCCGCAAACGCAAGTAGCGGCCGGGTAAAACTGGAAAGCACATATCCGAAAACTACGAAGCCCTTCCGTTTGCCGCGACGATCGCTGAAGTGACCGGCACCAAGCTTAAGCAAGCTCGAGACTGATTCGGCCGCTCCCTCGATTAAGCCAACGATTCCTGGAGAAGCGCCTAACGTCAGTGAAAGAAAGACAGGTAGTAGCGGGTAGACGATTTCGCTCGATGCATCATTGAGCAGGCTAACCAGGCTGATAGCAAAAACGTTGCGCGGGAGGCGACGGTACCGGCGCCAGAGGCCTAAGGTGCCGCGCGGATCGGCGAGTACCAGGTCGGGCGGATCAGCGGCGTCGTCAATATCGCTTTTCCCCATGGTCCTGTGCGGCTATCGATTAGCAGATCGTCTACCGGGCGTGGCTGGTTGGCGGTTTTGTGTAGGCTTCCCGGCCAGCTGGTTGCTCCACCACCAGAAGCCGGCGACTCCCAACAACGCCGCCAGGATTACACCCAACAGCGCGACTCTAATCGCCCAGCGAATTGCAAGCCTCGCAATTACAAAAAAGATGGCCAGGAGGATTACCCCGGCGATTATGAAGATGGTGGTGAAAGACATGGGTATTGAAAGTAAGCAGTAAGCAGTGAGCAGTAAGCAGAAAACCTTATTGACTTGGCAGTCATTATCAATTTGTCCGTCATCGTTAGCTCAGGGCGTTTCTGCTTACTGCTCGCCGCTCACTGCTTACGGTAACTCGCTCGCACAATCGTCTTGATGTTTCCCCGGACGTGGAAGTCACCTTCGATTTCTACACTCAAGGGATCGCATGCCTTAACAAAATCCTCGAGGATGATGTTGATAACGTGCTCATGAAAAATCTTCACCTCCCTAAATGAATTGATGTAGAGCTTCAAACTCTTCAACTCTACACAACGTTCGTTGGGGATGTATTGGAGGCGAATAGTTGCGAAGTCCGGGAAGTCGGAAAAGGGGCAGATGGCAGTAAATTCAGTAATCTCAAAATCTATTTTTATCTCGCGACCGGGAAACTCGTAAGCGAAGGTGTCCAGCGCGAATAGATTCATCTGATCGCGCGGTGTCGAACGCACATCGAGACCCTGTTGGTTGGTTGGTGGAAGAGGTTTCTCCTCAATTGCCATGATTGCTCCCCAATTTCTCTGTGCCACCACCCTTGTGATCTCTGTGTCTCCGCGGTGAGCGGTGACCCGGCGTTTTCCACCACAAAGAGACAGAGAACACTAAGGTCGCACAGAGAAATCGTAGCGCAGGCATCCTGCCTGCAGTGAGCGCCGTTAGGCGCGAATAGCGTACCGCGACGGCAGGCAGGATGCCGGCGCTCCCAGCGCGAGAGCGCTACCGGTACGCCGGTGTCCCCGGTCGTCCAATCGCGAATACCTTAACCAAAGCAATTCCCGCAACGAAGCCGCCAATGTGAGCGGCGTAAGCTACGCCACCTTGTTGCGATCCGCCACCAAGCATTCCCAGGCCGCTGACTAACTGGAACGCAAACCAAATCCCGATTGCAACGTATGCCGGCACATCGGTCAGAAATCGAAACAGGATTACGGTAACGCGACGACGCGGATGCAGCAAAATGTAGCCGCCGAGCACGCCCGAGATTGCTCCTGAGGCACCGAGGCTGGGTATCAGCAAGCTGTCTTGCTGACTCGCAAACATCGCCGTGGTTATTACATGGGCGAGCGAGGCGAACACCCCACAAACGAGATAAAAGATCAGATACCTGACGTGGCCCAGGCGGTCTTCCAGGTTATCGCCGAAGATCCAGAGAAAAAGCATGTTGCCGGCGATGTGTGCAATGCCGCCATGCATGAACATGGAAATGATCAACGTTAGGTAGACCGAAAACGGAGTCGGCTGCAGCCCCGGAATCAACAGCTCCTGGCCTGTTACTGGATGTTCCACCACGCGATCCGGCGTCTTGATATCGCGGCCGCTGATGATCTCCTGCGGCACAGTCGAGAAGGCATACGTGAACCTGTCGTTGCTGCCGAGTTGCTGCAGGAACACGAAGACCAGGATGTTGATGGCGATCAGTACGTAATTAACTATCGGCGTGATCGTACGATCGCTGTTGTCGTCGTAAAGTGGAAAAACCATTTTGAACCCCCCGGTGCCAGGTCATTCTCATGCGGTAAATGGTAAATGGTGAATAGTAAATGGCCGAGCGCTTCTAAACTTGTTGACTAGCCGAACTCAGTCTCTTTACCGTTTTCATTCCGGCATCGCTACACCTGCATGCACAATCGCAGGTTCATGCGGCTTCAACAGTTCGTAGCCCTCGGAACGCGCTACGTAAGTTGCCGCCGTAATATCGCCGACCACGTTCAGCGTGGTGCGACACATATCGAGTATTCGATCCACCCCCAGAATAATCGCTATCAGGGCGGGATTCACGCCAATAGTCACCAGCACTCCAATGATGAACGGAATAGAACCCGATGGTACACCCGCGGTGCCAATGCCGCCGAGAATCGCCAGATAAACAACCATCAATTGTTGGCCAAGCGAGAGATCAACGCCTGCAAGTTGTGCGAGAAACAACACGGTCACTCCTTCGTACAATGCCGTGCCATTCTGGTTTGCGGTCGCGCCGACTGTCAGCACGAAACTATTAATTTCCTGCGGTACGCCAAGGTTTTCTTCTGAAACTTTTAGAGCGGTGGGTAGTGTGGCGTTTGATGATGAGGTTGAAAACGCCGTCAATATTACCGTCTTGATGCGGCGGAAGAAATCAATAGGCGACAGGCGGGAAAGAAAATAGATCGAAAGCGAGTACACCCCAAACATGTGAAGCGACAATCCCAACAGCACTGTAATTACAAACCATCCCAGCGCCTGCAAAAGGTCAAGGCCGAATCGCGCGGTGTTATTGAAAAGCAAACAGGCCACCGCGTAAGGCGCAAACTTCATGATGATCTCGATGATCTTCGCGGTAATTTCGTAAAGCGCTTCCAGTCCGCGCAACAACGGCGCGGTGACCTTAACGGGAATTAGAGTTATCGCGATGCCGATCACCAAAGCGAAAAACATTAAGTGCAGCATGTTCGGCGTGCCTGCGGAAGTGGCGGTGCTGGGGTTCGATGGCACGCCGGCAATCGAGGCGAGTGGATTGGAAGGCACAATCGTGTCAACCACTTGCATGAGCGGCGATGCAGCCGCTGCGGACTTCTTCGCCGCCTCGACCGTTTTCGTAGCATCAGTCGAGTAACGCTGCTGGAGCGCCGCGGAAGTTGCGGGATCTATCCGCTTGCCGGGCTTGATCGTATTTGCAAGTGTCAATCCGATAACCACGGAGATTGCTGATATGACCAGGCAGTAACCAAAAGACTTCAAGCCAACGCGGCCAAGCTTGCGAATATCGCCGATGCCTGCCACGCCAACCACGAGCGAAGCGAAAACGAGTGGTACCACGATCATCAATAGCAGTCGCAGGAATATCTGACCGATAGGCTGCGTGAGATTGTCGATGATCCAAACAACACGAGGATGGTCCCCGCCAAAAGCAAAGTTAACTGCCACTCCCGCAGTCACGCCGACCGCCAGGCCAATTAGAATCCGGGTGTGGAGCGCCAGACCTTTTGGCTTGTCCGGAGTTTCATCGTCGAGGTCGGTGGTTACCTCTCGCTCAAATGCATCGGGGCGAATAGCGTGTTTAGTTTTGTCTTTTCTTTTAGCCATCTATTTAGTTTCAAGTTCCAGGTTTCAAGTTTCAAGTCCGGAGTTGGAGTTTTCGAGTTCCGGGTTAGTGCTACGAGTTCTGATAAAACTTGGAACTTGAAACTTGGAACTTGTTTTAGCGTCCCCAGCGCAACTTGTCGCGCAACACGTCAAAATAGTTTCTGTTTGTCGGCTGTACCAGGTTGAATGTGGTTTGACTCTTATGAATCACCACGCGGTCTTCCACCTTCAAAGGAAAGCCAACCTGTCCGTCCAGCGTTAACGCTACATCTTCCTGATCCGTTTTCAAACGCAACTCAATAACAGCATCGTCCGGAACGACGATGGGGCGATTCGAAAGTGTAAAGGGACAAATCGGAGTAATGACAACCGCGTTCATTGAAGGGAAAATTACGGGCCCGCCCGCAGATAAATTGTACGCGGTGGATCCGGTCGGAGTTGAGACTATCAACCCGTCAGCCCGAAAGGAATTTACAAACTGCTGATTAAGATAAGCCTCGATCTCAATGATGCGGGCAAGCGCTGACTTGTTGATAACGACGTCATTGAGCACGCGATTACGCGTAACCGTCTGGGCGCCGCGGATCAGTTCGACGGCCAGCATCACGCGCTTGTCCAAGCGATAGTTACCCGCAAGAATCGATTCGAGCGCTTCATAAACTTCTTCAATGCGAAACTCGGCCAGGTATCCCAATCCACCATAGTTAACGCCGAGCACGGGCACTTCCGCGTCACCCATTAAACGCGCCGTTGCGATCATCGTACCGTCGCCGCCAAGCACCAGGATCAAGTCCGCACTGGCGGCAATTTTCTCCGGTTTGACCTGCTCTACCGCACAACCGGTCTGCTGCTCAATTCGTTCGCGCTCAATCTCTGGCCCACCGATAAGGCGAATAGCACGTTCTGCAAGCCAGATCGTCAGCTCACACATTGTTTTCAATGCGTCTGGTTGATGCGGCTTTAGAACAATGCCAATACGCTTGATGGACGAAGTCGTCATTGCGTCTTGCGGCGATAAGTTCGGCTTAGGGGATTGAAGAGAACGCCGGTAATGGTAACTGCAAGCGCGACTGAGGGCAAAGCACAAAGGAGCGGGGGCAAGCCCACCTTGAAGGGATGAAGGCGGAGGGATGAAGGATGAATAAATCAATTTAGTGAAGTTCTTACTTCATCCCTCAACCCTCCGCCTTCATCCCTTCAAGGTGGGCTTGCCCCGCTCTTTGATCATAGAGCGCGAGGAATTCTACGTTGCCATCCGCTCCTTGAATTGGAGATTCAATCACTTTCTTTAGCTGCAAACCCAATTGCTCAGCCGCACGATTAACCTCCTCGATCACGCGCGCATGTTGTTCAGGATCGCGGACGATGCCGCCTTTTCCGACTTCGCCCCGGCCTACCTCAAATTGAGGTTTGATGAGAATTATTAATCGGCCGACCGGCTTCAGCAGCGGCACGATGGCCGGCATGATTTTCGTTGCGGAAATAAAAGAAACGTCCATCACAGCCAAATCAAATCTCGTGGGAAAGTCGTTAGGCTGAAGATAGCGCGCATTAACGCGCTCTCTGACTTCTACTCTTGAATCGGTGCGGAGTCGCCAGTCGATCTGGTTGTGTCCGACGTCTAGCGCAAGGACATGCCGAGCTCCGTGTTGCAACAGGCAATCGGTGAAACCGCCTGTTGAGGCACCGACGTCGAGGCAGTCCAATCCGTTTGCATCTAGTTCAAAGTCGCGCAATGCTTTTTCGAGTTTGAGGCCACCGCGGCCGACATAACGGGAAGTGGGATCGTCGCCACCTTTGACCCGAATCTGCGCGTCGGCAGCAACAGCATCGGAAGGTTTGCTTGCGCGTTGGTCGTTGACGAGCACCACACCAGCCATAACCAGGGCCTGCGCTTTCGTGCGCGATTCAGCCAAGCCACGGTCAACCAGCAACTTGTCGAGGCGCAAAGGTCGCTCAGGACGCAAGGGCTTCATTAGTAGACAGTTTACAGGAGAAATTGCTTGAATTCCGACGGATCGCCGGACGCAGTTATTACAGGAAGGACGCGCAAGGCGCTGGCAGTTTAGAGTTCAGCCTTGGGCTGAGCTGAAGCTTGAATTTCTAACGGCTGATGCGCTTCGGTCGTCAGGCGTGCCGGCGCGCTGGTTGGGAGATGGCGCGCGGCGAATCAACCAGATTAAGTTCATCGGCACAAGCTGAACACAGCCAAACCAAAATGTTTGGCGCATCCGACCAGAAGAAGGAACTAACTTTACCCGCCACCTGCATAGCCTGGTTTACGGGTAGACGTTGAAGCGCTTGCAAATAGAACACCCCATTGTAAAATTCGCCGTCAGCGCCCTCGTCTCTATGAATACACTCCCGCTCACGAACCACCTGCTTCATGAAATGCCTGCTTTCTCGCGCCGCAACCGCGAAAAAAATAATGTCGCTATGTAGCGTCGGGCTGAACTGGGTGAGAGTAATATCGGGGCAAGCGATCTAATGATCGGTACAACTCCTCATCGCTTGTTGTGAGGATAATGCCATCCTCAGGACAAACAGTCAACATTCTTGAACAGTTTAATGTTCTGATTTGAATGTAATCTCGGTGCGTTCTTTTCAGGGTCTGCGCGAACCCTCAAAGATTTCTCTAATTCTCAACACGTCGTCGGTTCTCTCTCTATAACGCCGTGCTTCCTCGCGTTCAGATTTACGTCTAAGCCGGCGCGCTTCAATGCGTTCCGAGCGGCGCAGTTCTCGTTCGTCTTCGATGCTCGCCAATTTCCTTTCTTTGGTTGTTACCCTGGAAGATTCACTACGCAAGGAACGCGAAGGCACTGTTTTTGTTTCAGCCGGCACGGCACTACTCTCCGGCAATACTCCTGAGCCTGCTGCTGAGGCCTGTTCGGCAACCGGAATGGGGACGGACTCATCAACTGCAATTCCATCCGCGCCGGGAACGGCGGTATCAACAATAGCAGTCGACTGTTTGTGCGCGCGCTGCTTGTAAATCAACGTCCCGCCCAACGCCCCGACTACGAGTGAAAACACCATTGCCGCACCAAACATCAGCCACTTTCCCGAGCGCTCTTCTGCAACGATTTCTTCCAGCGGCACGACGGGTTGAGCAGAAAGCAACGTCGCTTCCTCGTCAAAATGTGGTTCCGAGAGTGGTATTTCCAAGTCTGTTTGGCTGGTAGTGTTTAATTCCATGTTTCAACTTCAATTCGTAATTGGCAGTCTTGTCCACGAAAGCTTTTAGCAAAAGGGAGGCCACGGCAGAAATTGACAGATGCCCTCGCTAAATCGTTGCAGAAGCGTATGGGCGCGACTATTTGAGAGCGGAATAAGATATTGGGTAACGATATCGTGCACTAAAACAACGCGCCCGTCTGTTGAGCAGTACGGGCGCGATGATTCGGCTTCGGGACACCAATTTTATCGACTTACTGTTTTCGGCTTCGCGCGTCGATCATCCAACACGTCAATGCTCTCCTTCACGCGCGTGTAAATACCATCAGCGTCCAGCCCATACTTCGCCAGCAGAAGCTTGGGATCGCCATGCGTTACGAGGCGGTCCGGAATTCCCATTCTGACAACGCGCACCTTGTCCTGCAGTCCGTTCTCTTCCAGCAACTCGAGCACAGCCGAACCAAACCCGCCGGCCAAATACGCTTCTTCAACAGTGACAATAATTCGCTTCGTTTGCGCCAGGGCCAACAACAGTTGAGCATCCAGCGGTTTTACAAAGCGCGCGTTGACGACAGTAGTCTCGATTTTGTCTTTTGCTAGATTCTCTGCGGCATGTAACGCCGGATAAACCATCGAACCGTAAGCGACGATCGCTATCTCACCGCCATCGCGAAGTATCTCGCCCTTTCCGATTTCAAGGATCTGCGGCGGCCGATTTATGTCTACGCCCACTCCACTGCCACGCGGGTAACGCATCGCTGTCGGGCCGACGTGTTCGATCATCGTCAGCAACATATCGCGCATCTCGGCTTCATCTTTAGGCGCCATCACCGTGATGTTGGGAACCGCGCGCAGATATGCTATGTCCAAAAGTCCGTGGTGCGTGGGGCCGTCGCCCCCGGCAACGCCACCGCGATCAAGGCAAAAGTTTACGTCCAGATTCTGAATACAAACGTCATGGATCAACTGATCGAATCCGCGCTGCAGGAAGGTAGAGTAAATCGCGCAAACAGGCTTCAATCCCTCGCACGACATTCCCGCGGCGAACGTAACGCAATGCTGCTCGGCGATGCCGACGTCAAACGATCGCTCCGGAAATTTCTCCAGCGCCGTGCAAATACCCGTACCGTCAGGCATGGCCGCAGTCAAAGCGATAATCTTCTCGTCCTGCGCCATCAATTCAGCCAGAGCGTTTCCAAAAACAGCCGTGTAGGTCGGCGCGCTTGCTTTCGACTTCACGGCCTTGCCCGTTTGCAAGTCAAAGGGTCCGGTGGCGTGCCAACGATAGTAATCCTTCTCCGCCTGCGGGTGACCCTTGCCTTTCGTGGTCAGCGCGTGAACGAGAACTGGTCCGTCTTTAATCTGTTGTGCTTCGTGAAGTGCAGCCACCAAAGCAATGGGATTGTGGCCATCTACGTAGCCGATATACTTAAAGCCAAGCTCATTGATCAACGCGCCGGGAAGCACTGCGGCCGCGATAGCATCCTTTACTGTCTTAGCGGCGTGATGCAATCGTTCTCCGACCGATGGAATCGAAAGGAGCTTTTCCTCGACTTCATCTTTGAAGCGGTGATAACTACCGGCGCCCCGAATTCGATTCAGATAACCAGTTAACGCACCTACCGCCGGCGCTATCGACATCTCGTTGTCGTTCAGAACCACGATCAGGCGGCTCTTCAGGTGTCCTGCCTGATTAATTGCCTCCATCGCCATGCCCCCGGCCAGAGAGGCATCACCAATTAAGGCAACCACGTGATGGTCCTGGCCGTTTTTATCGCGGGCGATCGCCATGCCCAGAGCAGCTGAAAGCGACGTCGAGGCATGGCCGGCGCCGAAGGTGTCATATTCGGATTCGTCTCGCCGTAGGAATCCGCTGATGCCGTCATACTGTTTGATCGTCGGCAGGAGATCGCGGCGACCAGTTAAGATCTTGTGCGCGTAAGCCTGGTGACCAACGTCCCAAACCAGCCGGTCGCGCGGCGTATCAAAGGCGTAATGAAGCGCGACCGCCAGCTCAATTGCGCCCAGGGACGCACCTGTGTGCCCCCCAATGCGCGACATTGTTTCCAGAATGTATTGCCGAATTTCGTCGGCTACCGGCTGCAACTGCTCCAAAGGCAGTCGCCGCAGATCTGCAGGAGAGTCAATATTCTCAAGAAGATGCATTTGCGCGTATTGTAACGTGGTATTTCAAATTTTTACTACTCACAAAACTTTCGCGTTCTCATGAGCACGAGCAGCTCGATCAGCTCGTTCCTCTTTGTGTGGTAAAGTACTCTGCTCTGATAAGAAAGTCAATCCTTTAATCTTTCCAGACTTCTGCGGGCGTCCCTGCGTCTAAGCCTCAGTAACAAGGGAGCCCATCCGCATCTCGGATCTATCACACAGCAAAACTGCAAAAGGAGTTGGAAACAGATGTTTTTACGAAAAGGTTTGTTAGCAGTCGTGGGAATCGTCCTCGCCTGCGGAATGGGTGCGGTGGCCGCCATGGCTCAAGAGCCGCAGCCGCAATCGCAAACGGCCCCGGGACAGGATGAAACTCTCCGCAAAGAACGAATTGAAAGGATGCAAGAGCGCCGTGAACGGAGAGAGCAGGGGCTCGCAGGCCATCGAGAAATGCGTAGACATGGCGGGATGGGTGGCTTGATGCGGGAACTCAACCTATCCGAGCAGCAGCTTCAGCAGCGGCGGGCGATTATGGAGCGGCGATTGGAAAGCACGAAGGTTCAGCGTGAAGAACTCTTCCGTCTGGGCGAAAAGCGAAGGGCCGGCACTTTTAGCGCCGACGATGAGGCTCGAGCAAAGGCTTTGCATCAGGAACTGCGCAGTTCGATGGAAAGCGTCCGCAGCGAAATGGATGCCGTCTTAACTTCCGAGCAGAAAGCCAGACTCGAACAATTACAAAACGAGCGTAAGCAGGAGCGGGAGCAACGGAGGGAACAGCGACTGAAAGAACGTCAGGAGCGATTGAAGAACAAACCGACGTCGCTGTAGTACTAGAGGAAAAACCAGCAACGGTCCGTTGATCGAACTAGATCTCCGGACCGTTTTGCATTTAACCGCCAAAGCTAACGTTCTCGCCGGATAAACTTGCTCAATCGCTCGTGTAAATCATCGCGCGCGGCGCGGAATGCCTGTAGCCGGGTCTTTTCGTCACCAGTTACTGCGGCCGGATCCTCGATACTCCAATGAATGCGATGAGTTGCTGCTGGAAACAAAGGACAGTTCTGGTTCGCGTTATCGCAAACGGTAATAACGTAATCGAAGGGTTGTCCCTGGAACTTGTCAATCGACTTGGAACGCTGGCCAGAGATGTCGATGCCCAGCTCGCGCATTACCTCGATAGCTTCGGTTCTTACAAAGCTCGGTTCGAGTCCCGCACTTTCAACAATAAAGTCGTTGCCTCCGTCGTGGCGCAGTAAGCCCTCGGCCATTTGACTGCGCGCGGAATTGCCCGTGCAAAGTATCAAGACTCTTTTGCGCTCATTCATTGTTATTCCCGTGCTGCATAATCACAGCTTCGGCATCATTCGGGAGTGATGGGATAAGCCAGCGAAACAATATCGTTGCGACTGCCGCGCCGCCAAGTTGCGCGACGATAAATGCGGGCGCATCTGCAAGACGAATGCCGACGAAAGTGTCACTCATCGATCGCGCCAGCGTCACCGCCGGATTGGCGAAGGAGGTTGACGACGTAAACCAGTAAGCGGCCGTAATATAGGCCGCCACGGCGAAGGGCACAGCCTGAGATCGAAAGCGAACGCAACTCCAAATCACAGAAAGTAATCCGAACGTTGCAATAAACTCGCTGAACGTTTGCGCCGCGCCCGCCCGAACGTGATGCGACGCAGTGAACAGTGAGAGACCAAACATAAAATGCGCCGCAGCAACGCCGGCGAATGCACCACACGTTTGGGCCAGAACATAGAGCGGCACATCGCGCCAGGCTAATCCACCTTGAGACGCATCAGCGAGCGACACCGCGGGATTCAAGTGTGCGCCCGAAATCTGTCCGAAGGTCAGAATCAAAGCCACGAGGGCGGCACCGGTGGCCAGTGCGTTTGCGAGCAGGGCTATCGCCTGGTTGCCGCCCGACAATCGTTCGCCCATGATGCCGGAGCCAACGACTGCCGCTAATAGCAACGCCGTTCCGATGGCTTCCGCCGCAACGCGTCGCGCCAAACTGGAATTCACCTTCCAATACCTACTGGTGTAGGAGTACAGCAGTTTGTCGCGGCTGTAACTAGCTTCTCCGCTTCATTCTTTTCAACGACTTTGTCGCCGCACTCACAAGCCTCGGTTTCCGGTAAATTATCCTTAAGCACAACGAAGACTTCCCACTCATTACCATCGGGGTCACGCACCCAGGCCTTGTCCTGGGTCGCGTAGCAGCAATTTGTCTGCATTTCTTCCCGTGTAAGGAGGCCCTCGTCTGCCCACTTGTCACGCATTGCCAATACATCAGCCGTTGACGCCACCTGGATTCCCAGATGTGAAAGCGCGCCTCGTTCACTGAAAGAACTCTCGCTGAGCGTCAGGTTCAAAGGCGGGTTTTGGACATCGAACTTCGCATACCCCGTGCGAATTTTACTGGGTTCGATTCCCAGCAACTTACGATAAAACTCCAGGCTGTTCTGAACATTCCGCACGTTTAGAGCCAAATGCGCCTTGAGCGCCTGCACTGTATTTTCCGACTTGCCTTCCATATCGTCCTCCTCTATATTTCACATTCGTGAAAACGAATATGTGCGGCCAGCTTACGCTCGATTAACACATCTGTCAAGACGTATGTGATATATTTTTAAGCGGACATGGAAATTATCATTAGAGCGATGGCTGAGGCAGATTGGGCGAGTGTGCGCGCAATCTATCGTGCCGGAATTGCTACCGGACATGCGACCTTTGAAACAGAGACTCCATCCTGGACCGATTGGAACAAGGCACATTTGCCTGCACCGCGGCTGGTCTCTGATTCCGGTGAAGTAATCGTTGGCTGGGCTGCGCTAAGTCCGGTCTCGAGCCGCAGCGTCTACAGGGGAGTGGCGGAAGTGAGCGTTTACGTCGACGAAAACGCCCGCGGCCGCGGTGTGGGCTCATTGCTGCTGGCAGCTCTGGTGAGTGACTCGGAGAAGGAAGATATTTGGACCTTGCAAGCGAGCATCTTTCCGGAGAATGCGGCCAGCATTTGGTTACACAAAGCGTGCGGATTTCGCGAGGTTGGTACGCGGCATCGCATTGGTAAATTGCATGGTGTCTGGCGCGATACGGTGCTCCTGGAACGACGCAGCGAGGCAGTAGGAGTTGACTAATTTCAGGCGCAAGATCCGGATATAAATGCGCGATATTTGGAGCTAAATTAATGCCCAGTTGAGGAACTATCAGGCCCCGAAAATCGTAATAACTAAACCACCAAACGGATAAAATAATCACGTGGCAAAAAAGGAATATAGCATCGCATTTTTATTCAAGGCACTCGCGGATCACACGCGCTTGCGATTGATTAATTTGATCGGAGACGACGAAGTTTGCGTGTGCTTTTTCGTTGAAGTCTTGAAGATAAATCAGCCGAAAATCTCCCGTCATCTCGCTTACCTGCGCCGCGCGGGTGTAGTACAAGCGCGACGCGACGGCAAGTGGATTCACTATCGACTCGTTGAACCGCCGGATCCTCACGCTGCCAACATTTTTCGTGAAGTCAGGGCGGGACTGGCAAACGATCCAACCATGAAGAATGATCGCTCGCGACTCGAGACGATCTGTTGTGCTCCGAAACTTCCCGTACAGCTCCAGCGAGCTCCGATACCTGCGAGTTTGGTGGCCTAAGGAATAGAACAAAAAGGACAGAACAATGGTTACCGCTATCGAACCACTCCTGCGTGAACAATTAATCGACCGTCGTCAAAGGCTGCAAACAGCCACGAGCGCTTTTCATCGACCAGCGGAACTAACGCGTCTGCTGGAAGAAGTAGACGCCGCTCTCCACCGTATGGACATTGGCACTTACGGCCTGTGCGAAGTTTGCCACGATCCGGTCGAGACGGAACGGCTGTTGGCTGATCCTTTGACGCGATTTTGTCTCGGCGACCTAACTCCGGGCGAGCAGCGCGCGCTCGAAGAGGATCTGGAACTCGCGGCGCGCATTCAGCTTGGCTTGCTGCCGCCGCCCACTCAGAAGATTGATGGCTGGGAAGTTTGTTATCACTACCAGCCCGCCGGAGCTGTTAGTGGCGACTATTGTGACCTGATCAAAGGCGCCGATGAGTCGCTTCACTTTGTGCTCGGCGATGTTTCGGGCAAAGGAGTAGCGGCTTCCATGCTGATGGCGCACCTCAACGCCATGTTCCGGACGTTAATTTCGATTGACCTGCCACTCGAGCAGATCGTGGAACGTGCCAGTCGCGTCTTTTGCGAGAGCACGCTGCCGACGCAATACGCCACGCTGGTTTGCGGCCGCGCAAATACAAGTGGCGAAGTCGAAGTGTGTAATGCCGGCCATTTACCGCCCTTACTGATTCAGGAAGGCGGCGTCACGAGCATCGCCGCGACCGGACTGCCGGTGGGCGTCTTTTGCAGCGAAAGTTTTTCTGTCAATCGAGTCCAAATGAGCAAGGGCGACACCTTGTTTCTTTACACCGATGGCTTTTCTGAAAGTCTGGATGGAGCGGGCAACGAATACGGTGCGGAACGAATTTCCCATCTGCTTAAAGATAACCACAGTCTTTCGCCCGACTCAATCGTCTCGTTGTGCCGTAATGAGTTGCATAGTTTTGCTGAAGGCAGGGTGCCCCGAGACGATTTGACGCTGATGGCAATTACGCGGACAAAATAACGAACCTTTAAGGTGGAGGAGGCCGGCAGTTTGGAGTTCAGCCTAGGCTGCCGGTTTCGCTATCAATTGACAACGCAAGCTAAAGCTTGAACTCTAACTGCCAGAGCCAGCTTATGACGATCAAGAGAATGGACCATGTCAGCGTCGTCGTCGACGACCTCCCAGCCGCCATTGCCTTCTTCACCACGCTCGGCATGGCGCTTGAAGGCGAGATGCCGGTCGAGGGCCCGTGGGTGGACCGCGTCAACGCGCTCGAAAGGGTCCAAGTCGACATCGTTATGATGCGGACCCCAGATGGGCACGGGCGGCTTGAGCTGACGAAGTTTCGCAATCCAAAACTGGTCGAGATCGAACCAGCGATCGCACCTCCGAACACGCTGGGTCTCCGGAGCGTGATGTTTACAGTCGAAAGCGTCGACGACACTGTCGCTCGCCTGCGCGCCGACGGCGCCGAACTCGTCGGCGAGGTGGCCCAGTACGAGGACAAGTACAGGCTCTGTTACATGCGAGGCCCTGCGGGAATCATCGTCGCGCTGGCCGAGGAGCTCTTCTGACGCGTTCACGCCTTCGGAGAAACCGGTCGCGCCCTGGGCGCTCTTCTACTCGATACCCTGTTTGGCAACCATCCTTCTTTCTCGCCTCCTTGCGCCGCGGTTTTGTCAGGCGCACTTAGTTGCCGCCATTAGTAAATCCTTTAGTGTCCAAACATGCTTTGTTATTCCTGCCGCCATTGCCGGTGTTCAGCGTAGGCTTTTGTGCATTCGGCAATTGTAAAAAGCAAAATACAGCCCAATGCCGCGTGATGTTTTTCCCACTTCTTTGAGAAGCCGTTCGTCAATCGCGTAACCGTCGGTTTTCCATTCTCACTGAAAGGTTGTGACGTTCGATCCGCGATGTACAGCACGTTCCATATCAGGCCGACCGTTGGATCACTTTCTTTTTGCATCCAGCTTACCGTCACCTTGACAATCCGTATTCGCTGATTAGAATGATTTTCCGTCCTGGCAGGCTGCGGAGATGTGGCCGAGTGGCTGAAGGCGGCGGTTTGCTAAACCGTTAAGGGTCTTAAAAGCCCTTCACAGGTTCGAATCCTGTCATCTCCGCCATAAAAACAGAGGTCAGATGTCAGCGGTC
>DASZDU010000469.1:0-18500 GCA_035941655.1 Pyrinomonadaceae bacterium | reverse complement strand
AGACGGTCCAATGTCCAACGTCTGACGGATAGTCCAATGTCCAACGTCCCAAGTCCAACGTCCGGTTTGCAACGTTCTGAGCTTAAAGCAGAAGATCCTGCCGGCGCGAGCACTCACGGTGGCGCACCGGACGTTGGACTTTGGACATTGGACATTGGACTAAAGGTTACCGATCTTAGAAAAAGTTTTTCTTCCCCAAACGGCAAACGCGTCGATGTCCTTCGCGGCGCCTCCTTTTTAGCCAGGGCCGGGGAAGCTATTGCAATCATGGGAACCTCCGGGGCCGGCAAGTCGACTCTCTTGCATCTGCTCGGCGGACTTGAGGCGACTGATCATGGCAGCATCGAAGCCGGCAATTTTGCAATCGAGCGTGCGCAGCCAGTCGCACTTGCACGTTTTCGAAATGCCCACGTTGGTTTTGTTTTTCAGTTTCATCATCTCCTGGCCGACCTCACCGCAGTTGAAAATGTCAGCCTGCCATTAATGATCAAGCGCGTTAGTCCCTACGAGGCGAAGTTCCGCGCCGCGGAGATGTTGGAACAGATGGGGCTTGACAGTCGCATCGTCAATTCACTGGTCGGACACATTTCGGGCGGGGAACAGCAGCGCGTGGCGGTCTGCAGAGCGTTAATAACTCGGCCCGCTCTCGTTTTGGCTGATGAACCAACCGGCAACCTCGATACAGTTACGGGAGCTGAAATCGCCCAAACAATCGTTTCGTATGCCAAAAAGACCGAAAGTATTGTGATTCTGGCGACGCACAATCGCGAGCTCGCCCAGATTTGTGACCGTACACTGATATTGAGCGAGGGACGCCTGCGCGAAACCTGACCTGGCCGCTGAAATTCTCACTCAGTTACCAGTTTCCTTAAGAGTGAAACAATAGAAGCCTTTTGACGCCTTCATTCATGGGTTATAATGCGCACAGAGCCGGGCGAGCATTTTGTTGGCCCGGCAACATAATCATAAGAGCTGATTTCGCAATAAAAAGTAATGTTTGAACGCTACACCGAAAAAGCTCGCCGCGTAATTTTCTTCGCTCGCTACGAAGCGTCGCAGTTTGGTGCGCCCGCCATCGAGCCGGAGCATTTGCTGCTGGGGCTGATGCGTGAGGACAAAACATTGACTGCGCGCTTTTTCCCGCGCGCGCAGGTTTCGATCGAGTCCATTCGCAAGGAGATCGAAGGACGGACGTTGCTGCGCGAGAAAATTTCCACCTCGGTTGAGTTACCACTGGCTCCGGAAACAAAACGAGTACTCGCCTATGCTCATGAAGAGAGCGATCGGCTGCAACATCGCCACATTGGCACCGAACATCTCTTGCTGGGACTGCTCAGGGAAGACCGCTCGATGGCCGCAGAGATTCTTTACGAGCGTGGTCTGAGGTTGAATGCTGTGCGTGATGAGATCGCGCGACAGTCGGGGGCCGACGCGCGCAGCTCGCAAAAGAAAGACACGCCACACCTGGTGGAGTTTTCTCGCGATCTTACCGAGGATGCAGCTAACGACAAACTCGATCCGCTAATCGGACGCGAGGCCGAGATCGAAAGGGTTGTACAAATACTCTGCCGGCGCACCAAGAATAATCCGGTTTTGATTGGCGAGCCTGGCGTAGGCAAGACGGCGATAGTCGAAGGCCTTGCGCAAAGGATTGTGCATGGCGAAGTGCCTTCGTTCCTTGAGAACAAGCGAATTCTCTCGCTGGACCTTTCGTTGATAGTTGCAGGGACAAAATATCGTGGACAGTTTGAAGAACGCTTGAAACAAATCATGCGTGAATTAGTGGAGAACCCGCAGTACATCGTCTTCATTGACGAACTGCACACCTTGGTTGGCGCGGGTTCGGCCGAGGGTTCACTTGACGCAGCAAACATTTTGAAGCCGGCGCTCTCGCGAGGAGAAATCCAGTGTATCGGCGCGACGACACCAGGAGAGTTCCGCAAATCGATTGAAAAAGATCGCTCGCTCGAACGGCGCTTCCAGGCGGTAAAGGTGCCGCCGCCGACAGAAGAGGAAGCTGTTGAAATTCTTGATGGAGTTCGCGAGCGTTACGAAAGTTTCCACCAGGTCCGTTACACCGACGAAGCGCTGGAAGCCGCTGTTTATCAGTCTCACCGTTACATTCCTGATCGATTTCTGCCGGACAAGGCGATAGATGTGATTGACGAAGCGGGCGCGCGCGTAAAGCTGCGAGTGCGGCGTGAACAGGGAAATCTTTCTGACTGGAGCCAGATTAGTGAATGGTCGCAGGAACCCGGAATAAGTTCGATTATCGGCGAGCAATCTGATGATGCGCTCGTCTCAGAGGAAGTGACACGCGACGATATCGAAGAGGTGATCGCGCGCTGGACCGGCATTCCGGTAACGTCGCTCAAAGAAGGCGAGACTCAAAAACTCCTGCGCATTGAATTGGAACTTCACGAACGTGTTGTTTCACAGCGGCCGGCAATTTCAGCGTTGGCGCGAGCTATCCGTAGATCGCGCGCTGGTCTGAAGAATCCGCTGCGGCCCGTCGGTTCGTTCCTTTTCCTGGGCCCAACGGGCGTTGGTAAAACCGAAGTGGCGCGCTCCCTGGCGCAGGTATTGTTTGGCAGTGAACGCGCGATGATTCGTTTCGACATGTCTGAGTTCATGGAGAAACACTCCGTGTCGAAGTTGATCGGATCGCCGCCGGGATATGTAGGTCACGAAGAGGGTGGGCAGTTGACCGAGCGGATTAGGCGTTCTCCCTATTCAGTACTGCTGTTTGATGAAATCGAGAAAGCGCACCCTGACATTTTCAACGTACTGTTGCAGGTTTTTGAGGATGGAATTTTGACCGACGCCCTCGGCAATGCGGTCGATTTCAAGAACGCCATCATTATCATGACCTCAAACATCGGCGCGCGCTTCATTCAGAAGAAAGCCACGATGGGTTTCCAGGGCACAAACGACGCTTCGCGAGAGAAGATGGAAGAAATGGTGATGTCGGCGGTCCGGCAAACGTTCAATCCCGAGTTTATAAACCGGCTGGATGAAATCATCATTTTTGATGAACTGCTTAACGACGAGCTGCTCGACGTTATCCAACTCCAGGTGGATCAAATTAATGTGACGATGTTGCGGCACGGCTTTGAAGTGAAGCTGACTGACGAAGCGAAGCGATGGATTGTGCAAAAAACTTGCGCCGATCGTTCGTATGGAGCGCGGCCGCTGCGCCGCGCGCTGCAAAAATATGTCGAGGATCCGCTTTCAGAGGCGCTTATTCAGGGTCAACTCATTGATGCTGCGTTGATCGAAGTTTTTCTCGATGGAGACGATCTGAATTACCGCCCGATCGGCGTTGAAGCTCCCGACGACGCGCTTCTAATTCATTAAGCACCCGATGGCCGCACAGTTGTGGTGTTGAGTCGAGCAGGTAACATGGGCAGAGGTGAGAGCCGGGCGTTTATCGACATTAGCCCTGTTTTCCTTTTGCCTTTTTACTTTTGCCGCGCCGGTTCTGTATAATGCGCGACTTTGCTGGACAAGCTTTCGGCCGGCTTTGGCAACGAGACCGTCACACTTCGGAATCAAAGCGTTCCAAAGTCCCTGGGTTGTGGAAACGCGGCTGTTAGCTGGTTTTACCCATTTTTCGCAAAGATAATTTTATAGCCCATTATTAGCTCCCCGAAGTATCCGAGTTCCGGTCAGAACCTCTGAGGGAAAAGGCGCTTATGCACTTATATCGCGGGCTTTTGCTCATACTTGTGAGCGGATTAGTCCTGCTGCATTCGATTTCCGCACCTCGGCCAGTTAGTGCTCAGCAAAGTCAGCGCCTGGTCGAATCGGTAGAAATTACCGGCAATCGTCGCCTCCGGAAAGACGATATTCTTTACTACGTCCAGACCCGCCCCGGCGATCCCTACAATGAACAGCAAGTGCAGCGAGATCTGCAGGCAATTCTGGCGCTGGGTTTCTTCGATAAGACTGCAACGCGTGTGTTGACTGAAGAGGGCGCGCGCGGTGGCATTAACGTCATATTCGAAGTGAAAGAGCTGCCGATTATTCGCGATCTGCAATTCGAAGGCCTCAAGAGCGTCCCTGAATCAGACGTCCTCAAAACGTTTCGCGAGCGGCGTGTCGGCATTTCGAAGGAAAGCATCTACGACCCGGTAAAGGCCCGCAACGCGATACGCGTTCTCAAAGAATTACTTGCTGCACACGGCCATCCCAACGCAACCATCGAGCAAAAAATCGACGAGGTTTCCGCCACTTCGACTGCGCTTACCTTCCAGATCAACGAAGGTGATCGCGTGCGCGTGATGGATATCCAATTCGAGGGTAATCAGGTTTTCAGTGACGGCAAACTTCGCGGCTCAATGAAATATGTCAAAGAGGCGGGCTTGTACAGTCGTTTCAAGGGTCAGGACATTCTGGACCGCGAAAAGTTGGAGTTTGATCTGCGAAACGTTGATAACTACATGCGTTCCAAGGGTTACCTACAGGCTCGCCACGGCGAGCCCCGCGTGGAAGGAATTGGCCGCAGACGCACCGGCTTCCCGATCCTGCCGCTGCCTTTTCTCTCATCGGTTGATGAGGGACTGCGCATCACAGTGCCGATCGTGGAAGGCCGCCTTTACCGCATTGGTGAAATGAAGATTGAAGGTAATTCGATTTTTTCCGAGGAAGTAGTTCGAAACGTCATCGGGCTAAAGCAGGGCGACATCGCAAACGGTGAAAAAATCGGCAAGGCCTTGTTTGAGAATTTGAAAAAATATTACGGCCAGCAGGGTTTTATAGAATACACCGCCGAACCGGCGCCAACCTTCAAAGATAATCCGCAAAAGCCTGAAGAGGGCATTGTTGACTTCGTCATCACGATCGAGGAAGGCAAACAGTTTTCACTGCGTCGTCTCGAATTCATTGGCAACACTTTTACTCGCGACAATGTTCTGCGCCGCGAAGTTTTGTTGAACGAAGGCGACATCTATAACCAGACGGCCTGGGACTATTCGATTATCAAACTCAATCAGTTGGGCTACTTTGATCCAATTGACAAGGATAAAGACGCTGATTTCAAAACCAACGAAGAGGAAGCGACGGTTGATCTCAATCTGAAAGTATCCGAACGCGGTCGACAACAAATTTCCTTCAATGGGGGTCTGTCCGGCATCGGCGGTTCGTTCTTCGGACTTGAGTACTCCACTAATAATCTTTTGGGCCGCGGCGAAATTCTTTCGCTGAATCTGTCGGCCGGCAATCGCCAGAAGTACATTCAGTTTTCTTTTACGGAGCCTTACATCAAAAACCGGCCGATTACGGCAGGTTTCTCGGTATTCGGTTACACCCAGAAGTTCTTCGGTGAAGGCACGTTTCTATCTCAGAATCTTGAGGCACAACAAGGTCTTTCCGGTTCAGAAATCGATTTCCTTAACGTCAGTGAAGAGAATCTTTTCACCCGCACTTCATATGGGGGCTCCATATTCGCCAGCGCGCCGCTCTCCGAATTTTATCGCAAGCGTCGTTTCACACAGTTTTCACGTGTCGGCGCCTCTTATCAATTTTCGACTTCGAGCGTCAAAGATCCGGCGGTTAATCAGGGAAGCTCATGCGGAACTGAAGTGAATACGACCACTGAAACGAACACGCAGTTCATTCCGGTGATTTACTGCCAGCCAAACATCATCACCAGCCGCGGCACGGTGAGCTTTGCCTACGACACTCGCAATGCGAGCGTTGACCCGACCTCCGGCAGAGAACTCTCACTTCAGGTCGCGCTTGCCGGTTTGGGCGGAGACGTTCGTACTTACCAGCCAACTATTTCCTATACGCAGTTCAGAGCGATGCGCAGGAAGAACTCGGAGCATCCGGAGGTTTTTGGTTTCCGGATTATCGCCGGCACGGTTGGCAGTTTCGC
This sequence comes from Pyrinomonadaceae bacterium, assembly GCA_035941655.1. GTDB lineage: Bacteria > Acidobacteriota > Blastocatellia > Pyrinomonadales > Pyrinomonadaceae > PSRF01. Next base: position 12,622 of record DASZDU010000469.1, on the reverse strand, counting down.
CACTTCATCGAAAGTGAGAAACTCAAATTCGTTGGCCTTCGTCGATGGCATCCCCATCTTCGAACGTTTCTTCCTGGGCGATGAATTTACAATTCGGGGCTACAACGTGCGTTCTATCACCCCACTGGCCCCGCTTGAGACATTCATTACTTCGAAAGATGTGGTGGTTGCCAGCAACGCCACCGGAACTCCCGTAGCAGTTGAAGGCGTGCCGGCTACGGCGGCAAATGTCGGCATATTCACAGGAGTTAGCGGCTCCAACGTGGCCCGCCTATCAAACTCGTTCACGCCGGTCGGAGCCGACACGCAGCTTCTGGGTAATTTTGAGTATCGCATTCCCGTAATCGGCAACACAGTTGGATTGGCAGCCTTTGCTGACATTGGCACCGGTTTCAACCTGCGAAGCAAAAACGATCAGTTTTTCAACAGTAATTTTCTTAGTGATGACCCATTTCTGAACACAATTGGATTGGTCCGCTGCATCCGGCCAGGCAGTAGCGGTGTCGCGGCGGCGAACCTGTCCAGCCTGGTAGCGTGTAACTCCAATACGGATCTCGCGCTCGCAACCAATCGCTTCGGCGTGCCCGGTCTGGTGATGCGTGATAACCGGCTGGTGACCACAACTGAGGTCGACAACGCCCGCGATCAGAACGTTTTTGATCCGGAGACCGGATTGCCCTTTGGTTTCCAGCAGGTGTTTCTGCGAGGACAGGTGCAAACAAACACTGCTGTTCGTTTATCTCAAAGCCTGTTTTCGAAATTTGGAGACTATCGGGCCAGCCTCGGTATGGAAGTACGCGTGCAAGTGCCGGTCATCAACGTGCCTTTTCGGTTGATTCTTGCGTATAATCCCAAAGCTAGGCCTGATCAGTTCATTAACGGTTTCCCCTTCATTTTTAATGAGAAAAAGAAGGTTATCCGATTTAGCGTGGGGCGCACCTTTTAATCGCTTAGAGCCAACCACGATGGTGGTCTGAACAACTAAGTGAGTTGACCAATCGCCTGTTATTTCAAGGAGCAATACAAGAAGTTATGAAGATAGATCGATTAATAGTCGCTTTTGCATTTGTGCTCGCGCTGTGCGCTTTGCCAGTAATGGCGCAGACAAGACCGGCAGCCACAGCACCTGCGCAAACTCCCGCCAACGTCGCGGTTCCGGAAAGCAAGATTGCGCTGATTTATTCAGACGCATTTCTCGATTCCAAAACTGGTATCGCGCGTTTTAGTACTCTCGTGGGCACCTTGAATCGTGAATTCCAGCCGCGCCAGACGGAGCTGCAGGGATTACAAAAGAAAATTCAAGACCTTACCGATGACATCACCAAGACCGCGCAAGTGGCTGATCCGAGGACGACTCAGACAAAACAGGATCAACTGGACCAGCTGAAGAAGGAGTTCCAGCGGAAAGGCGAAGATGCTCAGGCAGCTTATGAGCGCCGCCGTAAGGAAATCTTCACGCCGCTCCAGGAGGATATCGGCAAGGCGCTTGAGATTTACGCCAAGGGTCACAACATAAATGTGATCATCGATGGCAGCCAGGTGCCGCTGGTCTACGCCGCCGACGCACTCGACATCACGCGTGCTTTTATCAACGACTTCAACAGTAAGAATCCGGCAACCGCGGCCGTGACCACGCCGCCAAAGTAATCTAGTTCGGAGACTGAGTTCCTTTAACGACGCGGCGCTGCGGTTTTGTTCCGCGTGCCGCGTCTCTTTATTCCATCATGGAAACTATTCTCGACTCACAGGCAATACAAGAACTTCTGCCGCATCGTTTTCCCTTCCTGCTCGTGGATCGAATAATAGAATTGGTGCCGCGCGAAAGAATCGTTGGCATTAAACAGGTGAGCATTAACGAGCCCTACTTCCAGGGCCACTTTCCGGGTGCGCCGGTTATGCCCGGGGTGCTGGTCGTCGAGGCGCTGGCGCAGGTGGGGGCGGTGTTGGCACTGCGGGAAATTGAGGACCGGGATTCGAAGCTGGTTTTGTTTACTGGAATCAGGGAAGCACGTTTTCGCAGACCAGTTGTACCGGGAGATACACTGAGGCTGGAAGTAACCGCTTTACGCATCGGGTCTCGCGTGCAGCGGATGCGTGGTGAAGCGAAGGTTGAGGGGCAACTCGTTGCCGACGCCGATATCATGAGCATAATCGCGGATCGAGGATCAGCGGTTTGATAAAGGAGAATAGGGAAAAGGGTAAGGGGGAAAGGGAAAGGCTATACCAGTTCAACATTTTCCCTTTACCCATTCCCCTTTTCCCCCAACGTTTTTATGTCCGTAGCCATTAAGCCAAATATCGTGCACCCCAGCGCCGTCGTCGGTAACGGCGCGCGCATTGGGAGCGGTTGCTATATTGGCCCGTTCTCTATCGTTGGTGATGACGTGGAATTGGCTGATGGCGTTCGACTGGAGTCACACGTAGTGATTGACGGTCGCACCTATGTCGGCGAGGACACGCACGTGTTTCCGTTCGTTTCGATTGGTTTGCAGGCGCAGGATTTGAAGTACCAGGGCGAACCTTCGGAAACGCGCATCGGGCGCCGTAATCAGATCAGGGAGTTTGTGACAATTCATCGCGGCACGGCCGGTGGGGGCATGTTGACGCAGATTGGTGACGACTGTTTACTAATGGCACAGGCCCACGTTGCGCATGACTGCCTGCTGGGTAACGGCGTTATCATGGCCAATGCGGCCACACTGGCGGGTCACGTAATTATCGAAGACGGCGCAAATGTTGGGGCATATTCAGGGATACATCAATTCTGCCGCGTCGGCAAAGAAGCTTACATCGGCGGCTACTCTGTCGTTGTCAAAGACGCGTTGCCATTTGCACTGACTGTAGGTAATCACGCGCGCTGTTACGGCTTGAATACAACGGGCATGAAACGTCGCGGTTACTCGCGTGAGGTAATCCAATCGTTGCACCGTGCCTTTCACCTGCTGCTGTCTTCGAAATTAAATACGTCCCAGGCGCTTGAAAAAATCAAAACAGAAATCAAGGACTCGGCGGAAGCTGACAGACTAGTGGAGTTTATCGAAACCTCAAGCCGGGGCGTGATCAAGTAAGGATGAAGGACGAAGGCGGAAGGATGAAAAACAACGCACTTCACATCTTTAACATTGCAATTTGTCAGGCTTCATCAAAGCTGAAAGGCATTGTCTACACGATCTCTTATTCATCCTTCATCCTTCATCCCTCATCCTTTCATTCATGACTCGCTACGGTCTGATCGCAGGCAACGGACGCTTTCCATTTATGGTTGTAGCTGGAGCGCGGCAAGCTGGTGTCTCGCTGGCGGTCGTCGCTATTCGTGAAGAAACTGATCCGAATATTGAGCAGGAAGTTGAACGTCTAACGTGGGTTGGCATCGGGCAACTCGGCAAGATGATTCGGTTTTTCAAAGCCGAGCGGGTGGAAAAAGCGATCATGGCGGGTCAGGTGAAGCATGTGCAGATTTTTAGTGGCGCCGTGCCTGACGCGCGGATGTTGAAGATGTTGCTGAAGCTCCCGCGCCGAAACACAACTTCTCTGATTGGTGCAGTGGCCGCGGAACTGGCCAGCGAAGGTATCGATTTGATCGATTCCACTTTTTTCCTTCAGGATCATTTGCCGGCCGCCGGAAATCTCACACAGCGGAAACCCAATGCGGCCGAGCGCGCCGACGTTGAATACGGATTGGAGATTGCGCGGGAAATGTCCCGACTCGATCTCGGGCAGACAATCGTGGTGCGAGGCAAAGCTTGCGTGGCAATTGAGGCAATGGAAGGCACCGACGAAACAATCAGACGTGCAGGTGAATTATTGCGCGCCAACCAGAGACAGCGGCTGCGACTAACCACCGGAGCACTGACGGTATTGAAACTGTCAAAGCCGGATCAGGATATGAGATTCGATGTACCCGTGGTGGGTGTTCCGACTATTGAGGCGATGGCAGAAGCCGGGGCTACCTGTCTGTGCCTCACTGCGGGCAAGACGCTAATGTTTGATCGTGACCAGATGATAGCTGTTGCCGATAAACACAAAATCGCGATCATCGCTGTCTGACTTCCGTTAGTTCAACTTCTCGCTCACGCCATCCTGGTCAACGTTTTGGGTATCGTCATCCGCCGTGGGAACAGGCTTACCCGGCACGCGATATTCTTCGCTTACCCATTTCCCCAGGTCAATCAGCTTGCAGCGTTCGGAACAGAACGGGCGATAGGGATTATCCGGCCATTGGACTGGCTTACTGCAGGTAGGACACTGTTTCATCAAACAAAAGACGCGGCCTGGTGGCTCGTCGTGCTGGGAGCGCAGGAGTCTTGCCTGCAGCCTGCTGGGAAATACATCGTTGCGCCCAAACGGCGCTCATGCAGGCAGGAGGCCTGCGCTCCCAGTGGCTGCTAGTTGGCCACCGAGACTTCATCAGTGGAGTGCAAGAGCCCTTTGGGTCGCTTTACCAGAATTCGTCGGTTAACGAAATCGATCGTACCCTCCCGTCGCATGGCGTTCAAGCGAACGGTGACACTCTCGCGCGTGGAGCCCACAATGGAGGCAATTTCCCGATGAGGCAAGGGAATATCAATTAACACGCCCGCAGATTCGTGTACGCCGTAACGGTGCGAAAAATCCGCCAGCAGTCTATCCAGGCGAGCGGGGATGGCATTGAGCGCAAAATCTGCGAGACGCTGTTCGGCATTCTCGAGCCGGTGACCGATGAGTTGAAAGGTGTACTCATGGAGCAGAGGTTCGGCGGCCATACCAAGTTTGAATTGATCTGCGGAAATCTTTAGAAGCGCGCAGGTCTCATACGCAACCGCGCAATTCTGACGCTTGCCTGGGGTTGAATAGAGCGCAGATTCCCCGAAGAGCGACCCTTCGGAAAGAATATCAATCACGGCTTCGCGATCCGTGTTTGGTTCAATCCGGCACAGTTTAATGCGTCCCTTCACAATGGCATATAAAGCATCGGCCTCTTCGCCGGCGCGGTAGACAAAGCGCCGCCGCCGCACGTCAATTACGACGGACGACTCAGCCAATTTAGAAACAGTTTGGTCACTCAAACATGAACCAAACTCGAGTTCGCGAATCAGCATCGCTCGATCGTCCGGGGTCAAGTCGTGTGCTCGGCGCGATGCTTTTGGTTTTTTCGCAGAATCAGTCATCGGGGGTGCCTCATGCGGTTATTTAATGTCGGGCGGTTAGGCTATTGCGTTTAGATCAAATAAGAATCGGAAGATCTTGCTCCCCTGATGGTTCGTACCGCTGGTCAAGTGTTTGGAAATGTAAGGAATCTGGATGAAACTGTCCGAGCCCGGAACTTTTCAGCTATTGTTTCTGTGCCGATTGATAGGCGAGTTTACTCGGTAAGCTGACAATTACTGAATGACCGAACTTTACCACGAAGCCTTGGGCCGCGCAATAGTTTATGATCCGCTCAAAAAAATGGAGAAAGTCTGTGATAGGACGAACCCAGCGCCGGGCGCAGGCGTATAGAGGTCGGAGGCCAGAGGTCACGTATAGAGGTCGGGGCTCAGAGATCGGAGGTCAGATCTGACATCTGACATCTGACATCTGACATCTGGATTTGGATTTGTTATGGCTGATTACAAAGAAAAAATTGACGAATGGCAAAAGACCGTGCGGCGCAAGGCCCGCGAATTAGACGAGAAATATTCACTCTCCGATTTGGTAGGTGAAGGCTCGCGTGCGGCAGGCGAAGCGGCCAAACGAGGCGTTGACACTGTCGCTTCAGGAGCCGAGAAGCTACGCGCTGAAGCGGAGCGCCTCAGTGACGACAAAGACGTTTCCAACACCGCGAAGCGAGCGGCTTCCGAGGCAATGCGGGGCGCGGAAAAGGCGGGGAAAATTATTCGAGACGCTGCCGGCGACGTCGGCAAGCAAGCAGAGAAAACCGCCAGCGACGTATTCGATGACGCGAAAACCTACTACGATCGCGCTTCGCACTTTTATGACACGAGCGTGAAAGTAAGCCGGGCTTCAACCGCCGCCACTGCCGGAGTTTTGAAGGCCCGCGAATGGATCAAGGAGAATCCGGGCAAAGCGGCTTTGGTTTCTTTTTCAGTCGTACTCGGCGTGCGCATGGGCACGGCGCTGCCGGGGCTGGACGCAGTATTGCTGGGCGCGCATCCACATTGGCTTACCCACTCCGCGTTGCCAATCTTCGGCGCACGCAAACTCAGCGAAAAATTCAACGACTACCTACGCAAGCAGGAAGAACTGATTGCAGCTGGAGAGTTGGATGAGGCGGAGCGTAAGCGAGTTGAGTTCGCACGCAACATGACGAAGTATGTCGGAGCGCCTTTGCTTGGCACGCTTAGCTGTGCCGCGGGCGCAGTGATGTTTGCGCAAATACTGCAGCCAGGAAGCGTCGTCGGTGCGCCAGTAAGTTGGCTGGTAGGCGGGAACCCTTTTCTCGGCAGCGTCTGGCTATTCGCAAACGGTGTTATCTGTTTCCACGAAGGCTACAAGTTCTTCATGATTGCGCTCGCCGATCAGGATGAAGTGAATCGCGTGGTGCGTGAAATCAAAGGCTTGCTGCCAGCTGCCGCTGCAGGATAACTCTCGGGCCGCGAAATGAGGTCAGTACCACCTCGCGGTAGCGCGTGGGTTAAGCGCTTGGCATATGTGCCCTTGCAGATCCACCCGCTACCGCGAAGTGGCGCTGACTTCATTCCATCTGAGGCTACGTAAGCGTAATCGGAAACGGCACGAACGATAACGCAAAAACCAACAACGTAACGATTGCCACAACGATCCGTCCCCGGCCCAGCGGCTCCATCTTTTCCGGCGCCGGATGGCGCACACGCAACATCACAGCCAGCAGCACGGTGTAGAGAAACCCGCTCGGGCTGCCGTGCCAGAAGAATCCCAGCAGAGACATCGTGGCGACAGCAATGAAGGCGAGCCGGCCGATGATCTTGTGCGCGCGTTGACCAAAGACTGCAAACGTTCCGTGCCCGCCGTCGAGTTGACCTACAGGCATCAAGTTCAGGCTCGTAACCAGCAATCCAATCCACGCCGCCATGTAAAAGGGATTCGGCGACGCGTCCAGTAGGTCCACGCCCGTAACCTTCGCGACGATTTGAAAAAGTAGCGGATCGTTAAAGACGATTGTATTTGCGGTTAATAAAGTATGCGCTGGTTGCAGACTCAGCACCCCTGCTACCGCAATCGGGATCAGCGCGATGAATCCCGCCAGTGGTCCAGCGAGGCCAATGTCGAACAGTGCGCGACGCGACGGAATGGGCGATTTCATTTTTATGAACGCGCCGAAGGTGCCGGCCAGGAACAGCGGCGGCGCGGGAATGAAGAAAGGTAGCGTGGCGCGCACGCCGTAGTAGCGGCAAGCCAGGTAGTGACCCATCTCATGGGCGGTCAGAATTGTCAGCAGCGCCATAGAGAAAGTGATTCCGGATTTGAGCAGGCCAGGATTGGCGACAGCTTGCCAAAGCAAGGCGGCCACGATGCGCCGATAGTATTCAGGGACGTACAGGATGTAGTCGAGAAATCCTGTGAGAGTTGGTTCCGCCACGTCGGGTTCCGGTGCAGCGGTGACGATTCCCGCGATTGTAGTAGTAATGAAAGTTAGCAGGAAAAGCGATGCGTGCTTGATCCATTGCCGGGTGCCGGGGCGCGCAGCGAAGGTTGGGCTTAACTGTTGCCGGGCGGGAAAAGTTGAAACTGGCTGAACCTGTTCTGACATCTATCTCTACCACCCCACGCGGGCTGTCAGCGCGGGGACCCCGGCGTTTCGAGACTAGAGGCTAGAGTCTGGACAACTGACGTCCGCGGCTCTAGCCTCATCAAAATTCGAAAAGCTGCTGGATTGATTCTACTCTTCCGCGTCTTCCGATTGCGTTTCCGCGTCGAGCACCGCTTCATCGCTAACCTGAAGATCTTTGCCTGGTTTGAAACGGATTGTCTTGCCTGACGGGATTGCCACCTCTTCGCCGGTCCGTGGGTTTCGGCCGACTCCGCGCTTGCGAGGCTTGACCACAAAGACTCCGAAACCGCGCAGCTCGATCCGTTCGCCGCGCGTCAATGCTTCCTTCATGGAATGAAAGAGTGCATCAACAGCTTGCTCCGCTTTCATTTTGGGAACGCCGGTCTTCTCCGCCACGCGGTTAATGATGTCTAATTTGATCACGGCTTTCTGCCTCCGCTCGTTTCTGAGGGGGTTTTCGAGACGAACTTTTAAGGGAGCGATGATAGAGAGGCGCGGAGAAGCCTGTCAAGGCTCGCATGTTTCGGATGCAGCGGATGCAGTTTCAATAATGAACTGAAGCCGGCAACTATTGGTAAGGCGAGCAAGCCAACACAAAATCAGAACCCCGAGGCGTCGGGGTAGCGACCGGCCGAAAACTCAAGTTCTCTTAAAGACTTTTAATGATTGCGTGCATTTTACTGTTGAGTCGCTGTTCCGGTCGCTACCCCGAGGCGTCGGGGTTCTGATTTTGGTACTAATCGTGAAAGTGCGAGTCAAACTGCGTCAGTACCAATGTTTCGGGTAGCGGATGCAGTTTGATGCCCGCGGTTCAGAGTTTTAGCGTTTAGGCTGCGGGTTGGCTGTCAATAACAACATCTCGCCGTGATTCTGCGTGCACCACTTCAAAGCCCACGTCACCACCTGTTGACACAGAGTTCATGAGCTTGCAGCGGGAGTAACCATTCGCGCATCAAATAGGTGTTTGACAAGCAATAACGCGAAAGTTAACCTGAAAATATAGTTGGTATGGCCAATTGTTTTAACCATGTAAGCTCAGACTGTTTGCTTAAATATGTTTGGAATTAGAACTCGTCGTCCGCCGCCGTTTGGTGACATTCATATCAACGACGACAAAGACATCGAAATTCACCGGCCTGAGGAAGCATCGCGCAATAACCTGTGGTCTGAAGCCCGACTCTTGCTGCGCGATCTCGTCTTTGCGCTGATGATTGCCGCCCTGGTGGTTGTATTTATTGTGCAACCGGTGAAGGTGGAAGGCACCTCAATGCTGCCTAGATTGCATGACGGGGAACGCATCTTTGTTAATAAGCTAATTTACTACGACGAATATCGCTGGGCGCCGAAAGTTGAGCGGGGAGACATCGTGGTCTTTTGGTATCCGGAAGATCCGTCCAAGAGTTACATCAAGCGTGTCGTGGGGTTGCCCGGAGATACGGTCGAGGTTCGGGAGGGCAATGTCCTGATCAACGGCACCATCCTCGAGGAGAAATATCTGGACCCCAGGGAAAACCTCTCCACCCGCAGCCAGGCCCCGGTATATGTAAAGCCAAATTATTATTTCGTGATGGGCGACAATCGCGACAATTCCAGCGATTCGCGCAGCTGGGGACTGGTGCCTAAAAAGTACATCTACGGCAAGGCATTGTTGCGCTACTGGCCGCTGAGCGCGGCAAGCGTGATTCATCATGAAGACCTGGCTCCGTCGCCGCCGGCTCCGCGCACGCAGCAAGATCAGCAAACCCCGGGCAGCCTTGAGTAACGTACGAAAGATCTGAGAATTGAATTGAAAACACTCGACTGGCTACGGCTTCTCGCAATGATCTTTTACGCGCCCGCGCGTGGCCTCAGAGAAGTGCGCGATCGCGCTCCATTGGCGGCGATCGCGTTGATGGCCTTTACGAGCCAGATCGTTTATTCGTTAGTTACGCAGTGGTTGGCAGGAAACCCGAGGAATCTTCCCTTCAGCTTCGCCGGCCCCGGTACCGTAATTCGCCTGCTGTTTCAATCAGCGCTTTCGCTGCTGCTGATAGGTGGTGTGTTAGTCCCCATCATCGCGTTTGTTGCCAATATCTTTGAGCGTCGCGGCCGCTTCGGCTTACTGCTACAACAGGAATACGCTTCCCTTGCGTCCACCTTCCTTTATGCGCTGGTGATGGCCAACCTGGTCGCGATCCCGGTAGCGACCTTTTTTCACTTCAGCGGAATTCAAGCGTCTTACGTCGCGCAAACCCTCCAATCATCTTCGCAGGTAGAGACCTGGACAAGACTGCCGGCCGACTTCCGCGCGCAATTGCAGATCGCGCTGAATGATCCCAGCGTCGTAGCCGCGGGTTTGTTTCGTTCTGTCAAACTATTCTTGTTTCTAATTGCGACCGTCTTTAGCGTGCGTGAAGTGTTTCGTACTTCTGCAATACGCGCGTTCGTAATTTCTGCGATTGGGTTGCTTCTGGCGCTGTTTATCTCGCCGGTGTGGACGCTATTACTGAGTCCCATTCTGGCATCGCCGTTTTTGTTGTTCATACTCTTCATGCTGGTGCGTGGCTACATCAGTGGCGTGCTCCGCTCACAACGCGCGCGCGAGTCTTTCAAACAGAATCTCGAAGCTGCGACGCTGAACCCGGCCGATGCCTCAGCCCACTACAACCTTGGCTTGATTCATCAGCAGCGCGGCGAACTCGAGGCGGCGCGCGAGCGATTTGAGCGCGCGATCCAGATTGACGCGGAAGAGATCGACGCGCACTACCAACTCGGGCGCATCGCGCTCCAGCAAAAGCGATTCGCGGATGCCGTGCGACACTTCGAGCAGGTGGTCGCCCGCGATCCGTCACACAGCCAACATGAAGTGTGGCGCGAAGTCGGCGCGACCTACATCGCCGCCTCGCAATTTGAAGACGCGCGGGATGCGCTCGAACGCTTTATCGAAAAGCGTCCCTCAGATCCCGAAGCACTCTATCTGATGGGCCGCGCTCACGCGGGTCTCGGTCATCAGCGCGAGGCTGCCAGCTCGATGCAGGCATGCATCGAAGCAGTTAAAACAGCTCCAGCTTACAAATACCGAGCGGACAAGCGTTGGCTGAATGAGGCGCAGCAGTTTATAAAAGGTAGTCAGTAAAGACGGTCTAATGTCTAACGTCCAATGTCCAAAGTCTGTGTGGGCGTGAGGACGTTGGACATTGGACGTTGGACTTTGGACAAAAACAAGAACCGATGCTGAAAAGATCTCAACCGGGATTATTGGCCCTGGAAGATGGTCGCGTCTTCCGCGGTCGGTCGTGGGCCGCTGAGGGCGAGAGCGTCGGCGAAATGGTATTCAACACCTCAATGACGGGTTACCAGGAAGTGTTGACGGATCCATCCTACGCCGGACAAATCGTTTGCATGACCTATCCGCTGATTGGGAACTACGGAGTCAACAGTGAAGATGAAGAGTCGTCCCGTCCGTGGGTTGAAGGGTTCGTCGTGCGCGAAGCTGCCCGCATGGCTTCCAGCTGGCGCTCACAGGAAACGCTCGACGCTTATCTGAAACGTTGGCACATCGTGGCGATTGAGGGTATCGACACACGCGCTCTCGTCAGACACATCAGAGACAAGGGAGCCATGCGCGCCTGCATCTCCACTGCCGATTTGGATGAAGAGAGTTTGATCAACAAGGCGCGACAGTCACCGTCGATGGAGAACCGCGAACTAGCGAGCGTCGTCACTACCAAAGAGAGTTATGAAGTGTTACCTGCCGGAGATGAACGTTTTCATGTTGTCTGTTACGACTTTGGTGTGAAGCGAAACTCGCTACGTGAGCTCGCAGGCCTGGGTTGTCGCCTTACCGTCGTACCCGCTTCGACAACAGCGGCGGAAGTAATTGCGTTAAATCCTGATGGAGTTTTTCTTTCGAATGGCCCGGGCGACCCCGCTTCGATGAACAAAGAAGTTGAGCAAATCAAGCAACTGCTCGGGGCAACTTTGCCGACTTTCGGAATCTGTTTTGGACACCAGCTGCTGGGACGTGCGCTGGGTGGGACGACATTCAAACTTGCCTTCGGGCATCGCGGCGGCAATCAGCCGGTGAAAGAATTGCAAGATGGCAGCGTGGAAATCACTTCCCACAACCACGGCTTTGCAGTTGAGGCAGGAAGTCTTCCGGCTGAGGTTGAGGTCACGCACATAAATCTCAACGACCGTTGTGTAGAAGGCATGCGCCACAAAACATTGCCAGTGATTTCAGTCCAGTATCATCCCGAAGCCGCGCCCGGACCGCACGATGCCGCGCACCATTTCCAACGATTTATTGAGTTGATGCAACGCGCTCGCCTAGGTGTACCGGCCTAAAATCGCCACCCTACTCCGGCGCTGAATTGAAAGTTATGTGTAGTTTGAGCCGGCACCGGGAAATTCGATACTGCGGCAAAGATCCAGAGTGGTTCTGCCGCGCCATACCGGATCATGGTATCGCCGGCATCGAAACGCGTAACGATCCGCGGCGCCGGATAAAACTCCAGGACCCCGCCGACATCCATCGAGAAATAATTCCTTCGAGCCGCACGAAAGAAAGGAAAGCCAAAAGTTGGATCGAGTCCCTCAACTTTTAGTGCCTTGCTGAAACTAATTATTCCAGGTCGAGCTTTGCCAAAGACGCCAAACTTCTCAAACCGTTTGCCTGCTTTGACGCCCGCCTGCGCCTGCAGGATTCGGCCCCCGGCTCGACCGTTATTTATAAATTGGCGAACCTCTCGCGGATAGAAATCACTTTGCACCTCCAGGGCGAAGCCAGAGGTCAGGTTGTAAGTTAACCTTCCGCCAAATCCCGTCTGCGTCAAGATGTCTCGATAATCCAGGGCCAAACAGAACACACAGTGCTCTATCTCCTGAAGACTCAATGAAGAGAATTGCGCGCCC
>DASZDU010000468.1:0-5536 GCA_035941655.1 Pyrinomonadaceae bacterium | reverse complement strand
CTCATAAAAACTCCTCGCGCATCGTTACACGTTTGAATCAAGGCGTGGTTCCCGATTGCATTCAAAAACTGGAGCCCGTGCCGCGCGCAACAGCAGTTTACTACAGTAAATTGGGAACGTCATGTCACGCCGAGTGGCGCTATTGAATGTAGTTTAGAGTTCAAGTTTTTGCTTGTGTTGTCCATTGGGTAGCCAAGACTGCAATCTAAAGGTTGAACTCTAAAACTACCGGACCTCACTGTGAATGAGGCGTTTAAGCATGTAGAATGAAGAAAAGTCCGCCGATGGGAAACCACTGAATGAGACGTCTCGAACCCGTAACAGGCCAGTCGCCGCTAGTCACCGCCGACGCGGTGGAGAAGATCGAGCGCCTGCAGCAGGCCATCGAGACGGTGATCAAAGGCAAGCACGAAGCCGTTCGGCTGGGAATCGTGGCGCTCCTTGCCGGCGGGCATTTACTGGTTGAAGACGTTCCGGGAGTCGGAAAGACCACACTCGCTCATGCCCTCGCGCGGGCCCTTCATTGCAACTTTCAACGAATACAATTTACTTCGGACCTGCTGCCTTCCGACGTTATTGGACTGTCGATTTACAACCAGCACACCGGCGTTTTTGAATGGAAGCCGGGACCGGTCTTCGCGAACGTAGTGCTTGCTGACGAGATAAATCGCACCACGCCAAAGACGCAATCAGCGCTTCTGGAAGCGATGGCTGAACGGCATGTCACCGCTGAAGGGGTCACACACCCGCTGCCGGCGCCGTTCATGGTGGTGGCAACCCAAAATCCCATCGAACACCACGGCACTTATCCATTGCCCGAATCGCAGCTGGATCGTTTCATGTTGCGTTTGCGCATTGGCTATCCGGCTATCGATGACGAAAAGCAGATTCTGCGCGATCGCGAATACAGCGATCCGCTCGACGATCTTCGACCGGTGATGACTGCCGCTGAGATTGTTGAACTTCAGCAGAGCGTTGGCGAAGTCGCGGTTGACGATGCGCTCGTCGAATATCTGATGCGTATTGTGGCGGCCACTCGAGATTCGGAGATGTTGGATCTTGGCGTCAGCCCGCGCGGCACTCTATCCCTCTTCCGTGCGGCGCAGGCTTTAGCGTTGACTGAAGAACGTTCCTATTGCATCCCTGACGATATCAAAAGACTGGTCCTCCCCGTCTTTGCCCACCGCATACTCGTGAGCACGCGTTATGCCTCGTCGATGCGCCGCAGCGAAGAGGCGGAAGCGGTGCTTACGGAGATCATGAAAAGTGTCAGCGTGCCGTTATGACAAGGATGAAGGCGGAAGGATGAAGGATGAGTAAGAAAGTTCAGGCCGGCGAAGACCAGTCTTATTCATCCTTCATTCCTCATCCTTCATCCTTAGCAAACATCCCTCATCCTTCAGCCTTCTCACGTTGGCGCAACCTTATCCTCGGCACGCTGCTGGTTATTGGCGGCCTCTCCGCCGCGGCCATCACTTTATTAGCGCGACACACTGATAACTATGCGCTCTCCGCCGGTGCTGCGATCCTGTCGCTAATCAGCGCGGCCCTGATGCTGATTTTTGTGGTTCCGCCATTAGCGCGTTCCGCCAGGCAGGAAGTGAAGCGTTTCGATTTTCCGCTTGAGGTTACAAGTGGAGGCGCTATCTTCGTGCTTATCCTGCTGGTGGTTGGGTTCGCGGCCTGGAACACCGGCAACAATCTGCTGTTCATGATTTTCTCGTTGCTTTGTTCCAGCCTGTTTGTGGGCGGAGTGGCTGCGAGAGCGTCGTTGCGAGACTTGATCGTGTCGGCGCGTTTTCCCGATCACATCTTCGCCGGCGAGGCGGCGCCGGTCATCGTTACGCTACGAAATGCAAAGCGCGTGTTCCCGTCATTCTCGATTCTGATCGAAGCTCGTGGGCCAGCTTCGAGCGAACCCGGCAAGCAATCAAATCGCCGCCGCCTCCGTTTTATCAAACGACCGCTCGCCTACTTCACTTACATACCGCGTCGCGCCGCGGCCGAGCAGCGCGTGGAGCAGTTGTTTGCCAGCCGTGGTCACGTGCTGATAAATGGTTTCGAATTGTCTACGCGTTTTCCCTTCGGCTTTTTTCGTTTTCGGCGCCGGCTGCGAGCACGTGACGTAGACATCGTCGTATACCCGAAACCTAAAGCCGTGGGAGACGAGCTTCACCTGCTGCCAACTTACGCCGGCCGAATGGTTTCGACGCGGCGCGGCGCGGGCCAGGACCTTTTTTCACTGCGCGACTACCAGCCGCAGGATGACCTGCGCTACATCGATTGGAAAGCAACCGCGCGCTCGCGAAATCTTACCGTGCGCGAATTTACGGCTGAGGATGAACGCCGGATAACAATTGCGCTGGACACGCGTGACCTTTCCGGCGGCGACCGCGAAAACTTTTTAGCGAGATTTGAAGCTGGGGTAGTACAGGCCGCTTCGCTTTTGAAACATTTTGTCGATGAACGGGCGGACGTGAGATTGATGCTTGGTGACGACCGAGGCCGTTATGGCAGCGGCTTAAAACATCTATACGATTGCCTGCGCCGCCTGGCGCTGGTAAGCCCGCAATCGCAAAACGGTGAAATTGAACTTGCGACTTCCGTCCTCGATCCTGCGGCGGTCAAGGATGACAATATCTTTGACGAGGATTATGCGATCGTGTTGACGACCGCACCGCTCGGTTCCATTCCAGCCCGGATCTGGCGCGCGTCTCACGTGATCCACGTTTAGGCCTTGCGAAACACTTCTAACGGAAACTCACGCCTGTGCCTCCTCAGTGTCGTCTGTTCTCTGTGGTGGATTTAATCTAAGACAAAACACCAGAGACAGATGATACGGAGGATGCGCAGAGAAAAATCCCGTGTGACTAGTCAGATCCAAATAATGCTATAGTGAGTTCACCTTGTGTCCCGCCTCAGCAAATTGCTTTCTCAATTTCCTGGCCGGGAGTAACTCCTGATGTCAACGACCACCGCCGTCGCCACACCCCTTTCAACCCACAACTATTCTCCGAAAATCTTAAAGCTCGTAGCCGGCTGTTTTTTTCTGTCAGGCGCAACCGGATTGATCTATGAAGTGCTATGGGCCCGCATGCTTGGCCTTGTTTTCGGCGGCACCACCCTGGCTGTCAGCACCGTGTTAGCGGCGTTTATGGGTGGGCTTGCCCTCGGCAGCGCTCTGGCCGGCCGGTGGGGTTACCGTGTGAAGCGCCCGGTGCGCGCGTATGGGCTGCTCGAAATCGGCATCGCTCTTTACGCGCTCGCTGTGCCGTTTCTTTTTAGCGTTGTCGACAATCTCTACGCTGTCATCTGGCAACATTTTCATCCAAGCTTCTTCGTTTTTAGTCTCTGGCGCTTTGTTCTTTCATGCGTAATGCTGCTGCTGCCGACCACGTTGATGGGCGCCACGCTCCCTTTGTTATCTGCTGCCTTACTACGATCTGCCGGCCCCACCTCTACCTCTTTGACCAAGCTCTACACGCGCAATCTCGCGGGCGCGATCTTCGGGACCATCGTGGCCGGGTTTGTGCTGTTACCGATTTTCGGGGTGCGTTTCACTATTTATACTGCCGCAGCGATTAACGTCATCATCGGAATCGTTTCCATCCTTGCCGAACGACGGATAGACACCGCAACCGAACTCGCGACTAACCAATCGCCGTCGATTGCCGTCGAAGTTTCGATTGCAGAAGGAGACAACGCGCAGGTCGCCAACCTGCCCGATACAAAGTTTTGGTTTGTCTGCGCCTTCATCTCGGGATTTGTCACAATCAGTACACAGGTCGCCTGGACGCGAATGCTGACGATGATTGTCGGCTCAAGCATCTACGCTTTCAGCATCGTGGTCGCGCTTTTTCTGCTGGGGTTATCTGGCGGAGCGTATGTGATAGCGCGGAAAAATCTGTCCGGCAAATTACGCTCGACCGTGGTGCGAGTGGAATTAGTTACGGCTGTCAGTCTTTTTCTCAGCCTCGTAGTGGCAAACAAAATTCCCGCTTTGCTAATCTCGACCGGTCTCCGTTTGCACGTGCAGAGTTGGGGTGGACTGCTGACGCTTCAGATCTTGTCGATTGCGCTGTTGATTCTGCTGCCGGCATTCCTGATGGGAATGGTCATGCCACTCGTGTTGGTGTGGGCGGGAACCAACCCGGCGAGCCGCTCGGTGCGACTCGTTGGACGCAGTTACGCGGTAAATACTATCGGCGCAATTGTGGGCGCTTTCGTCGGGGGATTCATACTAATCCCGAAACTAAGTACTCGGTTTACGATTCTTTTTGCTGCCGCTCTCTGCGTGATAGTTGCCGGCGTGGCGTATCAGCCGAAATCTCATGCGCACGATCGCGATCTCCGTCGAGCAATTACGGCGGGGGCAGTGCTGGTCATTATTGTGCTGCTGTTTGTGGCGGCTCCGCGAATGAATCTGGACCACCTCTCGATTGGCGCCTACGACAGTTTGGTGCGCGTGATCGCAAGATCCCGCGGTACCGTGCAGGATGAGGTGCAGCAACGCGGTCCGGAGATTCATGAGTTGTTGATGTACGAAGAAGGACCGACCTCCACAGTTTCAGTTCGGAGAGACTGGGACATCACTTCAATGGCCATCAACGGACGCACGAATGCGTCGGACCGCGAAGACATGCCGACCCAGGTGATGCTGGGCCAGCTGCCGCTGCTCCTGGCGCCACGCTTAAGAAACGCGTTGGTGGTGGGCTATGCAACCGGAGTGACTGCCGGGGCCATGTTGCAGTCGCCGATCGAATCAGTGGAATGTGTCGAGCTCGAACCGGCCACGGTCAACGGCTCGCGCTTTTTCGAGCACGTTAACAATCACCCGCTCAGCGATCCGCGACTGCACTTGATCATCGACGACGCCAGAACTTACCTGCGCGTAACTCCGACCCGTTACGACATGATTGTAAGTGAGCCCAGCCATCCCTGGGTTCCGGGCGTGGCAAACCTTTTTACCCGGGAATTTTTCCAGCTCGGCCGCGATCGGTTGAATGATGAAGGCATCTTTGTTCAATGGTTGCAGATCTACCAACTGTCAACGGACAGTTTACGTTCGGTGCTGGCGACGTTTCACGAGACTTTTCCTTACGTACACGTGTTCCGCGTGGAAGGTGCATGGAAGGGAAAAGATCTGCTGCTGGTGGGCAGCAGGACTCCAATGACGCTCGAACTAATCAAGGATCGAATTGCAGAGTCACGAATATCAGCGGAACTTGCGCGCGTGAACATCAAGAGTGAAGCGGATGTAAGCAGCTGGTATGTTTGCGATGAAAAGCAGTTAGGCCCGGCGGTCGCGGGTGCAATCATAAACACGGACGATAATATGCACATCGAAACGACAGTGCCGCACGAAGCGTTTCGTCCGCTGCTGGAAACAAATGCCGCGTGGATAGAGAAGCTAGGACATGATTTTGGAGTGCGCTGACCTGTCAGCGCTTTAGATCGGCTGCGACCTGTCGCAGCCTTAAATTCTTTGTCTTGTTTTCGCCGAAGCGACGCCAGGCCGCCGCTGACCAAAGCGCTG
>DASZDU010000467.1:0-6205 GCA_035941655.1 Pyrinomonadaceae bacterium | reverse complement strand
GTTAACGCGAAGTACATCCCCTTCCGACACTTCTTCAGGCCCGGGGTCAATCAACGTGGCTGCGGATGCGGCTGACGGTGATGTCGTTGGCGGTGTACCGGTCCACTGTGGTGGCCGCGCCGGTCGCTCTGGTTGATCTTCTGTGATAGCTACGTCGTTGGGTGATGAGGCGACGGCGACACGCCGGGGACGCGAACCTGGCTCCGCAGAGCCCGCCGAAGCGGCACTTATAGATGATGGTGATGCTGAGGCGACCGGCTGAGCGACCGGCTGAGCGGCTGGCCCGTTACGTAAAGGCGCGTTCAAAAACGGATCCACGCTATCTGTTACGGCGGGCGACGTTGTAGCTGGCGACGAAGTTTGCGGCACATCTGACGAATTGGAATCCGGCACCTCAGTGTTGCGCGAGTTCGTGGCATTAGTTGATTGGTTTCGTCTTGCGTAGCGCGCGGCGACGCTCTCGGAAAACGGATCCTGTTTCTTAAGGACGTAAGCGCCGTGCGGGCATGCCGTCGAAGTCAGGTAGGCGATGATCGCGTACCCTCTCGGCACCGGAAGACCCTGGCAAATTATTAATGTGCCGTCGCGGGATGTGTTGGCTGCGCGGCCGGCGACATCGTTCGTTGAGCGTTTGCCCGTATTTCGCCTCGTCGTTTGGGCAGAGATGATTGAGACGAACAACATCGCGACGCTGAGAAGAGAAAGAACGACACGAAGTCGATAAGCGACGTGGAGTTTCATAGTCGCACCTCGAGGTTAGCTGTATTTAGTTGTGAACGCTGGGGGCAGCATTATAAGCCTGTGAAGAGTAAACGGTAAATAGCAAGCGGCAAACAGCAAACGGCAGACAGCAGACAGCAAACAGCCAACAGGGGGAAAGGGAAGGGGGAAAGGGGGAAAGGCGCAAGAAGATCCGGGTTAGAAAGAAAGAGAGGGACCGATTAGGATTCGGTTCCCCTCTTTTCCTTTTTCGCCGACAGTCGGTCGACCGGCGCGTGCCCCCACCCTCTCCCAAGCGGGAGTGCGAACATCACGGTTTACAGGCGGCGACGGAGGCGGCGTAGATCTCATTCATCTTGCTAACGTAAGGCTTCTCGTAAAAGCTTACGTTAAACTTTTGCTCGATGCAGTTGGTGACTCTGTTGTCGAGTCCCTGGGCACTCGCACGGTCCCTTACCCATTGCCCCAATCCAGTGCCGATGGCTTCCGCTAGATTCACTTTCTCCTGCTTAAAAAGACTGGCGAGTGGCTCGCTAGTGCCATGCTCCATGCGATAGTTGTAGACACTCCGCTGCACTCGGTAACAATCAAATATCTTGCTCAATAGCCGATCGTTTTGACAGTAAGCCAAAACCTGTGGACCCTCCTTCGTCGCGAAGTCTTGGGTCGATTGGGTTGGCGCTGACGCCGGAGCGGGAGGCGGCGCCGGCGTCGGCCTTTGAACGGGAACTGGAGGTGGCTCAACGTCGTCAACAACTTTGGGCGGCCTGTTTGGCATCGGCGTACCCGTCCCGACGGCCAAAGGAAGTGGAGCGCCATACTTCCAACCAGTCTCGACGGCCTTGTGGTTATTGACACGCAGTCCGTAGACGCGGTCCTTGAGTAGGCGTGCCGCTTCGCGCATGGTGTTCATGCTCGTGCAATTGGCCAGGCCCTCGGCCCCGTAGTTCTTCTTGAGGAAATTATTGAAGGCATTGTCCCAGGCCGGATCCACCCGCGAGCCGATGGTATCGAACACCGCACTGAAATACGTCGTGTTTTGATACCCAATGGCGCAGATTGTGTGAGACGGCGGTAATTCTCGGGGGCCGATGTCAAAGCTGTCTCCACGGTCCACTGCGACTATGAGACCGGGATTCCACTTGATCTCCACGATCTGTTTGTTCGCTTGCTGCGCCTGGCTGATTATTTGGCGTCTGTTGGCTTCTGCCAGGCTGAGGGTTAGGAAAACTGCACAACCGGCAGAATAGTGGGCATTACTCTTGAAGTCATACTCCTCTATCAAATAGTTCTTGAAGGCAAAGTTTAGCGGCCCAGTGCTGATTCCTCCTCCCACGCGAGTAGGGGAGACAACATCGAAGATCTTGCTGATGTAAACAGCGTGTCCGTCCAACTCCGAACTGCAATAAGCTGTCGTTACGGATCTCTGGATTCCATGCGTTGGCAGTGCGTCGGTCCGCATGGGTGTCGCAGAACCCAGGGCTACGAAAGCCAGTAAAGAAACAAAAATCAGGTGGCGGGAAAAAGTTCGAGGAATCATGGATCGGATCCTCCGGGTTGGGGTTGAATTGAGCGCATCATCGTAAATCGTAAATGGTAAATCGTAAATGGATCAGCGCACAGATTCGCGCCTGGAAGCTAGCGGGATGGATGAGTCGGTGTTCGGGAAAGCGGGGAAGGTGGAACAGGGGGAAAGGGGAAAGGGGAAAGGGGAAAGTGGGGAAGTGCTCCGGTTGGCGGAGCATTCAAGATCGGAAATTTAAGATCTCAAAAAAGAGAGGAGCATTTAAGATCGGAAATTTAAGATCTCAAAAAGAGAGGAGCATTTAAGATCGGAAATTTAAGATCTCAAAAGAGAAGGAGCATTCAAGATCGGAAATTTAAGATATCAAAAGAGAAGGAGCATTCAAGATCGGAAAACTTAAGATCTCAAAGCCGGAGCATTTAAGATCGGAAATTTAAGATTTCAGAAGAGGGGGCATTGAAGAGCGGAAATTTAAGATCCCGAAGACGGATTAAGAGCCAGTAAGTTTTTTCAGAAAGAACAGAGTGTGGCCTGCGCTGATTTCTGGTAATTCTCCAAAGACTTGGTAGCCCAGGCCTTGATAAAAAGGAAGCGCCTGGAAGCTGGCGGTTTCCAGGTAAATCAGCGGATGGCCGTGCGCGACGGCATACTTCTCGATCGCGCTCATTAGTTTTGAACCATGACCCTGGCCTCTGTGCTTCTCATCAACCCAGAGCACATCGACGTGCATGAAACGGCCCCAAAGCAGTCCCTGTACCCCACCGACAATTCGCTGCTCTTCATCGCGAAGAAAGTATGCCACCGTGCGCGGACGTTCAACGCCGGTTCGGTCGCGATTAAAACTGCGAACTCCCTCGAGCAGTAGACGAGAATCTTCGTCGGTTGGGGGCTCGGCTAGTTCGAGTGTCAGCATACGGAAAGAGTAGACAGTAGACAGCAAACAGTAAACAGTAAACAGCAAACGGCAAACAGCAAACGGCAATCGCCTCCTGCGGAGGTACATGCCTGGGCTTGCGTTTGACTTACGATTGGCGAATCAGGGCGTTGGGCTTCGCTTGACTGCTGGTGTTGCGGAGACCGAGGGTGCTACCGGCGCGGAGACCGAGGGTGTTGCGGAGACCGAGGGTGTTGCGGAGACCGAGGGTGTTGCGGAGACCGAGGGTGTTGCGGAGACCGAGGGTGCTGCCGGCGATGGTTTCTCGATCGCCTGCACCTGATCGCGTTCCAGAAGAGTCACCACGCCGCGGTACCGATACCAGATTCCTTCGCGTGTCTCCCATACCTCGTCCGCCTCAAAGCTATTGCCGTTAGTGAGTCGAATTGTAATCGGCCCGCGTTTGGTTTTTTCATTTCCGCCGGTGGACACCAGACTGGAACTCAATCCGGCGCGCGCAGATTCCCCTTGGGCCGCAGGCGACGGCATTGCACTCGGTGAGGGAGAAAGTTCTGGCGACGGCGACGCACTAACAGACGGCGAAGGCTGCGAAGGCAGTAGGGGAACCTGTTGGCTGAGCGGTGTATTGGATGACGCATTCGAATTGTCCTGTGCCGTTTCATGCGTCATCCGTTGGTAGACAATAAACAGAACCAGGCCAATGCCCACGGCGGCGACCACGCCAGCGAGTACCAAAAGCGAGAGAATCTGCGAGTCCTGTCGGGGTGGTGCCGCGCGCGCGTAGGTGTGGAGTTGATCCGCATCTGAGGTTCCCGTCTGAGCAATTTGTTCCTCGTCAGCTACTGACAAATCAGGATTACTATCCAAGTTCTCTGCGTCGAGCTGAGACTCAACGGGAGAGGTTCCCGTCTGAGGTATCGGTTCCTCCTGCGGGACTGCCAGATCAGGATTGCTATCCAAATAGTCTGCGCCTAGTCGAGCACCATCAAATTCGCAGAAGTGTACTGTGTCAGGAAAACTTGAAGCACATCGAGGACAACGTTTCATAGAGACATCGAGCGGAGGTCGTGTAAATCCTGAATGGGCGCGTCTGATAAGCGCGCTGCAGCGGACTCAACTAACTTTCAAGCGGAACGAGAAGCTTTTATGCTAAGTGGCAATGCGAAGTCAATGCGCAAATTCAACTTCGTAGCGCAACGGACATTGTTTGTCTTCGCCCCATTTGGGGCGAGATGTTTATAGCGTGGAGGTCCTGCCTTTATTTTGGAATTTATGGGAGCAGTCGCTCCTTACCTGCTTTGGTACTCGTTCTGCTGCCGAGTTTCGCTCCTCACGGAGGAGGGTTCGGGTGTGATCTGGAAGCTATAAACATCTCGCTCCTCCGGAGCGAAAACGAAGTTCACGGTTCACCGTGGTTGCACCCGGCTAAAGCCGTGTGAGAATGAGAGGAAACCGTTAAAACGGTTAGTTGAAGCTCTTGCCAGCATTCTTGCACCCGGCTAAAGCCGTGTGAGAATGAGAGGAGCGACTACGTCACCACGAACTGTTTATAGTGATCGAAGCGCTCCAGTATGTTCCTAACATAGTTGACCGGTTCGAGGCCGCGGCAGAAACCAAACTTCACCACCTCATCACTTGAATATTGTTGAGTTGATTTTTGCAGCAACCAGTAAGAGACATCTTCCCAAACTTGCGGGTTGCCGCCGTACTTTTCGGTTAGACGTTGTGCGTCCTCCACGTGACCGGCGCCGCAGTTATACGAAGCGAGAATAAACTTCAGTCGTTCGTTCTCATCAGGAATACGTTTGGCCCAGTAGTTCTGCAGCCATTTTAAGAACTTTACAGCGCCCTGCACGTTGTCGGCCGGGTCGAGCGCGTTGGTCACACCAAACTCGCGGGCCGTTGCCGGCATGAGTTGTAACAGCCCGGTGGCGCCGGCCCAGGAGCGCGCTTCCGGCTTGAACCGAGACTCCTGAAACGCCTGCGAGGCGAGCAGACGCCAATCCCAATCTAGCTCGGTCGCATACTGCTTGATCAAAGGATCGTACTCGCTCAGTTTTCCAGTAGTGGAAGTGAGATATTCGCTTTGCACGCGTTCCAGATAGCGACGGCGATCTATGAAATACTTACGGTAGAGATTGTCGAAGAGGGGGCCGTTCTTCTTCTCTTCAATCCAGCGGTTGAGTTCATTCATCAGTTCAGGCGAAAGCTTTCTCAAGGCCCAGGCTACTCCGCGAGTCTGCCCCAGAATGGGCCGCACGGTCAGGTTCTTGAATTCCGCCTCTTTTAAATCCGCCAGGTTTTTCTGCATCACCGTGAACTCGACTTCTCCGCGCGCGACTTTTTGGGCCAGAGCCTCGTCCTGGATCTTCTCGCCCATTTCCACCACGTGTATTTCTCCGGAGATCTCATCGGACAACTCGATTAGCGTTGGCCGGTATGGAGATTTTTCCGCAAGACTTACGGTGCGCCCGGCAAGCTGTGAGGTTCGGGTAACCAGCCGCGCCTGAATATCAACCTCCGGAAGTGGATCCGCCGGTCCGGGCGCGAGAGCTTTTTGCGTCCCTTCGCCGGCCGCTGAGGGAGGCTCGCCTTGTTGGACCAGAACCGGCTCAGTGCGGTAAAGGGCGCGTGTGAATGAAACTGGAGATTGATCCTCAAGCGCGGCGGTGGGTCCGGCGGGAGGCATAAGCCGGGCGGCAGCGATGTCGCCTTCACCACTGTTCAGCAAAGGGAAGAGGCTCTTCGGATCTGTCACGACTACCATCCGGAGCTCCACCCCAAGGTCTTTTGCAAAGGCCTGAAGCAATTCGTATTCGTAGCCCAGCGGTTGGCCCTGATAGATGAAGTAAGTAGTCGAATTGTACGGCGCCAGCACGACGAGATAGCCGCGTTCGCGGATCTGAGCCAGGTCACGACTGATGGGTGGGCCGATCGGCAAATTCGATCTTCGATCAATCTTATCCACCGCGTTGAGCGATGTAGGCTTGCGCTTGCACGACGGCGAGGCGGAAATCAACAGGATGAATAAAACTAACGGGACAACTTTGCTCATTTCGAAAGTA
>DASZDU010000466.1:0-14059 GCA_035941655.1 Pyrinomonadaceae bacterium | reverse complement strand
ATTCTAGCACTTGAATAAGTTCCCTTTATCCTAAGAGGCTGGACGCGAGCACGGTGACGCCCTTTTGCGCCTTGCGTAAAAGCTGGTTGCCGCTATTCTGGTTCAAGCTCTTATGAAACCAATGAACAATATGAAGCTGATCTTCATTCACGGCGCGCCCGCCGTCGGAAAGCTCACGGTTGCGCGTGAGCTGGCGAGCGCGACAGGGTTCCGTCTGTTTCACAATCATCTGACGGTGGATCTGGTGAGTTCACTTTTTCTGTTTGGAAGTGAGCCCTTCATTCTGTTGCGGGAAAAGATTTGGCTGGCGGCGTTTGCGGCAGCGGCGCGGCAAAATCTCAGTCTCATCTTTACCTTCAATCCGGAACGCTCCGTTCGCGCGCGCTTCATTCAAGACACGATTGAAGTGGTTCAAGCAGAAAAAGGGCAGGTTGTTTTCGTGGAGTTAACCTGCGCCGAAGAGGAACTGGAACGACGGGTAGAAGACGCATCGCGTAAGGAATTTGGTAAGTTGGTCTCGCTTGAACAGTATCGATCGTTGAAGGCTTCGGGCGCTTTCGAATTTCCGAAACTGCCGGAAGGGTTATCAATTGATACGACGAATCGCTCACCCGCAGACAGCGCGCAGTTAATCAGCAAATATCTTCAAGAACGAAAAGGCAGCGGGGGCAAGCCCGTCTTCCCGACCTGAGAGCTTCGCAGTGTTGACTTTAGTAATCCCACTTGAGAGTCATTCAAACCTAAAGATAACTCCGCAAGAAACAAGAAGTTCAGAGTTCAAACTTTAGTTTGTCCCTTTCCTAAATAAGACAAACTAAAGTTTGAACCCTGAACTTCTTGACAGGCATCAGAACCAGCCCGTTAATTTCAGAACGTAAACTTCAACGCCAGCTGCAGCTGCCTCGGATCGCCTACACCCTGGCGCAGGAAGCCGTTGAAGTCGAACAGCGGGGATCCGACAGTGGGATCGATACTGTTGACGGTGTTGAATGTATTGAACATCTCGACCATGGGAATCAGCGCGTAACGTTCGCCGAAGCGGAATGGTCGCTGCAAACGCCAGTCGAGCGAGAAATACTCGTTGTGCTTTCGCGCCTCGTTTCGGGGGAAGCATTTGATGGCGCACCCCGGCGAGGTCGGCTGCGCCGTGTGCGCCTGGATGCGCGAGCTAACTTCGAAGCCTGCCGGTATTTCGGCGGAAACAATGAAGTTGAAGCGGTGGCGTATATCACGGTCCGCCAGCGCGTAGTCCTTTTGCAGGTCAAAGAAATCAGCCGCGCGGTCATTAAATGGATCACGCTCGTTGGAGTCGTCATCCTGGTCCTTCGCGAAAGTGTAGTTCCACTCGAGCTGATAGCCGTCGCTGAAGCGCTTGCGCATACCGACGGTGAAGCCACGGTAAAGAGATTTCCCAACTGAGCTCGCGACCATCGTCTCGCCAAGGTAATCGTCGAAAAAGCCGGTTCGCGCATAGTCAAGGAAGCGCGTCAGGTGAACGCCTTTCGCGTGCGTGAAGTCGAGATAAAGCGAAAGGTTTTGGGCCAATTGCTGCTCGAAACCTACGTTCGTCGTGTATATGCGCGGATTTTCGTAATCGCGACTGAAGACGCGTACACCCGAGAAACATGGGAAGGGGTTATTGAAGGGGCCGGCGGCGGTGAAACCGTTGATCGTTGAGCAGGAACCCGCCGTAGGGTTAACCAGTCCTGGCCAGGCTGGATGAATACCCGGGTTCGCAAAAAGGCCTCCCGCGATTGTCTGCTGCTGAACGCCATTCGTGGTGATGGAGCCGACCTGAGTCAGCATATTCTGACGTGCGTAGTAGATGCCATAACTGCCCCGCAGCACAGATTTGCCTTTGCCCCCGATGTCCCAGGCAAACCCCACCCGCGGTTGAAACTCCTTCGTTTGGTTATGCAATGTCCCGTCTGAAGGAAACCGTGGATCGCTGAGAAAAATTCCGTAGGCCGTTTGCGCCGGCGGAACCACTGGATCGGGAAAGATTTGCGCTTCCCAGCGCAAACCGTAACTGAGCGTTAAGTTTGGCCGCACTTGCCACTTGTCCTGTGCGAACAGCGCGTAGTCTTCATTTTTGATACTGGAGGCCCCGGCGGCGTCGGTTGCAGGTCCCGAAGGGCCGGCGCCCTGGAGGTAAAGCAACAGGTGACTGGCGTTATCATCCGGTCCGAAACCAGAGCCCGGCAGACCCGGCGTGGCATAACGGAGAAAGCCACTCACGCTGTCAAAGATATAACGGCCCTCGAAGAAGCCGCGGAAGACCTGGGAATTGACGCTGTGCATCCAATCGCCACCCAGCTTAATTGTGTGAGCGCCGGTTACGATTGAGACGTTGTCCTTGATCTGTGTGCGCCAGAAAGTTTCGTCAACGTTGGGCTGAAGGAAAAACGGATGACCGAAGCGAAAGGTGGGGTCGGTGGCGACGGTAAAGCCACCCATTGCCGTGTCCGCCGGAATGTTTGAAGTTATAGCTGAGCGTGGCCGCTCTTCTCGCGAGTAGGTAAAGTGAAACTCATTCAGCTTTGTGGGCGAGAGAGTTGAAAAGTAGTTCGCGTTGAAAACGTTGATCTTCGAAGGTCCCTCAGTGCCGTTGGCCGAGTTGCCGTAGGTGGGCACATCGAAAGTTTGATTCTCGTTCTTCGAGTGATCAAAGTTATAGGAGAGGGCCAGCTTGTTCGAGTCGTTGACGTTCCAATCAATTTTCCCGAGCAGAGCGTAGTTTTGGACTGGGCGCTTGATCGGCAAACCCTCCTCCTGGTTTACGCTCGTTCTCATGAAGTTGAGCAAGGCCAGCCTTTGACAGTCAGGGTTGGCGTTGATTGCCGTTTCGTGCGCCGCAATGGTGATCAAGGGAATGGCAATAGGGCAAGGTGTTGTCCCAACCTGTTCGCTTAAGTTTGCTCGAGTCAGAGTCTCCCGAATGCCCTCAAACGCAAAAAAGAAAAAGGCCTTGTCTTTACTCAGTGGCCCTCCGGCCGTACCGCCAAATTGCTCGCGGTGGAAATCTTTCAGGGGTTTCCCGTCAGAAGCATTTGCGGTCAAAGCCTCGAGACGCTGATAGTGAAACAGACTGCCATGGAATGCATTTGTGCCGGACTTGGTAATCACATTTATGATGCCGCCCGCAGTGCGTCCAAACTCGGCACTTGCTCCAGTAGCAACTACCTGAAACTCCTTCACCGCCTCCAGGGTGATATCGATGGCCGCCCGTTGGCCGCCCGCCTGTTCGCCGAAGAAGCCATTATTGTAGTCACCCCCATCAAGGCTGACGTTGTTGAAGATTCCACGCTGGCCGGCAAAGCTGATCTCATCGCCATCCGGACCCTGAACAATGCCGACACCTGGCGTGAGCGTCAACAGATCTTCAAATTTGCGCCCCAGAATCGGCGTAGTGTTCACCGTATTCTCGTCGAGTGTTGTGCTCGACTCGGTCTTAACAGTGTCTATGGTCGGGCTCGCCGTAATGGTAACCGTCTCTGCCACAGAAGAAACTTTCAGCGAAAGCGGCAGATTCATTGCCTGGCCAACCGTAACATCAGCTTTCTCAACCACCAGCGTGGCAAACCCGGTTTTTGAGACAGTGAGGTTGTATCTGCCTGGAGGGAGTTGCAGCGCCACAAACCTTCCGTCTTCGTCAGAGCTCGTGGTCCTCGTGAAATTTGTCTCGATGTTTTTTATTTCGACGTTCGCGCCGGGGATAGCTGCGCCATTAGCGTCCAGAATAGTGCCTTGAATTGTGCCGGTAGTAATTTGGGTTTGGGCCACTGCAAGGGTCGCGAATAAGAAGGTGGCGAGCAGACAGATACTAAAACTCTTGACCGTTAAGGCCAAGTAGCGAAGCAGGGGGTTGCGCATGATGTTCTCCTGTGGCTTATGAGTCTTACGACTCAAGATCCTGTTCAGATTATGGTGAACTGCTGCGAGGACGCCATCTTAATTAAGCGGCATGATCGTGTCAATATTTTGCGGCTGTGGTTTGGGTTCTCTCTGTGCAACCTCAGTGCTCTCTGTGTCTCCGTGGTGAGTGATTAGGGCCTTATTCACCACAAAGGCACAGAGAACACTGAGGTTGCACAGAGAAGAGAGAGAAACAAACCTGGGCCGGCATTTTTTCTTTTGTCCACCGTCTACGATTTTTCGGATGACAGATAGGCCTGCGGGTTTGCAAGCGCTTCCTGCAAACGCGCCACGTATCGGCCCACATGCAATCCGTCCATCAAGGCATGATGCACCTCTACCGAGAACGGCAGCAGCGTGCGCTCGTTCACCTCGGTGAATTTTCCGAAGGCAATTTTCGGTACCGAATCTTCGCTGCCCCAATTGCGCGCATGCGAGAAGCTTGTAAACGAGATCCACGGCAGCGTCGTGAAGTGAATCATATCGTCCCTGGCGTTAGGCCTGAACGCGCCGTCTCCAGACAGGGCTTCGTTCACCGCGGTTTGAGCGGCAGTCATGAACTTGTCGAAGTTATCGTCATACTCAAAATAGGCGAGTGTAAAGTTTTCGTTTGGCAGCATTATGGTGGTACCGCCGTGAATCACGTCATGCACTACAACTTTGCCGCCTCGCAGGCGATAGCGGAATGGTTCGATGTCGTTGGCGGCGCGCAGTGCGAAGTAGTGATAAGCCATTGAGACACTCGCCCCGGGCCGGTCGCGAATCAGCATCCTTAGCTTCGTAATATCCAGCTGCGTGCAGATGTTGAAGTAAGGCTTATCAAAGTTACGGAAAAATTCAAAAATTTCACGACGACCCCAGGTTGTGGTATCGAGATATTTGGTCATAAGAGACTCGGCGTCGCTTTTTATAATCGTGTCATTTAAATGCCAATCCGTGGTGCCGTCAATCTATATCGCCTAAAGCCTTCCTGTCGGACACCCTAGTAACTTGCATCGATCCTTCAGTTTCTAGTAAGACTTTAGTCCGTGCCATCGTCAATTCGTTCCAAACTTATTTAAGGAGTGTCTATGCGTTTTCTAAGTCTGCGTCCGTTGATTGCGCTTGTCGCCGCCGCAAGTTTCGCTTTTGCCGCTTTCGCCCAAACCGCTCCGCGCGGTTTCGATCCCGCCAACATGTGCGCCACCAGCTGCAAAGCGTGCGACGATTTTTATCAGTATGCCAATGGAGGTTGGATCGCCAAGAACGAAATCCCCCCGGCATTTTCTACCTGGGGCATCACCAGTCCGCTGCGTGAAAAGAACATCGCCACGTTGCACCAGATTCTCGAGGACGCCGCCAAAAACACTGTTGCCCCCAAAGGCAGCAACGAACAGAAGATTGGCGCGTTTTATGCCAGCTGCATGGACGAAGCCAGGATCGAAGCCGCCGGCGCGACCCCGCTCGCGAAAGAGATCGACGCTATCAACAAGCTAAAATCAGCGAACGAATTGCCAGCGATACTTGCGCATCTGCATCGAATCGGCGTGCCGTCAATTTTTACTTTCGGTGCGGGACAGGATTACAAGAAGACTGACAGCGTTATCGCT
The DNA here is from genome assembly GCA_035941655.1 of Pyrinomonadaceae bacterium. Lineage (GTDB taxonomy): Bacteria > Acidobacteriota > Blastocatellia > Pyrinomonadales > Pyrinomonadaceae > PSRF01. Next base: position 8,555 of record DASZDU010000466.1, on the reverse strand, counting down.
ATCACGGGCCAGGGCGGACTGAGTCTTCCGGATCGCGATTTCTATCTGAAGGATGACGAGAAATCAAAAAGCACTCGCGACGCCTACATTAAGCATGTGACTAACATGTTCAAGCTGTTGGGTGACGATGCTGCCAAAGCTTCGGCTGAGGCGCAGACAGTGATGAAGATAGAAACGCAGTTGGCGCAAGTGTCCCTCGATCGCGTATCACGCCGCGATGCTTCGAAGCAGTATCACAAGATGGCCCCGGCTGACCTGAAAAACGTGATGGCCAATTTCGATTGGTCAACTTATTTCAAGAGCGTCGGCTCTCCGCAATTTACAGAGATTAATGTAGCGCATCCGGATTTCTTCAAGGGCGTCGATCAGATGCTTACCAGCGTGCCTATTGACGACTGGAGGACGTATCTGCGCTGGCATCTGGTGCACGATGCCGCGGAAGCTCTCTCGACGCCTTTCGTCAATGAAAACTTTGATTTTTACTCCAGGACCTTGAACGGCACCAAAGAAATCCAACCGCGCTGGCGCCGCTGCGTAGTCGCAACGGATGGCGCTCTGGGCGAAGCGCTGGGCGAAGTCTACGTGAAGAAGGCTTTCCCGCCTGAAGCGAAAGCGCGCATGAAGGAACTGGTCAACAATCTCATCGTGGCGCTGCGTGAAGACATTCCGACGCTCGACTGGATGAGCGAGCCCACGCGGCAGGCGGCAATTGCCAAACTCAATGCATTCGGCGTCAAGATTGGCTATCCCGACAAATGGCGCGATTATTCGGCTTTAAAGATCGAACGCGCTTCGTATGTCGACAATCTGCTGCGTGCGAGCGAGTTTGAACGGCGGCGAAACCTGGCAAAGATGGGACGACCTGTCGATCGCACCGAGTGGGCCATGACCCCGCCAACAGTCAACGCTTACAACAGCTCGTTGATGAATGAGATAGTTTTTCCAGCCGGCATTTTGCAGCCGCCTTATTTCGATTTGACCGCAGACGATGCGCTTAACTATGGGGCGATCGGCGCCGTCATTGGTCACGAGATGTCACACGGTTTCGATGATCAAGGTCGTAAGTTTGATCTGCAGGGAAATCTGAAAGACTGGTGGACCGAAGCGGATGCGAAGAACTATACGGAACGCGCGACCTGTGTCGAGCAACAGTTTTCCAACTTCCGTGTGGAAGAGGTGGGGTTGAACCAGAACGGCAAACTTGTTTTGGGTGAGTCGATCGGTGACCTCGGCGGGTTGAAGATCGCCTGGCTTGCGTTCCAAAAGTCGCTGCAGGGCAAACCGCGTCCTGCAAACATCGACGGCTTCACACCGGAGCAGCGGTTTTTCCTCGGCTGGGCACAGGTCTGGGGCCGAAAACAAACTCCCGAAGCGATGCGACAACAGATTCTTACCGACCCGCATCCGCTCGGCCGTTTCCGAGTTAATGGTCCACTTTCGAACATGCCGCAGTTTGCCGAAGCGTTCAATTGCAAACTCGGTGATGCGATGGTACGTCCACCGGAGCAGCGCTGCCAGGTTTGGTAGAGGAAAAACTATTAGCCGCGGGTTTACGCGGATGAACGCGGATCAGAAAGCGTTAGGGGGTTGCGACCAAATTTTCTGATCTTATTGATTTGATCTGATCCGCGTTTATCTGCGTAAATCCGCGGCTAATTATTTTTCGCGGCTGAGCATTCAACCGAGGAAGAAACCCAGCACAAAGCGAGCGAAACCAGCACCCAGAATTACCCAGATGGCGCTGGGACGATAACGCACCAGCACCGCTCCGGCTAAAACCGCAATCAACAACCCCAGCCAGGTATGAATTCCGGCGCGGCCGACGCTGATGCCGGCCGCCACGAGCAGGCCAACCACTGCCGGAGTCACTCCTTTTAAAAACGACTGCACAATCTTGTTCGTGTGGAAGCGTGCCAGCGATGATCCGGCAATGACCGTCATCAGAAACGATGGCAGAAAAATACTGACGGTCGCCACCAGGGCGCCCAGCGTTCCCGCCACCCGATATCCGATGAACGTTGCCGTAATCAGTACTGGTCCGGGTGTGATTTGTCCGAGCGCGGTGGCGTCAACAAATTCCTGATGAGTAAGCCAATGATGAGAGTCAACCACCTCGGCTTCGATCAGTGGAATCATTACGAAGCCGCCTCCAAAAGTGATCGAGCCGATGCGCAGAAAGATGGTTGAAAGCGTTAATAACAATGCGACCTTGGTGAGGATTGGCATCGCCACTGCTAAGAAGGCAAGCGAGTTGAGCTTCTTTCCTGACGTCGGAGCTGCGGGTTCATCAGTTCCGCTTGAATCGTCAGTCGCAGCGTTTTTTTCTGTCATCAATGAGGCCCGGCGCACCCGCTCCTCAGCCATCGCTCGCGTGAGATAGCCGCCGACGAAGTGAGTCTCGCGCATGCGACGACGACGTCTTTGTAAGGTCACGCGCGCTGCAATTCGTTTGCGGCGTGAAGCCATGCCATGCAGTTGTCCCAGCTTGCGCAGCTGCTTCTCCGCAAATGAATCGATAAAAATACCGACCAAACCAGCCGCCAACACCACCTCAATAACAGTTGCGCTGAAAAACGCGACTACGATGCAGGCGAAGACAGCCAGGAACCATTGCCATGGTTTTATGAGCGAGTTGCGTCCCATGCGCCAGGCCGTAACGATAATCAGTGCTACTACGGCAGCGTTTAGACCGTGAAAAAGGCGATCCGTGTCAGGCAGGTAGCGCAGGTGACGATACAGAATTGCCAGCACGATCATCATCAGCATGGACGGCAAAATGAAGCCGGCGATGGCAGCGCCGGCGCCGCGCCAGCCGCGCAGCCGCAGCCCAACATAGGTGGCAACATTACCGGCAGATGTGCCTGGCAAGGTCTGGCCGAGCGCAAACCCTGAGGCAAACTCCTGTTCCGTAAGCCAGCGACGTTGCTGTACCGCTAACATTCTGATGTTTGCAATCACGGCTAGTCCGCCGCCAAAACCGACGGTGCCAATTTTTAGAAATGAAAGGAAGAGTCCGCCGAGTGTGGGAGTGTTGGCGATGCGCTCGATTTCACGGCGCGTGTCGCGTACGCGCGTCCGCATCTTGCGTGCGCGGTTGCTGATTCTACTGGCGCGCTTGTCGACCTGAGTGACCACCTGGGCGACAGACTAACATAAAGACAGAGATCAGAGATCAGAGGTCAGAGATCAGAAAGAAACCAGGACATGCCAGCCTGGTATTTTTCTGATCTGCGTTCATCCGCGTAAATCTGCGGCTAATTGTTTTGTTTGAATACGCGACCGGATTAGAACTTAAGCAAGGTGTCGAATTGCAAACGAAACGTCGAACGATTCAGTTGGTTCAGTCAAGCAGCACGCGAGTTTGTAACGCCTCGGCACGTTCAATCGCCGCGAGCAAGCGCAGGAACTGAGAATAATTCCGGCCGCGTAGCGTGAGACGCGCAATCTCTGACTGGCTTAGATCGTTGCGCAGGACTAAGTCGAGCAAGTCGTAATAATCGGCGGTGGCCTGAAGCGGGAGTTCGCGGACGTAGGTCGTATCCTCATTGTCTTCGGAACGAAATCCGGCAAGCACATCGAAGACGTTGTCAGTAGTCAGGCGCGCGCCTTCTCGCGATAAACGAATTGGTACGCGAAGTTCAAAAAAGCGTAGACCCTCAGGAGTTGTGACGCGTCGCAGTTCTTTCGTCGCCTCGCCGTCAAACGGCGACTCCGCATCAACCAGAATGCGCAAGAGACGCGGCTGATCTTCGCTGTCGATGGTGTCAAGCGCAAGCTGCACCCGGTCAGCGAGAAACTTCTCGAATTGCGCTTCGATTGGATAGGTGATGCGTCCAAGGCAGCCAACCGCCTCTCCTTCGCCAGCCGTGCCTTCGGTGTCCTCGGACAAACATGCCGGACAATTCAAACAAATTGCGGTCTCGGCCTGCATCACTTCGATTTCGTCGCGCGCGTTTTCCACCCACTCGAGCTTTTCCTGCGACGGCGCACCGGTGTCGCCGGTCGTCAGGCGCGCGTGCAGATTACCGAGGCGCCCCCACTCGCGCAAATGCTTTTCCGAATAGCGGGCGCGTAGCGCGCAAGGATACTGAACTGCAAATTCGAGTGACATTGTGTTCCGATTATCAATCGCTGAACGCAACGGAGCAAGCACAACAAAGCAATCCGACTTGCTCACTGCCCACTGCTCACTAATCACTGTCTGTGATAAGCTTTGGCATTCCCAAAACCTCTTTCGAGGGTCTCGTGCATATTCCAGGAAACCACAATACGAGGTCGCACGCCCATGGCAATTAGTCAGGACTTGTTGGAAATACTCGCCTGCCCTGCCTGTAAGGCGAAGGTGGAGTTAAACAGCGACGGCAGCGGTCTGAAATGCGTCGAATGCCGGCGCGTTTATCCCATTCGCGATGACATTCCCGTAATGCTTATCGACGAGGCAACCATAGAGAACAGCCCCGAAACGGATCCACAAGAACGAACTTGAACAGCCTGCGCGACATCGTCGAAACTTCTCCACAGTTACGCGCACTCCGGATGCAAAGTTTGCGCGGCGAAGCTTCACCGCAACCGCTCGCCCCTGCCAGATGGGATTGGCAAGCCGTAGAGCGCGTGCTGGTTGTGCGTCTTCGTTCAATCGGCGATACGGTGCTGGCAACGCCCTCGCTGTTTGCACTAAAGAGATTTTTGCCGCAACTGCGGCTCGATATTCTCCTCGAAGACTGGGTGGCGCCGGTGCTGAGCGGATTTCCACATGTGGACAACGTTATTACCCTCGAGCGAAAGAGCACCGCTTCGCGCGCGCGCGTTGCGCGTCAATTGCGCGCTAATCGTTACGACGTCGTCTACAATTTGCACGGCGGCACGACGGCGACTTTGCTGACGCGCGCGAGCGGCGCAAAACATCGCGTCGGTTACAGTACGTATCAATACGCCCGACTGCACAACGAGTTGTCACCCGCTTCGTCTGTACTTTGGGGAAGGGACAAGACGCATTCGGTTGAGCAACAACTTGCGCTGCTCGGATGGACGGGCGTGCCGGTGAGCGATCGGCCTGCCACTAAACTCGCCGTTACTAATGAGGCCGCGGCAAACATATCGGCGCGGCTAGAAGCAGCGGGGCTCCGAGACCAGCCGTTTGCAGTAATCCATCCGGCGGCCGCATTTGCGACCAAGCAGTGGGCGGCGGACAAGTTTGGGCGAGTGGCTGAGCATCTGATGGGCCAGGGTCTGCCGGCGATTGCGATCATTACACCGACCGAAAAACCGATTATCGATGAGATGAACAGCCACGCGGCGACGCCCGCGCAGGCTTTCATGGACCTGTCGTTACCAGAGATAACGGCCTTGCTTGCTCGCGCACGTCTGTTCATCGGAAACGACAGCGGCATTGCGCACATCGCCGCTGCGGTTGGCGCACCGTCTGTGGTTATCTTTGGATCTTCAAATACAGCTCACTGGCGCCCGTGGGCCACCGCCGCCGCGGAGGTTGTTCTTGAAGAGATGGAATGCCAACCGTGTCACGGCTATTTCTGTGAAAAGTTTGATGAGCCCGAATGCATCAAGCGCGTTCCGGTGGAGCGAGTGGTGGCTGCGGCTGAACGTGTTTTGAGAGAAAGTGCAGGCGGGTAGCGGCTTTGCCGCCTACCGTGCGGAAAGGCTCTGCCTTTCCGTTCAGCTTTTCTTAAATTGAGGCTTCGCCTCCGAACTTGAGGCGCAGCCTCAGATGCCATCGAATGAGGGTCGGTAAGGCAGAGCCTTACTGCACGGAAGGCGGCGAAGCCGCAGTCCGTCGGAGTTGCGTCTGCGAGTCTTAGATCAATTCACTATGTCCCAACTAACTAAACAGCGCGCCGGTGAATTAATTCAGGCGATGGGCGGTCGCAAGATTGTTGTGCTCGGCGATGTAATGCTCGATGAGTTTGTTTGGGGCGACGTCACGCGAATTTCTCCGGAAGCGCCCGTGCCCGTGGTTGATATTCGACGCGAGTCGGTGCATCTGGGCGGCGCTGCAAACGTTTTGGCAAATGTGGTGGCGTTGGGGGCGAACGCTTGTGTTGTTGGTGTTGTGGGAAACGACTCCGCGGGTGAACGCCTGCGTGCGAGTCTCAAACAAGCCAGCCAAATCCAGACAGATGATTATTTGATACTTGACAAGAACCGGCCCTCAACCACAAAAACCCGAATCATCGCGCACAATCAGTTGGTAGTGCGTGCGGATCGCGAGCAGCGTGGTGCGGTAAACGGTCCTATTGAGGCCCGTATCGTCGAGACGTTAAAGCAAGCTATCAACGATGCGCACGCGCTGGTTGTTTCAGACTACGACAAAGGAGTCGTGACACCGCGTATTCTCCGGGAAATTCTGCCGCTGGCTCACCCGCGTATTCCCGTACTTATTGATCCCAAGCTTCGAAACTTTCTTCACTACCAGCCGGCATCTTTGATCACGCCAAATCATCACGAAGCGCTGCGAATGTCTGATCTCGAAGCTGATTCCGATGATGGTCTGCACCAGGCAGCGCGCGTGATACGAGAAAGAGTAAATTGCGATGCCGTGCTAATTACGCGCGGCGATCGTGGAATAATGCTTTTGGAAGGCGACAATGATCCGGTGTTCGTAGGCACGGCCGCGCGCGAAGTTTATGATGTTACCGGCGCCGGCGACACAGTGATCGCTACCTTGGCGTCGGCGCTTTCGGCCGGCGCAACGATGCTGGAAGCGGCGAATTTGGCAAACCACGCAGCCGGTGTTGTCGTCGGCAAAATTGGCACCGCAACCGTCAGCGGCGAGGAACTACTGAATACGTTTGGGTAACGCAAACTGTTAGTTTGCGGTTGACGCGGCATTTGCTCGTTCGGCCGGCACCGCAAACTAACCGTTTGCGTTACAAAGAATCATGATTGGAAAGACTCTACGCAACTACAAGATTCTCGAGAAGATCGGCGTTGGCGGACAGGGCACTGTCTACAAAGCCACTGACGGGAAACTTGGCCGCACCGTAGTTGTGAAAGTTTTGCCGGCTGAACTGACAGCGCGAGAAGCAAACCTGCGACGTTTTGAACGTGAAGCGCGGCTCGCTTCTTCCCTCGATCATCCAAACATCTGCACAATCTTTGATCTCGACGAAGCTGAAGGACACCACTTCATCGCCATGCAATACGTTGAAGGACGCAACGTACGGCAGTTGGTGAATGGGCATCCGCTGGAGTTGAAGAGCACGCTTCTGATCGCCATCCAGGTTGCCGACGCGCTGGCTGCGGCGCATGCGCGCGACATTATCCATCGCGACATCAAGTCGGGAAATGTGATGGTCACGCCTTCCGGTCAGGTAAAGATTCTGGATTTTGGTTTGGCAAAGTTGCTGGACGATCGCGACGACAGCTCACGGTCGACAATTCATCGCACTGATCTGACGGAAGTCGGCGTACCGTATGGCACTGCAACTTACGCGGCGCCGGAGCAGGCGCGCGGCGACCGTGTCGATAAGCGGGCCGATATTTTTTCCACCGGCGTTTTACTCTACGAGATGCTGACAGGCACCTGGCCGTTTCGCGGCAAGACGACCATCGATGTGAGGCATGCTGTGCTTCACGATGCGCCGGTGCCGGTTTCGGAACTGCGCAAGGAAGCTATTCCGGCGCGTTTGCAGCAAATACTGGATCGCTGTTTAGCCAAGGAGCCGCGTGATCGGTATCAGAAGATGGAAGAACTGCGCGACGATCTTCGCGACGTCTTGCGGGAAGTTTCATCTTCCGAGACTACAGGCCAGCCGTTTACTAGTGTTATGCCTGAACCGGCGCGGCATCTGTCAGGTGCGAGTCCGGTGTCAAGAGCCATGAGATGGCTCAAAGGAAAAGGCAGAGCGGAATCCACCTCAGCGCCCGGAATGGGCACGCCAACCAAGCCGACGATTCACGAGACCCCGTTTACGACGATTGCCGATCCGACGAAGAAGAGTTTGGCCATCCTTTGCTTTCGCAACTTGAGTAACGATCCGGGCTCCAGCTTTTATGAGTTCTCACTTGCGGATGCTGTGATCACCGAACTGGCCCGCGTGCGTTCGCTGGTGGTGCGGCCGTCGTCAGTAATTGCGAAATACCAGGGCGGCCAGATGGATCCGCGCGATATCGGTAACGAGTTGCACGTTAACGCCGTCTTGACGGCGGGCTTCATTCACGCCGGCGGGCGATTTCGTGTGACTGCGCAACTACTGGACGTAGGCTCCGGCGACATTCTTTGGAGCGATCGTATCGACACTTCTACTGAAGACATCATCGCCGTGCAGGATGAGATCGCGCAGCGAATAGTGGAAGGTTTGCGGCTGGAGTTGAGCCCCGCCGAGCAGGATGGAATCGCAAAGCCGGCGACGCAAAACCCGGCGGCTTACGAACAATACCTGCGCGGGCGCGATCTCTTTGCGCGCTTCATTTTCCGTACCGTCGCTCAGGAAGATTGCGACGCGGCTATCGAACATTTTCAGCGCGCAATCGAACTCGATCCCAACTTTGCGTTGGCGCTGGATGGCCTGGGAGCCTGTTACGTGAATCGAGTTTTC
>DASZDU010000465.1:0-5211 GCA_035941655.1 Pyrinomonadaceae bacterium | reverse complement strand
TTGCTGGAAAATAAAGGCATTGACTTCGTTATCCTACCTTGCGCGACTTTTCGAGTTTGCGCAACAGCGAGTGTGCCGTAGCGTTTTTGGGGTCGATTGCCAGTGCTCGATCCAACTCCGTACGAGCGCGCCGGTGAAACTTAAGTTGAAAGTACAACTCGGCGAGCATCGTACGAAAGTTGACGTCGGCCGGCGCCAGTTTCACCGCCGCTTGAATTTCATTCTCCGCCAATCGGCGCGTATTGTCGGAAGCGGCTAGTGCTCGGCCGTAGTGCGCACGATAACGCGCCTCTTGCGGTTGCAAACGCGCAGCATTCGACAGATGTTTGATGGCGGCGTTGATTCTCCCTTGCTGCAGTGCGCCAACGCCTTCGCGGAAGTGATATTCGGCCCGCCCGAACTCTGTGTCTGCGCCATCGGTTTCAAAATCCAATTCGTCTGAAGCTGCCTCATTCACGGCAGGTTCGGCTTTTTCAGTCATCTTCGCAAAAGCATTTGACCGTTGCAGCGTTTGATCGTAAAGCGAACGCGCGTTTGTATCAGTCAACGTTTCATACGCCTGCGTCACTTGAGCGAAAGCCGAGCTTATTTCTGCATGCAACTTAGTGCCGGATTTTAGATGGAACCTGTCCGGGTGGTAGCGGCGGGCCATTGCATAATAAGCCTCTTTGATTTCACTTGACTGCGCCGTTGGCGGCAACTCGATGACCTCATAATAATTCTCGGCGTTCCTGAGCCGTGTCAAAAACTTGTTAAGCTCTTCATCTGCGACACTCGCCGATATCCAATTGTCGCTTTGCTCAACTTGATTGACTGGGGCCGCTGAGGCCGCCAGCGTGGAAGCTTGTTCCTTTGTTTGCGCAATTCCGGTGCGAAAGGCATTTTGCCAGTATTCGCGTTTTATCAAGCCACTCAGTGCCAACCCATAAATCGCGCGCCGCGCGTCCATCTCCGGAAGACCGCTAAGCATGACCAACTCCCCCAGCTTCACACTGCTATCGAGGCGAGACAGAATGAAACTTTCCGCAGGGGAAAGGTTGCTCGTTGGGGAAATTTCAGACGCGCGCGATATCGCTTCGGAGGCATTTCGAAAGCGCTGCGAGACGAAGTTGAAGGGCAGCCTTTGAGCTGCTTCCCGGAGCAGAGTAGCCGTGTCGAGGTTCACGTTAACCGAATCAGCAAGTCGCGCGTGCTCATCGAACTCCCAAAGCCCTTCCGTCCACAGCAGCGCCACGCGCAAGGCGTCGCTTACCAGTATTGTAAGCAGAGCATCGATATCTTTCTGCCTCAGCGTTCCAGTGGTAGCCAAAGCACCGGCGAAATTGAGATCCGAGAGATTGTTTTCGAATCTGGCGAGCACGCTTTCCGAGACGACAGCGCGCTTTTCCAGGTATTCGCGCAGCCGAAGTGTTCGGAGATTTGCCGCCGCATAGATAACCTGACCGTTTTCAAAATAAACGGCGGTCCGGACACGCTCATGCTCCAGCCGCAGCGTGCCCGACAAGTTTTTAACTGTGATCTCGCGAATGAGTTCCGCGAGTGGTTGATCAGCGAGTGTGCCCTTCATTGATTTTGCCCCGGGGGATGTTGCAGGCGATATCGGCGCCGCCCGCCACAGTGCCATATTAACGCACGATTTAGTTAAAAAAGAAGCATGGCTTTGACACTCAATCCGTGCAGTCTTATATTGAACTTACCGAGACAAACCAAGCGTTTAAATGACGAGGACTGCGGCTCCGACGGCGGACCATCCATCATCTCATGACTGCGAAAGTAGTGGCTGATCGTTCCCGGAACAACAAGAAATCTGAGGTGGAGCACGGTGACGACACACGCGTGGCTGACCTGATCGAGCAATTGCAGGTACGCACCGTTGAATTGGAAGAGGCTAATCGAGAGCTTAGACACGTCTCGCATTATCGCTCGCTTTTTCTGGCGCGCATGTCGCATGAACTGCGGACGCCGTTGACCTCGATACTTGGCTTCACTGAAATCATGCTCGATCAGGAGAAACTGACCGAGCCACAACAGCGGTTCTGCCAGAAGATTCAAAACTCCGGTATGCAACTGTTGACCAGCTTGAACCAGCTTGTCGATCTATCTCGGCTCGAGGTGGCGCCCGCTGAGCTCTTTCTTCAGGAGTTTTCTTTTCCCGAGGTGTTGCGTGAAACCTGCGCAGCCGTCGCCCGGCAGGCGCAAAAGCGTGACGTGAAAATTGAATGCAACCTGGGGCCGGAAGTAAGCAATATCGTTTCTGATAAGGGACGTCTGCGCCAGGTGCTTTACACTTTTCTGGCTTGGGCAGTTAGTCGCAGTCCGGAAGGGCAGGGCATAAATGTTGAGGCTGAACTTAGCGACCTCCATTCCTTGCAAGTGAAGATAGAAGATCAAGGCGACCCCATCAGCAACATGTCCCGAGTTTTCGATCCAGAAGATATGCCGCGAGCCGGTAAAACTGATCTTAACGAATTGGGAATCATTATTGGTCGGCGTCTGCTCGAACTAATGAAGGGGACAGTAACACTTGAAAACTGCCAGTCGGCCGGTTTGCGCACCGTGCTCGAACTGCCGGCAGGTCCACCTAAACCATGACAATAGCGGGCCACAGATAGACACAGATCGACGCAGATCCGAAAAATCAGTAAAAACCAGATAGTCTCTTGATTTCGTGTCCTTCTTCTACCAGACAAAAGCGAACCACGAAATCACACGAAAACCTTCGGAAACATACGCGATAGAAATTTCGTGTGTGTTAGTGGTAATGCCTGGCTGCGCGTCTTCTCTAATTAAGACACGACTAGAAGTAATGAGTTTTTGTGCTGGTTCTTATGCTGGTGAGCTGTGTGAATCTATGGCCCATGGAATTGTTTGCAGAAATGGATGACATCGTAATTCGAGAATGCATAACAATCGATGAATTTGACAGCTGCGTTCAGCTGCAACGAGATGTGTTTGGATTGCCGGAACTGGAAGTTTCACCGCGACGCCATTTGATTGTTTCCAGACAGGCCGGGGGCTGGACGCTGGGCGCGTTTGTGCACGAACGCCTGATTGGGTTTGTTCATCATTTGGCGGGCGTGCGGGGCGACAATGGAATTTTTGGTTACTCCCACATGATGGCGGTAGAGGCATCTTTTCAGAACCAGGGTGTCGGCGCCAAACTCAAGTGGCGACAGCGTGAGCGAGCGATCCAGGAAGGGCGGAATTTTATTAAGTGGACCTGGGATCCAATGCAGGCTCGCAATGCCCATTTTAATCTGAATCGGCTGGGTGTGACTGTCACCGATTACGCAGCGAACTTTTACGGCACTGACTATCCAACATCACCTGCTCCGAAGGCTGAGACGGGCGGAATCGATAGCGACCGCTTGTTTGCCCAATGGCAACTCGAATCGCCGCGGGTCGTCGCGCTCGCCAGTGGTAGCGTTGCGTCTGGAGAAACTATGCAGTCTAAACCTGCGGCGAGGATTAGCATTCCAGCTAGCTGGGCGAAGCTGTGCGCGCAGAGTCCGGTTCAGGCAAGGGAAGAGCAGCTGCGTGTTCGCGGCGAGTTTCAGAAGGCTTTTGCTGCCGGGCTGGTATGCGCAGGTTTTGATCGTTCGATGGAATTGCCGCAGTATTTGCTTTACGAAAGTGATCAGTGGGTCAGCTAAGGCGGGCATCTTTGTACTTGGAACTTTGTACTTTGAACGTTGTGCTTTGAACTCTGTGCTACGTGGTTGGTCATCTAATTGAAGCCAATCGGAAACAAAAACACACAAAGTTCAAAGTTCAAAGCACAAAGTTCAGCTCTTTCCTGCACCGTCAGATTTACATCATGGCCTTTACGCAGTTTGATCGATACGTTGACCGGCACGCACGTAGTTTCACCGAGCGGCTGCAATCGCTTTGCCGCATGCCGTCAGTTGCCGCGCGCGGCACTGGTATGCGTGCGATTGCGGAAACGGTCGAACAAATGATGCAGCGCGTCGGCATTGGTACTCGAGCGTTCCGCTTCGGCAATGGCTATCCCATTATTTATGGTGAATGTGGCGCCGGCCCGCAGAGTTTCCTCGTCTATGGCCACTATGATGTCCAACCGGTGGGACATTTGAGCGAGTGGTCGGTTGGTCCGTTTGCGGCGTCGATCGTGGATGGCAAGCTGTATGCGCGCGGCGCGTCCAACAGCAAAGGCGATCTTATTGCTCGACTAGCGGCGGTAGAGGCATATCAAAAAACATTCGGCAAGCTGCCGGTGTCGCTGCGACTCTTGATCGACGGCGAAGATGGTCTGGGCAGTCCCAGCCTTTATCGTTTCGCCGCGGAACATTCCGAGATGTTGGCTGCGCAAGGCTGCATCTGGGACGAGGGGTACAAGGATACACAAGAGCGCCCGGTAATCAGCCTGGGTTTCAAGGGCATAACGTTTCTGGAATTGAGAGCGCACGGTGCGCGCACTGACCTGCATTCAAAGTGGGGTGCCATTGTGCCCAATCCTGCCTGGCGCCTGGTGCAGGCGCTGGCGACTATCACCTCGCCCAAGGGCGTGATCACGATCGATGGCTTTTCGTCTTGTATCGCACCCATCAATGAAGAGGATTCCGAAGCGCTCAAGTCGATCGAGCTTGACGAAGCGGGCTTGAAACGGGAATTCCGGATCGGCGGATGGTTGCGTGCGCTGAAAGGCGCGGCGCTCGTTAAGGAACACATATTTGGTCCGACCTGTACCATCTGTGGCATTCAAACCGGCCATACGGAAGCGGGAGTGAAGACCGTGCTGCCAAGCAGCGCGGTGGCTCGTCTCGATTTTCGGCTGGTGCCTGACCTGACTCCGGAAGTTGTCCTGCAACTGCTGCGCGCGCATCTAGACGTGCGTGGTTTCAAAGATATCGAGATAAGCGAACTTGGCAGCGCACCATTGGCGAAATCATCCCGCAGCTCAACAGTCGCGAGCGCAGTGATTGGAGCTGCTACGGAGGTTTATGGAGTGGCGCCGCTTGTTTATCCGATGGAGCCTTCGAGCGGGCCGGTTGGTGCTGTTTGTGGCGCATCGACTCCGCCGACACCGGTGGCCTCATTCGGGCTCAGCTATTCAGGCTCAAATCCACACGGGCCGGACGAAAATATTCGCGTCGACGATTTTCTGCAGAGCATAAAGTTTATCGGGCGGGTCATTCATAAGCTGGGCGAGACTAAGAGCAAGACGAGCGGGATAACAAAAAGAGCGGGAGC
>DASZDU010000464.1:0-9258 GCA_035941655.1 Pyrinomonadaceae bacterium | reverse complement strand
CAACGCCAGAAAGCCAAAGAGACCTATCAACGCGGAATTGATGCCGCGGCGAAACATGGACATCCTTCAATGTCGGAAGAATACCGACAGGCTGTGGATGAACTTTGAGTTAGGACAGGCATTCCTGACTGTCCAGGTCTCCGGTACTAGCTATCATGGTAAAGTCAAGAGATTTTCCATTTATCATTTTTCATTTCTCTTTTTCATTGCAAGCAAAGGTGGGGTTCTGAATGGCAAGTGAAAACATCAATGAGAATGGGAAAAGCTGGATTGTAATTGGATTTTAGGCGCACCTGACCGGACAGGAATGCCAGTAAAATTTCATCATGAGTGATACCAAAGTTCTAAAACTGGTCCCCAAGAGTAAGGTCAAAAGCGCCCCCGTGCCGACCGCGCCCTCCGAAGAGAAGCAGGCAGCTCCGCAGCCAGACCGATCGACGCCCGTAACACGGATCGAAACCCCTCCGGCGGCAAAACCGCAGCCCGTGTCGCCACCGGCCATTCCAGTTTCAGTCAGACCGTTGCGTATTCCTGAACAACGTGGTCAGCGGCCAAAGAGTGAGCGCCGCGAGCGGCCGCGTCTCTCCCGCGAAGAGATGCTCGAGATGTATCGCACTATGTATCTCTCGCGCCGCATCGACGACAAAGAGATCCAGCTCAAAAATCAGAACAAGATTTTTTTCCAGATCAGCGGTGCGGGACATGAAGCAGTGCTCGTGGCCGCGGGCATGGTCCTGAAGCCGGGTTACGATTGGTTTTATCCGTATTACCGCGACCGCGCTTTGTGTCTACAACTCGGCATGACCCCGCTCGAACAGCTTCTTTCCGCTGTTGGCGCGGCAAGCGATCCAAACTCGCATGGCCGTCAGATGCCTTCGCACTGGGGTCACAAGAAACTAAACATCGTTTCGCAATCGTCGCCTACGGGCACTCAGCTGCTGCAGGCGGTGGGCTGCGCCGAAGCCGGGTATCGTTTCAAGTTGATCAAGGAACTGCGAAGGCGTTCGTCGAATTTTCACAAAGACGAAGTCGTCTATGTTTCCCTCGGCGATGGCACATCGAGTGAAGGCGAATTCTGGGAAGCGCTCAACACTGCGTGCAATCTGAAGCTGCCGGTGCTCTTCCTGCTGGAAGACAACGGTTACGCGATCAGCGTGCCGGTGGAAGTGCAAACTCCTGGCGGCGACCTCTCGCGGCTGATCAAAAGCTTTCCCAATCTTTACCTGCAGCGTTGCGACGGCACAGACGTGCTCGAGTCTCTGGCGGTTATGAAACGTGCCGTTCAATACTGCCGCGAACATCGCGGGCCGGCTTTTGTCCATGCCAAAGTTATTCGACCTTACTCGCACTCGCTGTCGGATGACGAGAAACTCTATCGCCCCGATGAAGAGCGGATAGCGGACGCCGAGCGCGATCCGGTGAAGCGCTTTGGCGCAGTCCTGATCGAGGAAAAAGTAATTGACCAGGATGGACTTCAGAAAATAAAGGATGAGGTCGATGCGCTCATAAATGAAGCCGCCGATCAGGCGCTTGCGAGTCCGCAGCCGGATCCGCAGACACTAAAGCTTCATGTTTATTCGCCCGATGTCGATCCGACTTCGAAAGCGTTTGATACCGAAGAAGGGGCCGAACTCTCCGGCAATCCGGGCACGATGGTCGATCTGATCAATCGTTGCCTGCATGTGGAAATGGCTCGCGATTCACGCATGATTGTATTTGGCGAGGACGTGGCCGATTGTTCGCGCGAAGAATTTCTTGAAAAGGTAAAAGGCAAAGGCGGCGTTTTCAAGGTCACTGCGAACCTGCAGCGCAAGTTTGGTAGCGCGCGAGTCTTTAATTCCCCACTCGCCGAAGCAAACATTGTCGGTCGCGCCATCGGCATGGCTACTCGCGGATTGAAACCGGTAGTTGAAATTCAATTCTTTGATTACATTTGGCCGGCCATGCACCAGATTCGTAACGAGCTGGCCCTATTGAGATGGCGTTCAGGCGGCGAGTGGAAAGCGCCGGTAGTAATGCGCGTGCCCGTTGGCGGCTACCTCAAGGGCGGCGCGGTCTATCACTCGCAGTCAGGCGTCTCAACTTTTACTCAGATTCCCGGACTGCGTGTGGTTTATCCGTCGAATGCGCTCGACGCTAACGGCTTGTTGCGTACTGCGGTTCGCTGCGACGACCCGGTATTGTTTTTGGAACACAAGCATCTTTACCGCCAGGCTTACAACAAATCGCAATATCCACCAGACGATTTCATGATCCCTTTTGGAAAAGCAAAAGTAGTTCGGGAAGGTACTGACCTCTCGATAATTACTTACGGCGCGTTGGTGCAACGGTCATTAGTTGCCGCCAAACAAGCCGATCAACAAGGGATCAGTGTTGAGGTAGTTGATCTACGCAGTCTGCAACCTTACGACTGGGACGCGATCACCGCGACCGTTAAGAAAACTAACAGAGTCATAGTCGCACATGAAGACTCGCTCTCATTCGGTTATGGCGCCGAGATCGCCGCGCGCATTGCCGAGGAACTCTTCGAACACCTCGACGCGCCCGTTCGTCGCGTCGCCGCTACCGATACCTTCGTGGCCTACGCCCCGCAACTGGAAGATGCGATCCTGCCGCAGGTCGCGGATGTAGCTAAAGCCATTGCTGAGTTAAACGGTTATTAGCCGTCAGCCAAATACACCATCCTTGCACGCGAAAAGATGGCATACACCAGTGTATTGTTGTGTGTCGTTCATTGCCAAAAAGTCCCGCAAAAACCGGCCTAAATGCGCGTAATGTGTAGTTAACTGTGCCCCAGAACTGTAAGGTTTGCTGGCATAATGCTTGCGGCTCCCTCACTGGACTAGCCCGTATTTTTGCCCAACAGCAGCTCCCCGACACTTTCCCGACAAACTTATCGCGATAGGAAAAGGAAGGAGCAGGCCACTCATGAATAAATGGATTTCGATTTTAGCGGCAGCGTTGCTAATTATTTCCTCGGCAATCGTGGTCGCTGCGCAAACCACAACAGTCACACAAACTCCAACTACAGTTACCAAGACAGTTCAAAACCCAGACGGCACTTTCACAGTGATCGAGTATCCCGTAGGCAAGGAAGTACAGCTAACATTCAATCCTGTTACTCTCACCAAGTCGAAAGCTGTGGGGACAATCCTGCGCGACGACAACGGTACGAGGATCGTGTTGAATGTTACGGATGTGCCCGCTGATGTCTCCGCGATAAACGTCTACGCGGTCGACGATGCCGGAGTAGTCTCATCGCTTGGGCCAGTTGTGCTCGCGAATGGAACAGGAAAATTCAGTGCCACTACTCCGCTTAGCAAGTTCATGCTGATCGGCGCTCCAGACACGAGTCTGACTGCATACGATCCAAACGCAAAGATTTACTTCCGCAGTGCCGTGCCCGCAGGCTTCACGGCAATCCCGCTGTCGACCGTCGCTACTACTGCGACAACCCCTACCACCGTCGCTACCACCACTACAACCCCGGCCGCCGTCGCTACGACCACTACCACCGCGACCGAAGTAGTTCAAAATCCCGACGGTACCTATTCAGTGATCGAGTATCCGATTGGTAAGGAAACGCTGGTTACGCTTGATCCTGTCAACATTACCGGCGCCAAAGGCGTCGCCACGATCCTGCGAGACGACAAAGGCACTCGAATCAAACTAAATCTTACCGGTCTGCCGAATGATCTCACAGGCCTAACACTTTACGCCGTTGATCCAGCCGGAGCCGTCACGGCGCTTGGTCCAATTGCGGTTACAAATGGCGTGGGAACGTTTGCTTCCACCACTCCGCTGAACCGCTTCATGCTGTTTGCTTCGCCGGAAACAGCTTTAACTACCTATGACCCGAACACGAAGGTTTTGTTCCGCAGCACAGTGCCGGCAGGTTTCGCGGTGATTCCGCATACCATGAATCCGGTCGGTGAAACTGTAGGCGCAACGACGACTTCGGGAACTACGCCCGCAACCACTTCCACCGTTCCGATGTTGAATATCCCTGCATACAAGAAGGGTGACGACACCAAACTGAAAGTAGACTTCAGCGGAGCCATGGCAGGTGCGCGTGCAAATGTGTTCATTGAGCCGCACAAGAATGGCAAGGAAACTGAAGTCAAGATGCGCTTCCATGAACTGAAGGAAGCTCCAACCGGAAAGGTTTACGTCCTCTGGGCGGTCTCTCCGGACAACCAGTTTTTCAAACTCGGCGAAATCGTTAACGTCAAAGGACGCAACGAGGCGGAAATCAAAGCCAACACCACCTTAGACGATTTCGGCTTGTTGGTGACCATGGAAGACCTGGGCGCCGTCAAGACGATTGTCACGCCTGTAGGTGAGAGGCTGGGCGTAATTCAAATAGTTCCGTAGCGCGAATTTTCGCTACTTTTCGTGAAGGGGCCGTCAATTTGACGGCCTTTTTCTTTTGGACGCCCGACCTACTTTTGGAGTGCGCTGACCTGTCAGCGCTTCGTCGGTGGCGACCTGGCGTAACCTCGTAACCCAGAATTTACCCCCCCGAAAGCGGCGCCAAGCCGCCCGCGAACCCACGCGCTAACAGGTCAGCGCCCTCCAAATAGGCGCGCGACGCGAAAAAATCCCTATGGTGCCGGGCTAATCCTGAGGTAATATGCGAATGGGTTGGCGCTGGGTTATCGGGTCCACTCCCAGGTCGATTCCCCTACGTTCGACTCACAATAGCAGCCCACAAACTGCCGAAGCGCGCCGCTTCGGTTTCCCTTCAACCAGCAAACTAGTAGCGGTTACAACTTAATATGTACAAACGCATCTTCCCCCAGTTGCTGCTCGTGGCCGTAGGCCTTCTCGCTTCCAAACAAGCATTCCCACAACAGAGTCTGCCCGAACTCGTCAGGCGTGTTAAGCCTTCCGTAGTTGCGATTGCGACTTACGATACGCAAGGCGAAGCACTAATGACGGGGAGCGGATTCTTTTTGCGTCCGGGGCAGGTGGTCACTAATCTGCACGTGATTCGCGGCGCACAGCGGACCGAGATCAAGACGCTCGACGGCAAAGGCCGCGTCTTTCCGGTCAACGGCGTGCTTGCGGTTGACGAAGATGGCGACTTGGCGCTGCTGAGCGTAGACGTGCCACCCGACCGCGCGCGCTCCAGTGAATTGGCGCGCGTACTTCCGGACGAAGGTGAGCAAATAGTGGTCATCGGCAATCCACTAAAACTGGAAGGCTCCGTCACTGACGGCATAGTCTCGGCCGTGCGTGAAGTTCCAAACGTCGGCAAGATCATTCAGATCACGGCGCCGATTTCCCACGGCAACAGCGGCAGTCCCGTCTTCAACATGAACGGACAAGTGGTCGGCGTAGTCACCATCAAGGTGACGAACGGCCAAAACATCAACCTGGCGATCGCCGCGGCGCGCGTCGAACAACTGCGGCCGGGCCAACTGCGCGCCGTGAGTACCCTGCCGGCTAAAGAGAAGCTGGGTGACGTAGCGGAATCTTCTTATCGAACCGGACTGGAATCGCTGTGGCTGGGCAATTACGACAACGCCATCGGTTATTTCGAAACTGCAGCGAATAGAAATCCCAGGCGCGCTGATGCCTGGGTGCAGGTTGGGTATTGCAAAGTGAAGCAGGGAAAGAGCGCGGAAGCAATTCGGGCTTACCAGCATGCACTCGACCTCAAACCTCACTCTGAAGAGATATACAATAAGCTGGGTGATGCGTATTACTACGCGGGAAGAATGGAAGAAGCCATTGCCTCCTACAATCGCGCGGCCATGCTGCGTCCGGATAACGCTGAATCGCATTACAACCTTGCCGTTGCCTACTTTGAGGTTGGAAATGAGAGATTGGGTTCAGCGGAAGCGAAGACTCTGCGGCAACTGGACGTGAAGCTCTACGAGAAGTTGCTGAGCGAAACGCGAAGGGAACGCTAAAAGAAGTTTCAAGTTTCAAGTTCAATACTAATCCACTCCGGACATGAAACTTGAAACTTGAAACTCGAAACTTCTCGTCAGTCCCCGGTAAAGACTTTCGGATCGATGCTTTTCGGATTGCCCAGCACCACAAAGCGAATGTGGCGCATATATTTTTGCGCCACGCGCTGCACATCGGCCGGCGTAACCGCGCTGATCTTATCCATGAAAACGGTCGCGTTGCGCCAGCCACCGCCAAGCAACTCTGCCTGCGCTAACTCGCCCGCCTGGGCCGCGTTGGTTTCCTGGCCCAGATAATACCGAGTCAGATAGTGCTGAATCGTGCCCTTCAGTTCGTCCTGCGAAATCGGTTCGGCCTGCAAGCGCGCCATCTCGTTCAGCATGATCCTTACGCTTTGGTTTGCATCAGTGGAACTGACTGAGACCCCACCCAGGTTTGACCCCTGAGTCCACAAGAAAGCGTCGGGCGCGTACGACAGGTTCCGCTTGGCGCGGATTTCTACGAACAATCGGTTCTGCAGGATGGAAGTGGCGACGCGCATTGGATAGAGATCGGGTGACGCTAATGCCGGCGCAGTGAAAACTCCCTGCACATAGTTTGTCGGCAGATCGCGTTCGGTTACTTCGACAGTTGATGCGGGAAACGATAGTTCCGGCAGCGGCGTCGGTCGATAGTCGCCGCGCGGCAGCTTACCAAAGGTCGCAGCGATGCGCTGCCGCACAAGTTGCGGATCCAGATCGCCAACAACAACCAGCAAGAGACGCGACGTCTCCAGCGTTTGCTTGTGATAACGGCGCAGGTCTTCAGCAGTCAATCGAGAAATGGATTCGGCAGTGCCGCGCGGATCGTTCAGGTAAGGATGGCCGGCATAGGCTACTCGCGCCTGCAACATTTGCACGTAAGAGTCAGGCGTATCGGAATCGTCGCGCAATGACAGCACAAGGCGGTTGCGCACGCGCTCGACGTCTTCAGGGGCAAAGGTCGGACGTAATGCAACGTCGGTGAAGATTTCCCAGGAACGATCAAAATTGGCGCGGGTGGAAGCCAGTGTCAATCCTGAATAGTCGTAATTCACGCCTGACGAAATAGTGGTGCCGAGGCGTGCCAATTCAGTCCGCAACCGTTCGCGTGGAAAGCTCAAGCTCGATTCGGAAGCGGCATCCAGCATCAGGTCTTCAATGCCTGCGTTCGCCGCGGTGATATTTCGCGTTCCGCCCTTGATGAATAATCCGGCCACCACTGTCTGACTGCCCTCGCGGCGCTTGATGAGCACCTTGAGCCCGTTTACATCAAACTCCGTCACCAACGCGGAGGTATCGGAAACAATCAACGGCCTGGCGATTGGCACGGGCTGTGGCGCAATTGCGGGCGGCCGGGTTTCCTGCCCCAGCAGGGATGTGGCGATCGCCAGCACAAATAAACAGGATGCCGCGACTCGAAATCCAAACCAACTCTTCTTCATTTGGTTCTTACTCATTTCTGAAAAACAGTTCCGAGTTTCAAGTTTCAAGTTTCAAGTTCAGAATTGTTGTCATCGTATCGCGTGTAGGATAAGTCCAGTTATGTTCATCGACGTCTGACCTGAATCTCACTGCCGCGCCACTCCTAACTTGAAACTTGAAACTTGGAACTTGAAACTTATTTGGCCCCTTCACCAATCAGATCGTCCGTCGTTAGTTGCGACGCCTTTGCAGCGTCCTCCGATAACAGTGCCAGCCCCACATGGGGTTTACCTTGTATGTAAGTGCTTACGTAACGGCTGATGTCTGCCCGCTTCGTCCTTCGGAGGTTGCCAAGGTAGCCGCGAAAGTAATCGATCCCGGTCGACGCCCACCAAAAGCTGATGGTATGGGTGTAGTCGGAAAGCTTTTCTCGACTAAACAGGTCGTCTGCTTCAAGCAGCGCTTTTGCGGTTTCCAATTGGTCATCTGTGTAATAGTCGCGGTCGTTAAAGTGTGCGACTTCATTGTAAATCGCGCGCACGGCGGCGCGAGCTTTTTCCGGAGTTGTTTGCGCGATGATGTTTATCGGCCCAACGTTACGCTGCGTGTAGTAACCCAGATTGACGGCGCTCACCAGGCCGGTGTCGACCAGCGCTCGCTGAAAACGGGAATTTGGTTGGCGCAGAATGAAGGAAAAAACATCCGCCGCATATGTCGAGGCATCGTCTTTGCCAATCGACGGCCCTTGCCAACCGAGTTCAATAATAATGTTCTGGACCGGCTGCTTGATGATCACGCCCTCGCTCTTCGGCAGCGGTGGATGCTCAACGAGGGGAAATTCAACGAACGGATCCTTCTCCCTGCGTGGCCACTCACCAAACATGTTCTGGACCAATTGAAAGACTGCCTCAGGATTGACATCGCCGGTCACAACGATTGCGGAATTATTTGGCACGTAGTAGCGGCCCTGAATCAGTCGCATCATGTCTGTGGTAGCGCCGCGGACCGTCTGCTTGTTGCCGCCGGGATTTTTCCGGCTGGGATATTTGTAAAATAGCCGGTCATTCATTTCCAGTTGCAGAAAACCAAACGGGTTTGATTCGTGCCGATCGAGTTCACCGATGACAACTTCTCGCTCCTGCGCAAACTGACCCTCATCAAACAAGGGATAACGCACAGCGTCGCGCATGAAACGCATGGCTATCGGCAAATTCGGCGAGGTGGTAGTGAAATAATAGTTAACTAATTCCTCCTGCGTCTGGCCGTTGTAGATAATGCCTAGCTGATCGATTGTGTTCAGGTAAGTTTCACCGGTCACCGACGCGCGGTTAGCCTTGAAGAACATGTGCTCGAAAAGATGCGACAGCCCATTCAACTCGGGCGGTTCCGTAAAAGATCCGTTTCTCACGGCCAGCTCGCAGGTGACGAGAGGAATTGAATGATCCTCCACCACGATCATTTCCAAACCATTCGCCAGTTGCCGATTGAGAAACTTAGTCTGCGGCTGGGGCGCCGGAGCAGCGGCCGCCCCACTCTGCGCGGTTACGCGTCCAGACGCTTGTTGTTGTTTCTGGCCGGCAAAGGCTGCCGGATTGATAATCGAACACGCTAAGAGAATTAATAACAGACTGCGTTTCACTGAAAACTCCGGTTATTGGCGTTCATAAATTCACAGAAGGTGTGCATATTTTGACGAACCGATTCGATGTCGCGCCGCCTCAATTGGATGTCAGGCTATTTGGAGTGCGCTGACCTATCAGCGCTTGCTCCTGGGCGGCTGGCCGCCCAGAGGCAGCTTGCAACGTAGCGTTGGTCGCGACAGGACGCGACCGATACAAAGCGCTGACAGGTCAGCGCACTCCAAAAGTTTCTTTCTCAACCCCGATACGATTCATCC
>DASZDU010000463.1:0-6131 GCA_035941655.1 Pyrinomonadaceae bacterium | reverse complement strand
CATCAATGAGTTGCTGGATTGGTTGATGAAGACAACGTAGGCCGGATTCAGAAATATTGGCCGCGGATTTACGCGGATAAACGCGGGTCTGAACACTTTTGCTCAATTCAGATCCGCATTCACCTGCGTTCATCCGCGGCTAATCAACCAGGTATAGTCACGTAATCTACTACCACCCCGTTAATAAGCCGCTTGTTACCCTTGCGAGTAATTGTTCCTCCGGCCGGTGCCATCACGATTACCGCTGCAGTGTCGGCAGCAAGCGAGAAAGTCGATACACCCTTGAGGTTTTTTTTGAGGAAACTATTAGTTGCGGCGTCGTAAAGATCACGGGCCCCTGGGCCAACGTCGATCTGTACCTCCTTCGCAACGTCATACGGGTTGTAATAGAGATATGTTGGGTATGCGCGATCGTGGAAAAAGTCTGTCGCCAGACAGTCGAGTTGCAAGATCATTTCAACGTTGGTGCGTCTGACAATGCCACCAAAGAATCCGACGTAAGAGCCGCCGTAAAGACCTAAGTCAGTCGGGCCCCAGCCAAGCCGCATGGGATCGCCCGTAGCGTAAGGACTTCGACCCTTCCATTCTTTGCGAAGTCCCTCATAAGCAATGACCCCACCATCGTGCTGCCAAAACGCGCTCGATTGATGATCATCCGGCAGAGCGTCCCGATAGAACAAGCGAGCGCTGTTGGCCGCGTTTAGCATCCACTTCCCGATTGCCCGACTATAACGATCATCATAACGAACCAGAGGCACCAGGGCGCCGGCGCTCGCAAAAGTGTTCATGGAAAAAGCATAGCCGCCGCCATCAGAAATGCTGCCGACCAATCCATGACAGCTATAGCCACCCCAATTTTCGGCGATAGTTCCCCAGCCTGGTCTCGCTTTACTTTCATCAAAACACCAGGTCAGCAACTTGTGGACATCATACCTACGCCCAAGCTCACCATTGATGCGCGCAGCAAGGTAGGCACCATAAGGCATGAGGATTTCATAAGTAGGATTCTCTGCTCGATTGTGCAGAAACCTCAGTGACCAGTCCGCCGCTTGCAGGTATTTCGGCGATCGCCACTTGACCCAGGCCATATACTCCAACCATCCAATGCCGGCTGCTGCATCCGGTTCTTTCCATTTGCCGTTATCAACGGGCTTCATGGTATTGAAGTCGAAAGCTGTGTGATCGAAATCGACAGTTCCCCTTCCCTCTCCCATGTGATAGCAGGCGTCATACCATCGGTCGGCAGTCGTCTTCATGATCGTTTCCATTTGGCCGGTCCGGGGATAGCGATCCGCTAGAGCGTAGAAGAGAACGTGTGGCCAAACCTCATACCAAAAGCTTTGTCCGCTGTGGGTAGAGGTCCTATTCAAGATCAGGTTCTCGCCATTCTTGCGATTAAAGTATTGCTCTTCCATCAGAACCCAGTTATGTGGTCCCTGGGCTTTGTCAATTCCACTAATGGTCGCGCCGAGAACTGCGCCCAGGCAATTGATTGCTTCGTGGCCGGTGCTGGTGACGCGCGGATCGCCCACATAACTTGGAAGACCAAACGTCACCCGATCGAAGTTGGGGCGGCTATTATCCCACCATATAACTGGCAGATACTTACCCCTGACGTTTACATCGAAGACCAGCCGATCATAAGCCTGGGCCAGGGCCTTCCAGTCCTTCATAACGAAGGGCGCTGGCTTACGAGGCATTAGTTCAATCCGATCGATCATCGTTTGTTGGGCGGCTGATTTAGAAACGGTGAGGCCCAGCAGTGTTGTGAGAATTAGGACCACAGTCACCGGTCGAAAGGCGCGTATCAAGATAACTCCTCGTTCGCTTAGTTTTTCATGCCGCTGCTGGCAATGCTTTCAATCAGGTGACGCTGAATAAAAATGTAGGCAACGATGACCGGCAACGCGAGCAGCATTGCGGCTGCCAGTATCACTCCCAGGTGCGCCTCGGCCTGTCCGCCCACGGCAAAGAGTGTGACCATCAGCGGCATCGTCATCAACTTTGGATTGCGAATTACCATCAGCGGCCACAGCACGTCGTTCCAGACACCCATGAACGTCAGGATCGCGACAGTCATGATCGCCGGTTTCGAGAGCGGGTACACGATAGTGAAAAGAATGCGCAAGTCGGAACAGCCATCAAGTCGGGCCGCCTCAATTAAAGACTGTGGTATGGACAGAAAAAACTGACGGAACAGAAGAACTGCATAACTACTCATCATGGCGGGCACAATCAGCGCCAGGTATGAGTTAACCCAACCGAACTTAACCATCATCGTGTAGAGCGGGATCAGCGTCAGCTGCGCGGGAATCATCATGGTTGCGAGCGCCAGATTGAAGACCAGCTCGCGACCAGGAAAATAAAGTCGAGAGAGCGCGTAACCAACCATCGAACCGAAAAGAACCACCGAGACGGTCACAATGATCGAGACGAACAGGCTGTTGCCAAAACCGCGAATAATCGGAATTTTTTGAAAGACAAAGCGGTAGTTCTCAAGCGAGAAATGTGATGAAAAGGGATTGAAGCCGGCAATTTCCAGCTCCGGTTTAAGCGTTGCCCCCAGCATCCATACAAACGGGTAAAGAAACATGAGCGCGCCGATTGTTAGAACCAGATAGAGAAGGAAACGTTTCATCACACAGCCTCCGTTTCCACGAAACGCCGTTGCAAAATAACCACCACAAAGATAATCATCGCCCAAAAGAACCCGATGGTCGTGGCATAGCCCATCTTGCTGAAAAAGAACGCTTGCTTGTAGAGATAAAGAATGCCGGAGAGCGTGCTGTTTACGGGACCACCACCCGTCATTACATAAGGTTCGATGAAAAGCGAGAAGCCGCCGATGGTCGAGAGTAAGAGCACAAGCATGATCGTTGGATTGAGCATGGGCACGGTGATTAAACGGAATTTTTGCCAGCCACTGGCCCCGTCCAGTTCCGCCGCTTCATATAGATCGGCCGGAATGCCCTGTAGACCCACCAGAAAAAGCACTATGTACAGACCGACGTTCTTCCAGGTCGCCATGATCGCAATCGCAGGCATCGCATAGCGACGATCCGTGAGCCAACCGATTTTAGGGAGGCCAAAGCCCTGCAGCAGCAAATTGATTAGTCCAGTCTCGGTGGCGTACATCTGCTGCCAGAGTATCGTGACCACCACGCCGGAAACGACCACCGGCATAAAATAACTTGCCCGAAAGAATGCTCGTCCGCGAATCTTTTGATTGAGTAATTGGGCCAATCCGAGAGCAAGCACCAACTGCAGCGGAATATGGATCAGCAGGAAGTAAAGCGTGTTGAAGAGAGCGCGCCAAATCAGGGGATCAGTGAACAACAGTTTGATATTGCCCAGGCCAACCCACTTCATCGGCGCGTAGATGTTCCAGCGATGGAAGATAAGCACGAAGGCGAAGGCGAGTGGGTAACCCAGAAACAGAAGCATGTGAAGCAGGTACGGGAGGACCATCAGATAACCCACACGATCTCTCTGATCAGTGGCGCGGTCCTTTGATCGAAGAGCCTTAGCGAAACTGTGTAATCGAGTTCGCTGGGCTGCTACGGCCTTACTCAACGTCGAGAATCTGTTGGCTTCTCCGGGCTGCATCGTGCACCGATTGTTCCGGCGGTTTTAGATCGAAGACTACTGAAGCTTCAAGTTCCTGGGCAATAACATCAAGAATCTCTTTCAATTCTGCAACTGATTCAATGCTGCGCGCGGTCGTCACTTGTGCGGCGAACTTGACCAGCTTTGGGTTGCGCCTGAAATAGTCGGCGAACTCTTGATCCTCAAGCAGTCCTGCACGGATTGGCAACTGGCTGGACAATTCCAGCAGTTGTAAATCGTTCTGCTTCGAAATAATAAATTTGATAAATTCCCACGCCTCGCGCGGGTGTTGGCATGTCTTGAAGATGACTATGCTCTTCGGATCTGCGTAGCTTACGGGCTGACCGGTGGCTGCGTCAGGACGCGGGATTACCCCATATTCGTACTCGAAATCGGCAGGACGGTAGCGCTCAAGATGTCCGACGCTATTGGGTCCCACGAACCTCGCCGCCACGCGGCCGTCGAGGAAAGCATCACCCTGGAAATTTTGGCGCGGAGCGTAACCTTTGGCAAAGCATTCGTGCAAGAAGCGGAAGGCGGCGACTGAGGCTTCATTCTCGAACCTCACTTGACGACCTTCGAGCAGGTTTTGCCCATTCGATGCAGCAAGGTAAAGGGGTAAAAAATCAAACAGCCGTTTATACCAGAGAGGAAGGAAATCGATCGTCAGCATCCACTGGTCAATCTGCCCGTCGCCGTTCCGATCGCGTGTCACGCGTGCCGCTGCCGAGAGAAACTCCGAGTAGGTGGTGGGCAAGGATGAGACACCGGCTTCGCGCAACAACCGCGTGTTGTAAAGCACCATGATCGGATTCGACTTCCAGGGAACCTGATAAAAATGTCCGTCGGAGGAGCGATATTGGTTGGAAAGATCCGGCATCATGCGCTCGTGCAACACATCAAAGAAATCCGCATAGGCATCGAGCTGGACAAGTCCCTGGGCATCGAGCAAGTCTTGCATGGCCCCTGGGAAAACGTTGGCATAGATGTCTGGAGTTGTGCCACTGGCGATAGCAGCCAGTATGACTTCTTCCGACGACTGTCCGGAGGGCACAGGCTCAACTTTGATTTGAACGTCGCGGTGCAGCGTATTCCATTCGGCCGCAACTCGGTTGGCAAACTCAAGTTCCTGCGCATTGGTTGCGCTCCAGTAGGTGAGTGTGATTTGGCCGCCTGATTGCCCGATCTCCGTCTGGCGCGGAGACATACAACTAACAATTACAAGCAGCAGCAACACTAAGGCGCCACACCGCAGTGCTTGCGCATTCACAACAGCGCCTCCCCAGTTGCTGGATCGAAGAGCCTGGCGCGTTCCATGTCGATGACTAAGTCAATCATTTCATCGCTGTTCACGCCACTTCTTGGACTCAAGCGAACAATGATCTCGTGTGCACCTACCGAGCAAGTGGCGAGCACCTCGCTACCCAGAGGCTCCAGGAAACTCACTCGCGCCTTGATAACGTTGCTATCATCCGCACCGTCGTTTGGCCGTCGCTCAGAAAAATCTTCGGGCCGGATGCCCAGCACTATGGGAACGCTCTCGTTCCTTACGACTCTTGATAACGATGCTTTCTTTTCGAAGGGAATCTTAACGTGTAGACCATCGCCTGTCAGAAACAGGCTCTCCTCGCTCGCAACCAGCGCACAGTTGATAAAATTCATCGGCGGGCTGCCGATGAAGCCGGCCACAAACTGATTGGCAGGGCGATCATAGATTTCAAGTGGCGCCCCTATCTGTTGCACGATGCCATCCTTAAGCACAATTAACCGATCGCCCATGCTCATCGCTTCAACTTGATCATGAGTGACGTAAATCATCGTAACTTTCAACCGCTTGTGCAGCTTGATCAACTCCGCGCGCATGGAGAGTCTCAACCTGGCGTCCAGATTACTGAGCGGTTCGTCGAAGAGAAACAGTTTCGGTTGCCGCACAATGGCCCGGCCGACGGCAACTCGCTGGCGCTGTCCGCCGGACAAAGCCTTGGGTCTCCTGTCCAGATAATCTTCCAGACCAAGTATTGCCGCTGCCGCACGAACGCGACTATCGATCTCCGACTTCGGGAGTTTCCTCATCTTCAGACCGAAAGCCATGTTGTCGTACACAGTCATATGTGGGTAAAGAGCGTAATTCTGGAAGACCATGGCGATGTCCCGATCTTTGGCCGGCACGTTATTGACGAGCCTGCCGCCGATATGGATCTCTCCCTGAGAGATAGTTTCCAGTCCGGCAATCATGCGGAGTAGCGTGGATTTCCCGCAACCAGATGGGCCAACCAGGATGACGAACTCGCCATCGTCGATCTCAACGCTCGTCGGAGCGACGGCGCGTATGTTTCCGTGGTAAATCTTGGAAACGCCCTGGAGTTTGAGGTCTGCCATTTTATGGTTCCCAGTAGCTGCGGTCCCATGAGGTCAGTACCAGCCTAATTTGGAGTGCGCTGACCTGTCAGCGCTTTGGTCTGCGGCGCCTGGCGCCGCAATCTTTCGTTGGATTCAACCGAACATGGTCGCGACAGGTCGCGACC
>DASZDU010000462.1:0-14954 GCA_035941655.1 Pyrinomonadaceae bacterium | reverse complement strand
AGCCTCGGCGTTGCGCAAGTGACCACCTTCGACTTCCGCCGCTACGCAGTTACCTCCGGAAACACATGTTCCAGAATATCCGAAGCATTCAACGAGCTGCTGTTGCAAAGCAAATAACAGTCAGAACCGGGAGCGGTAGCGCCGGCCAAGGAAGCAACTGGCGCATAAGAGCATCGCATTAATTTGCTCAATTTCGAGTTGAACATTTGGCCGGTCGCTACTGCTCCCGGTTCCGATACACTTGAGGCCTGCCCTCCACCTCGGTGACTCTGCAACGTCGTCGACTCCGACGCAAAGACTTGACCTGGTGTTCTTCCGCAGCGTTTTAGCGGAGCAGATCGAACTCATCGGCAACAGCCCGTCTGACCGCACGCCGGATGGACTGTGGCCATCTGATCATGCGGGACTCGTTGCCTTGTTTAATTTGAAAGTTAAGTCTGATTGATTCACTTGTCCTTCGGAACTGCATCTTTTTCTCAGGATCAGGATTAGTCTCCGAGCTCAGTATTGACAGTGTTGCCTCCTGCTATTACGCTGGGCGCGTTTTCTTGGGCATGTCCTGATCCTCGCTTACCGTCAGGTATTTTCAGCTGCAGTATTGGCTCTGATACTGGCTACGTTCGGCGCCGAACGTGATACGCGCATAGCTGAAAAGGAGAGGCGTTATGACTAAAGTAGTGTTGGTAAACCCGGCAAACGCAACCGTCGGCTATAGCGTGATTACGCCCCGTTGGCTGTTTGTTATCGCGGGTGCAACTCCTACCGAGTTTGCCGGCGACCCCGTAATCGTTGATGAACCGGTTGTCCGTTTCAATCCTGAATCGGTTGGCCCAGGTGACATCGTGGGCGTGGGAATACACACCGGAAATTGCCGGCCTGGTTATCGCGTCGTACGCGCGGCAAAAGAACGTGGCGCCACTGTCATCGTGGGCGGCGTTCATCCGACGATATTTCCGGAAGAGCCCCTGGAGATGGGTGCTGACGCGGTGGTCAAGGGCAATGCCGACCTCATCTGGAAAGAAATGTTGGAAGATGCGCATTTGGGCCGGTTGAAGAAAGTTTATGACGGTGGACGCGTGCCGGGTGAGTTGATGGCGAAAGCGCGCTGGGACCTGCTCGATCCAAACAAGTACCTGATGGGCTGTATCCAGACGGTGGCTGGCTGTCCTGAAAATTGCAGCTTCTGTTCTGTTTGGGTTACCGACGGCCGCACTCCTCGACTGCATCTGAATGAACAGATTATTGAAGAAGCAAACGAGCTTCATGGGATGGGGTTTCGTTACGTCTTTTTCTCCGACGACAACTTCACTCCCGCTACCCACGCTCGAATCGCGAGAGAAACAAACGCCGCTACGCGCGCGAATCTCGAACGGGTGCGTGAAGATCGGCTGAAGCTTTTCGATGAATATGATCGCCTGGGCCCGCCCACCCTTTACGGTTTCACCCAGATGACTGCCGAATGTAATAGCGACGAAGAATATCTGGATGCGATGTACAGCAAGATGCGTCTTCGCGGCGCTTTGATTGGAGTGGAGTCGTTTACTGAAGAGGGACTGAAAAACGTAAACAAGACCTGGAATCCAGTGGGACAAAAAATGGCGGAGGCCATTCAGAAGATCCAGCGTCATGGCATCATGGTCCTGGCCTCCATCATCGGCGGACTCGAGAGTGACACCCTATCGACACTGAAGACCATGCGGCAGTTTGCAAATCTTTCGGGAACAGCCTTCGCACAGTTTCCGCTTTACAGCGTCTATCCGGGCACAAAGGACTACCACGAAATGATTCGCGATTGGAAAAATCGCGACCAGCCTGATTACGTGCCGAAACATGCGGTACAAATCGTGCGCGAGAAGTTTTGGCTTGAGTATGATCACACTGACGTTGCGGTCATACATCCGACAATTCCCACCGAAGCGTTGATGCACGAGTCGCAGGAAAGCTGGAGCACCTTTTATAGTTTGAAAGAGATCATTGCGCGCACGCGCAAAGGTCCGATGAGTAGTCTGCCCGTGGCCAGCAAAGTTGTTTACGCTATTGCTTGTCTGGTATTCGCTTCGCTTTATCCGGGCGGCATTGCTGCTGATAATGTGCGCAAGACAAAGCTGGGATTGTTTGCAAGACTTTCAGTGCGCGCCGCGATTCGTATGACCAGAAGGACGTACGACTGGGGCATCAGGCCGCAGCACGTAGCGCCGCTGATCGAGGAAGAAAGACAAGCGGCATAGGAAAAGGATGAAGGATAAGGGATGAAGGATGAAAGAAGCCGAAGTCACTTGATTCATTTCCTAATCCTTCGTCCTTCATCCTTCATCCTTCATACCTCCCTCCTTTTCTCCAAACCCCGGGGCGAGCATTCGCATCATCGCTTCGGGATTTTTTATTTTCTGTGACTCCATCCACGCGCTAGCCGCGGCAATCAATTCCTGACCTCGTTCATTGCCAAGCTTTTCCCCCAGCCGCCAGCGCGCTGCCGCCGCATAGAGGTTCATGTCAGCGCGCTCAAAACTCAGCATTGATTCCGAAAGCAAAGACGTAGCGTTCTCGGCGCCGCGCTGATGTGCAATTGTCGCTCGGATGAGCATAGCGAACGGTTTGGACCACGACATGTTCACTTTATCTATTTTTCGCGCCATCTTTTCAGCGAATCGCAATTTAACTGCATCGCGTCCATTTCTACTCGTGGCCAACGCCGTGCGTGCGCGCAACTGCATGGCCTCGGCGCGCACTGCCGGTATCCGCAGCAACAGCGAATCTTCCAGCTCCGGCCATTGCCCTTCCACATGTTTACTAGCCACTTCGGTATCGCCTGTGTAAAGCTCGATTTCACTTAGCGCATGCAGAGAGATGTAGTGTTGCAAATGAAATCCCTGGTGTGGCCAGGACTTAAGCGCCTCGATTACTTCGGCTCGTGCTCTATCGGGATCGTCCGCCGCCAGCCAAATCAAATTCAAACGTGTACGCAGATCCATGGCGCCAAACAAGTTGCCCTGTTCCAGCGCAGCTGAAAGCAATGCGGGAACGCGTCGCGATACTTCCGCAAGCTCGCCCATGTGTAGTAGCGCACTCAACCGGTAGCGATTCGCCATAGTCAATTCCCAGGTCGCTCCGGTACACCTGTCACGCAAAACCTCCGCGGCCGTGCGGCACACTTCCGCAGCCTTTTTCCAGTGGCCGGTAAGGTAAGCCTCAACGCCTTTGGCCCAGGTCGAAAGTGCGATCGCGTAAGGATGTCCTACCTTTAGCGCCAGCTCCTCCGCCTGTCGAGCGATCTGGGTGGCACGTTCCGAGTCGCCGCGCGCAGCGGACCACGCAGCCTCGAAAGCAAGTGCACGTGCTACGCGGAAAGGCTCCCCAGCCTTCAGCGCCAACAACAACTGACGGCTCTGAAAATCAGCGCCCCGAATGAGATCGACCGCTCCCAGACCGGCAGCTACGGCGAAACAGGTATCCAGGCGCACCAGATCGAATTCCGGGATCTGACTCTCATCGCGTTCGGTAAACCCGAGGCCTCGCAAACGAATTTGTAAACGTTTCAGGAACAGTGACACCAAAGCCGCTCGCGGTCCCGCCGGATACGACAAACCGACAGCCCCGAGCACCGAGCGAATCAGGTCCACCCCTTCGTCGATGTGCCCACCCATCAATAACTGTTGTGCAGCGCGGCGCTTAAAATCGAGACTGTGACGCGCCGAACTGAGCTCAGCTACTTCGAGGTATGCCTGCGCCGCTTCAGCCGGACGGCCGGCGTTGACCAGTGCGTCTGCTAAGCCACGCTTAAGATCGACGAGTTCAGCGCCACGCGCTGGCGCGAGTTCAAGAGCGCGGCGATAGAAAGCGGCCGCGCGATCGAAGGCAAGCGCTGTCGCCGCTCTTTTCGCGGCTGCAGCAGCGTGCGTGGCTGCACGCACTCTTTCACCCGCACCCATGTAGTGTTCAAAAAGCGCCTCGGGGTCATCGATGCCGCGGACCTCGATCGCCTGGGCCAATCGGCGATGAATCTGCGTGACCCTCCGTGGAGTGAGTTGACTTGCAAGCGCGTCGCGAATGCGGTCGTGATACAACTCAAGCGTGTGGCCCACACCGCCGGTACGCAAAAACTGAGCAGCGCGCAACGAACTCACCAGCGGCAACTCATCGCCCGAGAGTTCCGCCGCCTGGTAAACAACCTCCGGATTGATTGGGCGTCCGGCAACAGCCAACGCATCAACAAACTGTCGCGCACCCTTTGGCAGATGGCGCAAACGAGCCTCGAGCATCACTGCCAGGGTAATTCCCGTCGTCGCCGTTTGATCGCTCGTTAATGCATAACGAGCGAGCTGTTCCAGCAAAAACGGGTTTCCGCGTGCTTCGCTCAAAATCGCGTCAGCGAAAGGCTCGAGCACGGAAGCCCTCGAGCCGAGCAAGTCGTGCAGCAGCGTGTAGGATTCAGATCTTGAAAGGGCATTGATCAGCACTTCGCGGCAATTGTCGCTACCGGTTTTCTCCAGCAGCGATTTCAGGAAGGGCTTGGCCTTAATGTCTTCACTACGAAAGCTGGAGAGCAGGAGCAGTGGCGGTGAATCCGGCGGCCTTAGTAAGTCTTCCAGCAGAGTGGTGCTGTCAGCGTCAGACCATTGCAGGTCATCGATGTATAGCACCAGCGGTTGTCGGTCACAGATACGGCCCAGTAATTCACGCAAGGCCGCGAATGCCTTGCGTCGTAAAGTAAACGGATCCGGAATCTCCTGTTCGCGTTGCGGCGCATTGAAAACGGAATCGACCTGAAGCATCACTGGGAACAAACGGGCGAGAGCCAACACCTCGCGAGGCATCAATGCCTCCGCCTTGGCTTCGGACAAATTCAGCAAGTATTTCGTGAGGCTGTCGACCACGCCGTCCAGCGCCTTGTAGGGAACCGACTCGCGTTCATAACAACGCCCTTCGAGAATGACAACACCCGCGTGAACCTCTCGCAAGCGATCCAAAAAATGCCGCGCGACGGCGGTCTTACCCATGCCGGAGCTGCCGTGAAGATAGATTGTGGCCGTCTGTCCGCGTCTGGTTAAATTAAAAGCTTCTTCGAGTTCCCGCAGCTGGCGCTCGCGACCAACGAAGGGAGCCGTTTGCGCGACCGACGGCGCTGGCGTCGATATCGGACGTTGCAACGGTCCGGTCTTGCCGTGTCCCAGGATGCGCAAAATTTCCCGACCCGACGGCCGCTCTTCAGGATCACGACGAAGCAGACGTACACACAAATCGTTGAGCTCATCGGGAACATCTTCGATGATCTCGTTGGGCGCCGGCGGATCGAAGTTTTGTTTATTCATCATCACTTCGAAAAACTTGCCTGCGAACGGAAGCCTGCCGGTGAGTGCCTGATACAACATGACGCCGACGCTATACCAATCGCTGGCCCGGGAAATTGGAAGCTGGGCACCCTGTTCTGGCGACATGTAATCGGGCGTCCCGGCCAGCGTCACGCTGTCGTGAAGTTCCTTGTCTTGCACTTCCGCAACCAAACCGAAGTCCAGAATGACGACACGTCCGGTTTTCGTTACTAACACGTTCGAGGGTTTGATATCGCGATGCAGCTTGCCGGTCTGATGCAAACCGTGCAGACCCTCACAAAGCTGTCGTAGCGCGATATTCAAGTAATTGAGATCCAACCTCGACTCGGCGAGCGCCGGGTCCTGCGGAATCTCAGGTAAATCCCCTGACGCAGGAAGACTCTTCAATGAATCCAACTGTTTCGTTTCTGCTTCATAGTCAGCCAACAACTCTTTGCCCGCGCCTCCCGGAGTTTTGCGCAGCGTCGGAGTCCTCGAAGTCTGCACACGTCTCGACTGATAGCCGGGTCTCACGTATTCGAGAAAGTTTGAGCCCTGCACGAGCTCCATCGTGAAGAACCAGTACTGACCGTCAGACATGAACTCGTAGAGGGTGACCAGGTTCGGGTGAGAGACGTCGGCGAGAGAGCGAAACTCATTTTTGAAACGTGAAATGTGTGAAGCTTCGGCGCGTGTGAGCGTCTTCAACGCCACCACCTTGTCGGTCTCGCGGTCGTGCGCTTCGTAGACGACGCCCATGCCGCCCGAACCGAGGCGGCGGCGAATACGAAAGCGTTCAGTACCGAGAAAGTCGTTGGAGTGTTGACTCATTTGCCGAGGTTGCGATTGTAACGCAAACTGTTAGTTTGCATGTTTTATAAGCTGGCGAAGATACAACCAGCAGTCCCTTTGGTTGCGCGGCCCGGTCTCTGACTTGCCGACGAGCTCTCGGTGCCCCTTTGTGTTCAGCGTGTCTCAGTAGTGAATTACCCGGCAACCGCTCAACACCAAGGCACAGAGATCACAGAGCACGCACAGAGCCTTTCGAACCAGGTCACTACGACTTTACATCCAGCGAAGGAGTCCACATGGATTGGCGAGTCTTTCTAACAACCTTTGGTGTCATTTTTCTCGCGGAGATGGGCGACAAGACACAACTCGCAGCAATGACGATGGCAGCGCAGTCTAACAAGCCGTGGGCCGTGTTCATCGCGGCAGCGCTCGCGCTGACGGCTGTTTCCGCGATCGGCGTCGTGGCCGGAAGCCTGCTCGGCAACTACCTGCCGCTAGTCTGGATCAAGCGCGGCGCGGCGGTCGCGTTCATCGCCATTGGTATCTTGATTCTGGCTGGGAAGTTTTGAAAACTAACATCAGCATCATGCAGTTTAGAGTTCAAGCTTTAGCTTGCGTCGTCAATTGAAAGCGAGGCCCGCAGCCTAAAGGCTGAACTCTGAACTACCGGCGCAACCCTAAAAATTACGCCACGGGCGTAATGATGCCCCAGTGGTATCATCGATCTATGCCGCAAACGCCACATACTGAACGGCACTTCACCGCCAGCGAGGTTGTAAGAGACATCGTGATCGGAATGTCTGACGGATTGACCGTGCCCTTCGCCCTGGCTGCGGGACTGACCGGTGGACTCCAGGGCACCGCAAATCCAACCGCGATCATCGTGACGGCCGGTCTCGCAGAAATTGCTGCCGGTTCGATAGCGATGGGCCTGGGCGGTTACCTCGCGGCCAAGAGCGACGCCGAACACTATGCGAAAGAACGTGAACGTGAAAAGCGCGAAGTCGCGGAAATCCCTCACGAGGAAATGCGCGAAGTGGCCGAAGTGTTTCAGGAATACGGGCTCACGCTGGAAGAGACGTGGCCGATTGTGGAGGCCCTGCGCAAGCAGCCAAAGAAATGGATCGATTTCATGATGCGTTTTGAGCTGGGACTGGAACGGCCTAATCCAAAACGCGCATTGACGAGTGCTATAACTATTGGCGGCGCTTATGCCGCCGGAGGTTTTGTGCCGCTCGCTCCTTACATGTTTACACGCGACACGACCCGAGCATTATTATTTTCGATCGCGGTAACCCTGGTGACGTTGTTTGTCTTTGGATTCATCAAGGGACGTTACACGGGCACGCGGCCAATGCGCAGTGCGCTCCAGACGGCGTTGATCGGTAGCGCCGCGGCCGGCGCAGCGTTCCTATTAGCGCGCGCGATCTCGTAATCAATGCGCATGCTCGCGCCGCTTCAAGAGATCTGGTCAAGCAATACCATCCATCCTTCTTCGCGGCTAAGCCGCCCTCCGTGCGGAAAGGCTATGCCTTTCCGAAAGTGTTCTATTTTTCTGGAGGCTGCGCCTCCAAACGAAGGCGTAGCCTTAGAATTCAAATGTGTCTTAACGGAAAGCCATAGGCTTTCCGCACGGAAGGCGGCTGAGCCGCAGACGTTGCGCACTACCTTCTTTACA
The DNA here is from genome assembly GCA_035941655.1 of Pyrinomonadaceae bacterium. Classification (GTDB taxonomy): domain Bacteria; phylum Acidobacteriota; class Blastocatellia; order Pyrinomonadales; family Pyrinomonadaceae; genus PSRF01. The sequence goes on along the minus strand of DASZDU010000462.1, from coordinate 7,175 downwards.
GTCGCGCGGATTTCAGTTAAAAGCGCTGCATTCGTTTTGTCTCTCCCGCTTTTCGCGTCGGAGTTGTAAACCGCGTCGCACGTCATATCAAACAGGAGCTACCTGAAACATATGTCAACAATAGAACGAGGCCCGGGCGCTGTTGAATTCGAACTTGCCGGAGCCCGGCGACATCCGCGCGGATTGGCGACCCTGTTTTTTACAGAAATGTGGGAACGTTTCAGTTACTACGGGATGCGAGCCATACTCATCCTTTACATGGTCGCTCCAGTCGCAGCGGGCGGACTGGGTTTCGACACTAAGCATGCGGCATCGATTTATGGCACCTACACGATGTCGGTTTATCTCACCGCGCTACCGGGCGGAATGATCGCGGATAAATGGCTCGGCGCGCGACTCGCGGTCCTGCTCGGCGGCATCGTGATCGCCTGCGGCCATTTTTCGATGGTCTTTCACAACATCGCATTCTTCTACCTGGGTATGGTCCTGATTGCGCTTGGCACCGGACTGCTCAAACCAAACATTAGCGCGATGCTCGGAAATCTTTACAGCAAAGACGATCCCCGCCGGGATAGTGGCTTCTCCATCTTTTACATGGGAATAAATATCGGCGCGTTTTTCGCGCCGCTTGTCTGCGGCTATCTCGCCCAGGGCGAAGGTTTCAAACGCTTCGTCGCCGGGATGGGATTCGACGCTTCCACCAGCTGGCACTGGGCCTTCGGCGCGGCAGGCGTGGGCATGTGCCTGGGGCTGATAGTTTTTCTGTTGAAGCAAAAAAGCTTTTCCGATGTCCCTCCGAGCAGCAACGACAAAGCAAGCGATGAGGAACTGGCAGATGAGTCAGTCAGCGCGGCTGCTGCTGCAGCAGTTGCCGATTCCCGACCTCGCAGCCCAATTATTGCCGTGATCCTCAGTCTAATTCTTCCGGGCATGGGACACATCTACAAAGGTCAGGTGGGCGCAGGGCTCTCGTGGCTGTTTGCATATGTGCTGGGATGGATCTGGTATCTTTCGGGCGGCGGCGCCATCCTTGGTGGTGTCCTCGTTGTTCTCGTTATCGCTTGCGCGATTTCTGTTGTAAGACGATCCACGGCTACTACTCAGATTTCTGCCGCGGAATGGAAACGTGTAGGAGCAATCTTCGTCTTCTTCCTGTTCACAATTCTTTTTTGGGCAGCTTATGAGCAGAAGGGCGCGAGTTTGAATCTGTTCGCCAAGGACCTGGTGCGCACGGAAGTTTTTGGAATGAGATTCCCTTCAAGCTGGTTGCAGTCCTGCACACCTCTTTTTGTAATTATCCTGGCCCCGCTTTTCTCCATGTTATGGGTGCGTTGGGGAAAACGCCAACCATCAAGTCCAGTGAAGTTCACCTTCGGTTTGATCTTTATTGGTCTCGCATATTGTCTGCTGGTTCCGGCTGCCTCCATGACAGCTTACGGGCGGATCAGTCCGCTGTGGCTGGTGGCGCTTTATTTTCTCGAAGTGGTGGGCGAGATGTGTTTAAGTCCCGTGGGCCTAAGCACAGTCACGAAACTGGCGCCGGTGAAGTTAGTAGGAATCATGATGGGCGTGTGGTTTCTCGCGGCCTCGTTTGGCAGCAAACTCGCGGGCTACCTTTCTGGCTTTTACGTGCCGCAGTCAGGACAGCTGGTTAAACTTTACGGAATCATCGCTGTCGGTCTGCTTGTCTCCGCCGGATTGCTGGCGCTGTTAACTCCGAAAGTTAAGAAACTGATGGGTACTGTGAACTAGTTGAGCAGACGGTAACTGAACTGCGAGCGGATTCGTTCATTTACTTGTTGTGCAAAGCCGAGGGCGACGCATCACTGGCCCACCACTCGGCATCTTTTTCGCGCCAGAATTATCTTGACAGCTCGGCAAGACCGTCACTATATTGCCACCCTCAAACGTCATCGAACCTGGGCTGAAACCTCTAACCTCGCGGGCCTGTGCTATGAAAAACTTAAAACTTGCTTTGTTTCTTATTGTTTTGGCGTTTTCGTGTCTGTCGTTCGCCCCGAATGTCTACGGCGACGATCGCGAAATAGGCGGCTATGTGGACCAGGCCGAAGACCGCTTCGTGCGCAACGTCTGGAATTTCATCAAGAACTTTCAGGGGTTCCAAAACATCGGCTCACATCGCTATCAGGAAGTTCAATACTATTGGGGCGAGCCCTTCGAGTTCGACTCAAATCATCAGGACTTTGTCGACAAGATGGATCTTGCTTACGTCGCCGCTCACGGCAGCGCCTATTATGTCCAAACCAACAAGAGTCTCAGCCAGGGAGTCGATTTACGAAACTGCCCGGCCTATGGAGACTTGCCGAATGGCGGAGACTTGGAGTTCATGATTATTGAGTCGTGCAACACCGTTGCCTCCGCGCCGGAATTTCCCTCTGACTGGTGGACCCCCTGGACTTCGATTTTCCAGGGTCTGCATCAGCTGGTCGGCTTCCGTACCCTCAGCTATTCCGACAACGGCATTCCCAATCGTTACGCCAATAAGTTGAAAGCCAATGGCGGCGTTTGGCAATCATGGTTTGACGCTGTCAACGAAGAGCGAGTGTACTCGAGCACAGTCGCCTCTGATGGAGCGCCGTATCCTGGTTATGCCAGCGCCATCATGTACACCACCACGGAAGGTGACCGTCTCGGTGGTTATGCGGCCGACCCGGCCGGCGGCGCCAATAACATGTTGACCTGGTGGCAATACTAGGTTTCGCCTCTACCTTTTGCTTCTCGAGGGCTTTCTCATGAAAAGAATACTATCGCTCCTCCTCATCGCCTCGGCCATCGCTCTGATCTCCTTCGCGTGCAAACGCAAAGAACCACCACCGCCGCCGAGTGAGAACGTTTTTGTTTATACCTTTGCGGAGCCCGCCACCAAGAGCGTCGAAGACTCCAAAAAATTGATCGAGAAATTCCTGGGGAGCCGCGATCTCGGGAACTTGTACAAGTCGGACGACAACACCATCTACTTCACTTCAAAAGATGATGTGAGCGAGACTTTTGAAAACGACTTGAATAACGGTAACTTCACCTTCAATCGAAGTATGAAGCAGTACATGGGCACTAACGCGCCGCAACTGCCCGCGAGGGAAGAAGCGATTCGGCGGGCAGAAGAATTCCTCAACAACAACGGCTTAATGCCTAAGAACAGAAATGAATTGACCCTGGCCCACTATGGCGGCCTGCGCGCAGCCGCGGTAATCGACGGGAAAACAGCCGGACCAGTGATCGACAAGCTGGTCACCGTTACCTATGGCCGCAAAGTTGACGACGTTTCGGTCTACGGTCCCGGCTCGAAGGTTGTCGTTCACCTCGGCAACAAGGGCGAGGTGATGGGCGCAATATATCGCTGGCGAGAATTGAACGCGTCTTCGCGCAAACAGGTACAGGCCGAAGAAATGATTTCGCAGCAGGAAGCGGAAGAACTTGCGAAACGCCAAATCATGACCGAGTTTGGCCAGGAGACTTCTTATCGAATTCTGGGCTCCAGGAGAGGCTACTACGACAACAACGCCAAATTGCTGCAACCCGTCTACACCTTCGAAGTGGAAATCAACATGCAACAGCGAGATCAACACGTTAAGCCGTTCACATATCTATGCGTGATTCCGCTGCTCAGAAACTCGCCCGAGCCTCTAAACCTCACCGCCATAGACCCAAGAGCGAAAGAGGCGATCAAACTGATCAAGAGAGGCGAAACACCAACAGGTGAGAAGAAGCCGATCGACTAGAGCGGAAAGGCCAGACGCTCCGAAAGAATCCCGGACGCAAGTTCGGGATTTTTTCTTGTCTTTACCTTTCCGCTATGTTGTATCGTGTTCGGTATTTTGAATCTCTGTGCGTCCTTGTGGCCTCTGTGTCTCTGTGGTGAGTGTTTGCGAGGTAGATTCACCCAGAGGCACAGAGAGCACAAAGGATACTGAGCGGGAAATCTAAGTGCGACACTACCATCCGGTGATCAAAGTTTTGCTGACGGGCCAAAAGTGAGATAATCCCCACCGGCCAAAACGTTTGTTCTCAACCACCCGCCAGTTCTGGCGTTCAGGTTTGAGCATTCCCGACTTTTTTACCTGGAAGACCTGCGAAGAAGAGAGTCCCAAGTTATGAGCACTGCGATTCAAGAGACCGCGGAACAGTCACAACCAACTACCAATAAGTGGGTTTACCTTTTCGAAGAAGGAAGCGGAGACGATAAGTCGCTGTTGGGAGGCAAAGGCGCCGGACTTTGCGAGATGACGCGGGCGGGCTTGCCGGTCCCTCCAGGCTTAATCGTCACCACTGAAGCCTGTAACGCCTTTTTCGAAAACGACAAAAATTTCCCTGACGGCATGTGGGAGCAAGTCAAAGAAGGCTTGCAGAAGATCGAAGAAAAAGTCGGCAAGAAGTTCGGCGATCCTAATAACCCACTGCTGGTTTCGGTGCGTTCCGGCGCGGCTTTCTCCATGCCGGGGATGATGGACACGGTGCTGAATCTCGGACTCAACGAAGAAACAGTCCAGGGTCTCGCGGCTCAGACAGGCGATTTGCGGTTCGCACTCGATGCTTATCGTCGCTTCGCTTCGCTGTTTGGCGAGATCGTGATGGGCGTGGCCCACGAGAAGTTTGAACGCGTGATGGATCGCTACAAAGCGCAGACGTCGGGTGGCCGCGATACCGATCTCAAACCCAAACACCTGCGCGACATCATTGCCGCGGAGAAGCAGATCATCGTCGCCGAGCAACACGCCATTCCTGAAGATCCTTACGAGCAACTCCGCGTAGCTGTCGCCGCCGTGTTCAACTCCTGGATGGGGCGCCGCGCCATCGACTATCGCCGCGTTAATCGTATTCCCGATTCACTGGGTACCGCAGTGAATGTGCAGGCGATGGTTTTCGGCAACATGGGTGAAAACAGCGGCACCGGCGTGGCGTTCACGCGCAATCCCTCGACCGGTAAAAAGGAACTTTATGGCGAGTATTTGCTGAACGCGCAGGGCGAGGACGTTGTCGCAGGCACGCGTACGCCAAATCCAATCAGCCAGCTGAAGAAAGAGCTGCCGAAAGTCTACGAGGAGTTTGCGTCGATCACCACCCTGCTCGAGCAACACTATCGAGATATGCAGGACTGCGAATTTACCATCGAGCGCGGCAAGCTCTGGATGTTGCAGACACGCACTGGTAAACGCAGTGGTGCGGCAGCGGTGCGCGTCGCGGTAGAGATGGTGGGAGAAAAATTGATCGATCGCGCGACCGCAGTGCAGCGCGTGTCCCCTGAACAACTCGATCAACTGCTGCACCCGACTGTCGATCCAAAAACTAAAGCGACCGTGTTAGCGACCGGCCTGCCCGCCAGCCCAGGCGCTGCACAGGGCAAGGTCGTATTCAGCCCTGACGAGGCGGAAGAGTTAGCGCGCGACGAGGGCGCCCAAGTAATTTTAGTGCGGCAGGAGACAAGTCCTGACGACTTTCATGGCATGGTTGCGGCACAGGCGATTGTCACGGCGCGCGGCGGCATGACAAGCCACGCGGCGGTGGTTGCGCGCGGCATGGGTAAGCCATGCGTCAGCGGCGCCAACTCAATCGATATCGACTACAGCCAACAACAATTCACTGTTGACGGGACGGTAGTGACCAAAGGCGATTGGATTACGGTCGACGGCTCGACCGGCCGCGTGTTCCTTGGCCAGGTGCCGACCGCGCAGCCTTCACTTGGTCCGGAATTTCACGAGCTCATGCTCTGGGCCGATAAGTTTCGGCGCTTACGCGTGCGCGCAAACGCGGACACACCGCGCGATGCAAAGGTCGCGCGTCAGTTTGGCGCCGAAGGAATTGGACTCTGTCGCACGGAACATATGTTTTTTGGCGATCAGCGGCTCGCCGCGATGCGGGAGATGATTCTTTCTGACGGCCTTGGCGCGCGGGAGAAAGCGCTCGAGAAACTGTTGCCGCTGCAGCGCGGAGATTTTGTCGGCATCTTCCGCGAGATGGTTGGCTTGCCGGTAACCATACGCTTGCTCGATCCGCCGCTGCATGAATTTCTGCCAAACGCGGAAGAGTTGATGAGCGAACTCGGTGAATTAAAGATGGCCGTGCGCCTGGCAACCACGCTTGGCGACATGGACAACCTGCTCGACCAAATCGATGAGAAGCGACGGCTGCTGAAGCAGGTCAACCGCATACGCGAAGCTAATCCCATGCTTGGTTTTCGCGGTTGCCGTTTGGGTCTGGTTTTTCCTGAAGTAACCCGCATGCAGTGTCGGGCGATTTTTGAAGCGGCTTGCCTGGTGCAGGGTGAAAAGAAAAAAACTGAGCTCGAAATTATGGTGCCGCTCGTTTCGCTTAGCGAAGAACTGCATCAGCAGCGCGAGCTAATTGATGATGTGGCGCGGCAAGTGATGGGTGAGTATGGAATGACAATCGAGTATCACGTGGGGACGATGATCGAACTACCGCGCGCCGCACTGATGGCCCATCACATTGCGGAACACGCCGATTTCTTTTCCTTTGGCACAAACGATCTTACGCAGACCACGTTTGGTTTGAGCCGCGACGATTCGAGCCGCTTCCTGCCGAATTATGTTGAGCGCAAGATCATGCCTGATGATCCTTTTCAAGTGCTGGATCGCGAGGGCGTGGGTCAACTGGTGCGCATGGGAACTGAGCGGGGTCGCAGTGTGAAGCCTGATCTGAAAGTTGGAATTTGCGGCGAGCACGGCGGCGATCCGAGTTCCATCGCTTTCTGCAATGAGATTGGACTTAACTACGTGAGCTGCTCGCCTTTTCGTGTGCCGGTAGCCCGGCTAGCGGCGGCGCAAGCATCACTCGCCGCAAACGCGCTTAAAGAAGACCAGACTGCAGCGCCAAGAGCTGACGTTTGAGGTAGGAGAGGCACGCCTGCCTGTCCCAACTCGGCTCTGGTTCAACTGAGAAAGAAAAGAAATTTCCAGTTACCATTTGAAATGTTTTCGTGGGTCGAGTAATTCAGAATCGGGAGCGGTAGCGACCGGGTCGTAACTTCAACGCGAATGTGAACGCACAGAACGAGGTATTCTCGACGGTCACTAGTCCACCTGTTACCCGGTCGCGACAGGTCCCGGCTCTCAATTAGTCGACCCAAAAATTTCAAATGGTAAATGGAAAATTTCTTCGTTCTACAACCAACAGCACGTTCAACAACACAGACAGCA
>DASZDU010000461.1:0-2460 GCA_035941655.1 Pyrinomonadaceae bacterium | reverse complement strand
GCGCGCGTTGTCATAATTCCTCCTGAGTTGACGCTCAATCAAGCCGTCGGCCTACGTTCACTCCTTAAATGGAGAGTTCAGCAAATAGTCCACGGTTGAGACCGGCTTGTAGCCCGGCACGAAACGCTCGCCAAAATCGCGCGCGAAGTTGTCATACGTCGTGGCTGCGCGTGTCTCTACAATGCCGCAGACCGCGCGTGTGAATTTTTGCTTCATCTCCAAACGGGGAAATGCCTCGACGATCGCTCCCACCTGAGCCTCGCTTAGAGCCTCGTAACCCCAACCGCCCCAATCGAGCCCGATACCCATCGTGGCCAGCGCGATCTCGGCCTCTTTGTAAAGTGCGATGGAAGGCGTGGAGTTGAGCGCAACCCCGTCCCAGATCAACTGGGCCCGACGATCATCGATCCCCTCATTGCGGGCGAAGGCGCGTGCGGCATTCGCCCCCTCCACTTCAAATCGCAGCGGCCCGTTGAAGGCTTCCGCTAAACCCAGGTCGTGCAGAATCGTGGTCACGGCAAGGACCTCGACGTCGTGCGCAGTTTGGTTGAGTTGAGCGAGGGTCGCCGCAAAGAGCCAAGATCGCATGACATGATTGAACAGATACGGCTCAGAGTGCTCTCGTGTGTACTCGATGGCACGCGAAATCAGCGGAGTGTCGGGCACGGAGACACCGGCCAGTAATCGTGTGACGATGTCGGCTCGCGACATGGGTTGGATTGCACTCATTTCATCCTCCCTCGGCAGAGCGCATGACACGCCCCGCCACAACGCCTTAAGTTCATCCTGCCGCTTGCTAGGCTGTCTTCGCGACCGCAGCGGCGCCTGCCTGTTTAAGCCAGTCTTCGAACCGCGTCTCGCCGAGTTGCGCGTCACCGATCGGAACCAGCGAATTCTCGCTCATCTCCGCGCCGAAATAACGCGCGTGCGGATCAGCGATGACCTCGCGTGGATCATTTAGTCCACTAAGTCGTCGCCGGACGAGTTCGTCGAAACGGAATTGTTCGGGCCCGGCGATTTCAATTGCGCCATTCAGAGGTGAATTGGTCGCCACCTTTAAGAGCGCACTAACAACATCGTCTGCAGCAATCGGCTGGAATAACACCGGCGGCACACGAACGCTATTCCCTGTGGTTGCCTCATCGGCAATACGCTTGACGAACTCGAAGAATTGAGTCGAATGGATAATCGAGTAAGGGATCGGACCTTCCTTGATTAGCTTCTCCTGAGCAACCTTCGCCCGCATGTAGCCACTGTCAGGTACACGCTCGCTTCCAACTATCGAGAGCGCGACGTGGTGACCGACGCCGGCCGCCGCCTCGTGAGACAGGAGATTGCGTGTCGAGGTCTGAAAAAAATTCATGACCGCGCCATCTTCAAACGACGGTGAATTCGAGACATCCACAACGACCTGAGCCCCCTTAAGCACTTCAGGCAGTCCCTCGCCGGTGAGAGTGTTGACACCCGTATTAGGTGCTGCTGCCACAGCCTCATGTCCGAGCGTGCTGAGTTTTGTTACGAGCTTTGAGCCAATAAGACCAGTGCCGCCAATAACTACGATCTTCATATCGACTCCTTTCTGGTTTGCGGCGGAAGCGTTCGCAACCACCATTTGTTGTTTCGGTTCTTGCTAAGACTGGACAGCCATCTTATTTGTGACATGATTTTCTTCAACTGAACTTCAAGTAAAGAAATCAGGAGATCCAGCATTTCAAAATCAGCTGTGATTTAATTGCTCGATCGGTGCGCCTCGGCATTAGACCGCAAGTTCGAAGATTGATCTATTAGACGAAGGTATCGATCGATACTTAGGTATTAAGGCAATTCGTCCTCATAACGAATCAGTGGGTCGTCGCGTATTGTGCTTGACCAAACGAGGCGACCAGCGCCCGGGTGGCGCAGGAACTCAGACAGGCTGGATGGACCAGAGCACGCGCGCTCACCGGCGGCTGGACGGCATGTTTGCTGAAACTCTGGCCGCAATAAAAGAACAAACCGCTATTGACAGCGCGCCCTAAGGCAACGCATAACCCATAACCAATCGTTGGACGCAAGTCCCGATGCCTCGGGATGTTTTGTAAGATAATTGGTCGGTGGTTGAACTAGTTCGTGCCGCTGCGTGCTTACCGTCGGTCAGGCGCTGCGTCGAAGTGGAGGAATTTGATGCGAGAAGATCTTGCCGCAGTTAACGTCACCCGAACCTATACGCTCGCCGCGTCGAACATCGCTATCTTCACCTTCTTGCTGTTCTTTTTGTATCCGAGATTCGAGACCGGCAGGATCAATCCTGTGTTGTTCCAGGCCACACTCATTGCGATAGGTGTCGCGACCTTCTCACTTGTGTTCGCGACGTTGCACTACTACCGGTGCTCGCTTGGAGGAGGGATGAACGACACCGACAGGGCGTTGCACGCCCGGCGAGCCGATCGCTTCTGGCTTCTTGGTTATACCATGATGTTC
>DASZDU010000460.1:0-6735 GCA_035941655.1 Pyrinomonadaceae bacterium | reverse complement strand
CGGAAAGATCTTTGACAGCGGCTTTGAAATCCTCATGCTTAGGAGGTCTTCCGAAGGCTCCATATTATCGAGGCGTTGGCTTTCGCGGCGCCAGGTAGTCCACTGGCCCCATTTTTCGGACCAACTTTGCCAAGTCACGTGAGCAGACGCAGTGTTCATTGAGCTTCCCCCTTAACGACTGAATCATCGGGCAGATCTCTGGTCTAACATCTTTATCGCAATTAAGAACATTCATCGCAATTAAGGTGCCGTGGTTCGGGTTAGTTGAGGTTTGTACGCGAGGAAAGCGGCGCATTTAATTTCCGCGTTATATAGGATGACTTTCCTGTATAGAAATCAGACTCTCTGCTAATGGCCGTCGTTCCGAAAACGCCCAGTGCGCGCAGCGCGTCCAACCAGCCAGTGGTCATCAGTCAATGCGGTCTTGCGTTCCCGGCTTGAAGTGAAAAAGCGCGACTGAAACAGCGAGCCTTTTGTCGTTCACGAAGTGCATGAAAATTGGGACCACCCGGCCGTTGTAGGCGGAGATGCTGCTGTAGTCACCGAAAAACACGCTCGGATCACAGACAAACGCCGGCTGATCGATTTGGTAGTTAACGAATGTGCGGCCGCCATCGATGCTGCGCGCCATGATTAGTTTCGTACCGGCTCCCGCGGTATCGCGGCGATCATAAAATACGACGTTCACTGCACCATCGATCGGATCTACAGACATCCAGGAGAAGAATTGCACTTTTCCATTTTTTAACGGATCGTCGTTGACGCGAATAGGCGCCGACCACGTTTCGCCGCCGTCGCGTGAGGACGAAACAAAGACGTCGGGGTCGCCGTTGCGCGCATCGATCCAGTTAACGTAGAGCGTGCCCTGGTGCGGGCCACCGCTCAGGTCGACACCGGTAAGCGGCATTCCATTCGCACGATCGAGGCCGGCTACGGAAAAGTCCCAGCCACCGGGCATCGGATCCATAACTTTGTCTTTGCTAAACGTCAGACCGCCATCAAGCGATTTCTTCGCGACAATTCCTAACGGTCCGGCCCAGACAATGTAGACTTCGCCCTTTGGCCCAACGGCAGGCACCGCTCCCTCGACGGTATTGTCACTATCGACGCAGTCTCCCCCGTTATCTGAAATGCGAAAAGGCATCGAGAAAGTTTTGCCGCCATCCGTCGAACGTGAGAAATATATTTGTGAATGACAATCGGGAGCGCGGCTGCCGTAAACATCAAAGCGCGTCCAGGCCAGATAGAGGTTTCCTTTATGGGGCGAATCGGGAGAGTTATCGACCACGATGCCCGGCTTGTCCTCAAAGGGAGTGACAGAGTTGATGTGATTGATCGCGGGCACAGACTCGTTCCACGTCAGTCCGCCGTCTTTTGACGCCTCTATAAGGATTCCGCTCTCAGCGCGCGGCGGTCTGGGAACGCGAATCCCCACGAAAGAAAGATGAGCGTGATATGCCGAACCATCACTGCCAAAATAGACTACGTCATCGCCCTGCGTCAGGCCCTTTGGATTTTCCACTGGCGTAGTTTTCCAGGTCTTGCCACCATCCATTGAGAGATAGTTGTAACTACCTGCGCGCGGACGCGGAGGACGGCCCGTCTGAAACGACGCGGCAACGATGTTGTCGGGATTCTTAGGGTTGATGGCGACTGTAACTTCGGCTGGATTGATTGCATCAGCTTCAGTAACTCTGAAGACCTGTTGCGAGTACACAATATTCGAAGCAAGGCAAAGCATCGTCCACGCGAGTGACAGTCTTCCGATCATTGTTTGCATTCATGCCACCTCATAACAACTTCTCCGATCTACATCTTTTGTTTTAATTGTTGCTGCATGTGTTGCGCAAGCCGTCCGAGCCTCGGCGCACATTCAAGTGAGTATCACCACGCGGTAGGGCCAGGACTTTTTTGGAGTGCGCTGACCTGTCAGCGCTTTGGTCCAGGGCGGCTTGACGCCCTGCGCGATCGGTGAATTCTAACAAACATCGGCCGCGACAGGTCGCGACCGACCAAAGCGCTGACAGGTCAGCGCACTCCAAAAGTAAGACCCACCCGCTACCGCGTGGTGGTACTGACTTCATGACGTGCGGCGCGAGTAAAATCAAGCCAGGTGTAATAGTGCCCCTAAAACTCCTAACTTTCTTTTTCCTGCTGCTATCTCTACAATCACGTTTTCCCCTGCAATAAGATTCAAACGTCCCGGACGCGCGCGCGTTAGCTAGGGTTTCGTGAGCGCGTCTGAGCCCCATCGCTAAGAAAACCGTAACCGTTTGAAGCCGTGGAGTGTCTTACCAGAAAGACTTAGATTAAGGCCAATTCATTGTCGTTTTCACTCTTATCCCGCGAGTTGCGTCCAGCCACAGCCGCCCTGGGCCTGATTGTGTTTGCGCTTGCTGGCGCTAGCTGCGGCGGATCCGGGCCAAAGGTCGACGCTAAGGAACCGAAAACAGCTAAACCTCGAAACGAAATCGCCGCAGTCGCCGTGACCACCACAAAGGCGTCGGCGCGCCAGGTTCCCTCCTACATTCAAGCCACCGGCAGTCTGGTCGCCGATGAAACGTCGGACGTGGCCCCGCAGGTTTCGGGCCAGGTGATCTCGACGCCTGTGAGTGTAGGAACTTTCGTTAGGCAGGGCACAGTCGTAGCGCGTTTGAACGACAGAGACGCGCTTCTGAGGCTGCGACAAGCGAACGCCGGCGTAAGGCAAGCACTCGCCGCAGTGAGACAAGCCGAAGCGCGTCTGGGATTGCTGGCCGGCGGCAACTTCGTCGCCAGTGCAATTCCGGAGGTGCGCGCCGCCAGCGCGAATTACGATCAGGCTGTAGCGCAGTTTCGGCTTGCCGAAGCAAATGAAAATCGCTACCGCGATCTGGTCACTACCGGTGATGTAGCGCAGAGCGTTTACGATCAATATCGCACTCAACGAGACACCGCGCGGGCTCAGGTCAACAACGCGCGGCAGCAACTCGAAGCCGCTATCAACACGGCACGGCAGAGCAACGAGGCGATTCGAACGGCGGAGGCGGGGGTGGAGTCGGCACGCTCGCAGGCTTCGATAGCGCAAAAAGCCGTGGCCGATGCGACCATCCGCTCGCCCTATGCCGGCTACATCAGCAATCGACCCGTAGCGCGCGGCGAATACGTGACCCCTTCGTCGGTGATAGTCACAGTGCTCCGCACCAATCCCATCAAGTTGCAGTTGCTCGTTCCTGAGGCTGAAGCGCCGCATATAACCGTCGGCATGAGCGTGTCGCTGGAAGTGGACGCGCACAAAGACCGGAAGTTTGCCGGACAGGTCTCAGCTGTCAATCCCGCGATTGATCCGGTGTCGCGCTCGGCCACTATTGAAGTGGCCGTCGAGAATGGAGACAACGCATTGCGATCGGGGATGTTTGCCACCGCACAGATACTTCGCAGCGGTGGAAACACTGCGGTGTTTGTGCCACGTTCCGCAGTCTTTTCCGATCAGAATACGCAGTCGTATCGCGTCTTTGTAATCGAAGGCGATATCGCCAAACTACGTGTGGTCCAACTCGGCGCCGAAGAGGCCGACACCCTCCAGATACTCTCTGGAGTGAACGCGGATGAAGTAGTTGCCACCAGCAACCTGGGCCAGCTTTATGAAGGCGCGCGGGTAAAACTGGAATAACTTTGGAGTGCGCTGACCCGTCAGCGCTTTCGGTCTGCGGCGGCCTGGCACCGCACTCCCAACCCGCACTCCAGCCAAGCGTTGTCGCGATAAGTCGCGACCGGCCAAAGCGCTGACAGGTCAGCGCACTCCAAAAGCGGAACATTTCTTATGCAGAAGCTCGCTGAACTTTGTGTGCGCCGGCCCGTTTTCGCGACGGTGATCATCCTTCTGCTCACGGTCATCGGAGGCTTTTCTTTCTTCACACTGGGCGTCGACCGATTCCCGAAGATCGACATTCCCACCGTCTCAATAACCACAACCAACACCGGAGCGGCGCCGCAGGAAATTGAGACCGAAATTACCGACATCATTGAGGGCGTGGTCAATACTGTGCCTGGCATCGACGAGATGCGCTCGTCATCCGCACAGGGGCGCTCAAACGTCACCATCAACTTTAACCTCGAGAAAGATCCGGACCTCGCAACTCAGGAAGTACGTGACAAGGTCAGCACCATAATCAATCGACTCCCGGAAACCGCGGACCCGCCGGTGGTGCGAAAGTCTGATCCGGATGCGCAGCCGATTCTCGTCTATGCGATCAGCGCCCCGCGCTCTGCGATCGAACTAACCGATTTGGTCCAACACCAGATCCAGGAGCGGATCGAGTCGGCCGATGGCGTCGGCGAAGTGGTGGTGTTTGGCGGGCGGCAACGTGAGATCAAAATTTATCTTGATCCGGATCGACTGCGCGCTTTCAACGTCTCGGTAACAGACGTTTCAAATGCCCTGCGCGCGCAGAATCTCGAACTGCCCGGCGGCAGACTTGACGAAGGCGCACGCACGGTTACCTTGCGCACACTGTCGCGCGTAACGCGCGTTGAAGACTTCAACGAGATCGTGATCGCCAACAAGAACCGTTATCCGGTGAAGGTGCGTGATATCGGCCGCGTTGAAGACAGCGGTGTCGATCCCAGCTCAGCCGCATCGCTCGACGGCGTGCCGTCCGTGTCGCTCGGCATTCGCAAGCAGTCCGGCGCTAATACGATTGCTGTAATCAATGCGGTAAAGCAGCGTATGGCCGAGATTCAACCGCTTCTTCCTAAAGATCTGAAGATCGTCGTTACCCGAGATCAATCGGAATTCATTGAAACGAGTTTGCACGCGATTGAAGAGCACCTGATTGTCGGCGGTTTTCTCGCAGCACTAGTCGTCTTTATCTTTCTGTGGAATTTTCGTTCAACGATCATTGCTGCGCTCGCCATCCCCACTTCCATCATTTCCGCTTTTGCGCTGATCGCCGCGCTTGGTTATTCGCTCAACCAAATGACGATGCTGGCTCTCACGCTGATGGTCGGCATCGTAATTGACGACGCTATCGTCGTGCTCGAAAACATTTACCGGTTCGTCGAAGAGAAAGGATTGCATCCGTTCCAGGCGTCCATCGAAGGCACCAAAGAAATCGGTCTCGCGGTCATGGCCACCACGCTTTCGCTGCTGGCTGTGTTCATTCCAGTCGGCTTTATGTCAGGCATTGTCGGCCGTTTCATGTCGTCGTTTGGGTTAACTTCTGCCGCGGCGATTGCAGTCAGTTTGATCGTATCGTTCACGCTGACACCAATGCTGGCCGCCCGCTGGATCAAGCCGAGAAGAGTGGAAGACGAGCGGACCCCGCTTGACGACAAGAACGGTGACGAGGATGAGCTTGCGCAAAGGCAGCGCAAGGAATATCACTCCACCTCAGCGTCGAAGCAGGGACGGTTCTATCGACCCATCGACCGTTCGTATATGTGGGCGCTCAGGTGGTCGATGGCGCATCGCTGGATCATTGTGGTGGTTTGCGTAGTGGTAGTCGTCCTCATCTGGCCGCTCTACAGGTTGGTTGGATATAACTTTCTGCCGGATGAAGACGAGTCGGCTTTCCAGGTCTCTGCCCGCATGCCGCAAGGTACCAGCCTTCCCGCCACTCAGTCAGTGTTGGAGCGCATCGCGCGCGACGTTCGCGAGCAGATTCCCGGAGTACAAAACACGCTGATTAATGCCGGTGGTGGTGGCGGTGGTGGCGCACCCAACAGCGGATCAGTTCAGGTGAGACTACTACCGGTCGAGGAACGCAAATTTTCCCAGACTGATTTGATCCAAAAGACGCGTGACATGATCCGTAAGCGGAAATACCCGAAGGAGTATGTCATTAACGCCTCCGGCGGGTCTTCGATTGGAGCGAGCCTCGGCGGCGGACGCGGCGGCTCATCGATCGGTTTTTTTATCAGCGGTCCTGATATTGAAAAACTCGATGAGTATTCATCCAAACTAGTGGAGCGCGTCAAGCAGGATCAGAACTTCCGCGATGCTGACCGCTCGCTGCAACTGAGCAGCCCGGAAGTTCGGATAGTAATCGATCGACCGCGCGCCGCCGACCTCGGTGTGGAAGCCGGCGATGTAGCCCAGGCTTTGAACACACTCGCCGCCGGTCAACGTGTCACGACATTTAGCGAAGGTTCTGACCAGTATGACGTGGTGGTCCGCGCCGCTGAGGAATTTCGGCGGACGCGCGACAGCTTGAAAAACTTCACAGTGGCGTCATCTCTCGGAGGCACGGTTAGTTTAGAGCAACTGGTGCGATTGGAAGAGGGTGAGAGTCCGGCGTCTATCGATCGCCTGAATCGACAGCGCGCGGTGACGGTTTCCGCGAGCCTGGCTCCAAACGGCTCTGAGTCTGACGCGCTTGTTGCCATAGGGCGTTACGCAAATGAATTGCACATGGACGCGGGTTACCAAACCGGTGTGACGGGCCAGTCAAAGGAATTGCAGCGAGCCAATCGATCGTTCATGGTGGCATTTCTTCTGTCTTTTGTTTTCATGTACCTGATACTCGCCGCGCAATTCGAATCGTTTCTGCATCCGGTGACAATCCTATTGACGCTGCCACTGGCTGTTCCCTTTGCGCTGTTCTCTACCTTAATCGCCGGTCAACGCCTCAACATCTTTTCGGCGCTCGGCATACTGCTGCTGTTCGGCATAGTCAAAAAGAACGCCATCCTTCAAATCTCCCACACACAGGATTTGCGAGCACACGGACTCGAACGATATGAGGCAATCCTGCA
>DASZDU010000459.1:0-6630 GCA_035941655.1 Pyrinomonadaceae bacterium | reverse complement strand
ATGGCCGCGCGGCTTGAAGGTTTATCGACCGCGGACGATGTGATTATTTCGCGAGCCGTTTACGAAGATCCGGAGGTGCGGGAGTTTATTGAGGCTGAAACTCTTCAGGCTTCGCCGTTCGAAATGTTGTTGAAGGGTTTTCAGGAAGAACAGTTTGAATTGTGGCGCGTGTGCCGGAAAGCAGAATCAGTAGCCGCGGATTCACGCGGACGAACGCGGATATGAATTTGAAATAAGCGATTAGTTGAACGATTTACGGTTCCTTCGTTCCTGCTAATATTTTCTCTTTTCTGATTCGCGTTCATCCGCGAAAATCCGCGGCTAAATTAGTCTGGCTAATAAACTTTCAATGTCTCTTTTAGAAGCGCGCAAGGTTTCGAAGATCTACCAAATGGGAAGTACGAGCGTCAGAGCGCTCGACGATGTCTCGTTGCTCATGGAAGAGGGCGAGTTTGTCTCGATCCAGGGGACGTCGGGGTCCGGCAAGAGTACCTTGCTCAATATGATTGGGGGTCTTGATCATCCGACCACTGGTGACGTTCTTTTCAATTCGAAGGCGCTGGCGCCGTTAAGCAAAAAGGAGATGGCGCGTTATCGCCGTTACTCAGTCGGCATGATTTTTCAAAACTTCAATCTCATCCCGACAATGACGGCGGAAGAAAACGTGGGACTGGCGTTGGCGTTTGGTGGAATTCGCGGCGCACAACGGCGGCAGCGCGCCGAGGAGTTATTGAATCGCGTTGGCCTTCGCGATCGACTAACACATCGCCCCTCGGAGCTTTCTGGTGGCGAGCAACAGCGTGTGGCGATTGCACGGGCACTTGCGAACAATCCCAAGGTGTTGCTGGCTGACGAACCAACCGGAAACGTCGATTCAACCCGGGCGCACGAACTACTTGCGCTGCTTCGCGAAATGGTTGATAAGGACTCCTTAACTATCCTGATGGTCACACACGATCGAGAGCTTGCTACGAGTTTTTCCGATCGCATTATCCTGATGAAAGACGGACGCGTAGTCGGAAAGTATGAAGGATGAAGGATGAGGGATGAAGCCAAAGGCGGACTCGGTTAGTGTCGTTCATCCTTCATCCTTCCGCCCTCATCCTTTTTAATGTGAGGTTGTTATGTCGAATGAAATGACCCTTGAAGCGCTGCGCTCGGTCCCGTTGTTTGCATCGCTGACTGATGCCGCCGCCACCGAACTGCGCGATTTGCTGACCACACAAACGGCTGCGGCCGGTACGCAGCTCGTTCATAAAGGCGATTCAGGCGACGCGATGTATCTAATCGAGACCGGACGCGTACGCATAAGTATCAGCGACAAGGAGCAAAATGAGATAACCCTTGCCGAGTTGGCGCAGGGAGACTTCTTTGGCGAAATGTCGATTATCGACGGGCGCAAACGGTCCGCAGACGCGACTGTGATCGAGGAGGCGCGCCTCGCTGTTCTTTCACGACAAAACTTTTTGGCGTTCGTTTCATCAAACAGCGACGTTGCACTCACTATGTTGGGCGCTTTGTCGGATCGGCTCAGACGCACTGACGAACTCTTGCGCTCGCGTGTTTCGCGCAACGTAAATGAGGAAGAGCGGAAGCGGGCCACCATGGCAGATCGCGCTGCGGATCTAATCGCGGAATTTGGCGGCAGTTGGAAGTTCATTGGCGTATCGATCGCACTGATAGTTTTCTGGATAGTCTTCAACTCGTACATACTCTTCAGCGGATTCGATCCCAAGCCTTATCAAATGCTGAATCTGGTGCTGGCCGTGATCGCTGGAATGCAGGCTCCGATCATCATGATGTCGCAGAATCGGCAAGGGGAAAAAGATCGTCTACGCGCAGACCTCGACTATCGCGTCAATTTGAAAAACGAGCTCTCGCTGGCTGAAGTGCTGCGTCGACTTGACGTGCTCGAGAGCGAGCGGCTGCCAAAATTGTTTGAGGAGCAAAATACAAAACTCGGGAAAGCGACAGTCCAAAGTCCAACGGCAGTCCAAAGTCGAATGTCCAATGTCCAAAGTCAGGGAACAAATATCAAGTAGTTCAGAGTTCAAACTTTAGTTTGTCGCCCTTGTAAACAATTCAAGCTGAAGCTGAAACTCTGAACTACTTGAAACAGTCGACATTGGACATTGGACTTTCAGCAAACATGATTCAAGCAATCTTTTTGGACTTTAATGGTGTCATCATCGACGATGAGCCGCTGCAGATGGCGGCTTACAAAGACGTGCTTGTGGGGCAGGGAATTGATCTTACCGAGAACGACTACTACAGCGCGCTTGGCATGGACGACCGCACGTTTGTGCGTGCGGCGTTTGAGCGCGCGAATAAAAAACTGACTGACGATGTGCTACAGCTCATGTTGGAAGGCAAAACCATTCGGCATCGCAAACTGATTGAGCAGGAGCTGCCGCTGTTTCCCGGTGTCGTCACCTTTCTGAAAGCAACTGCGCGCGAGTTTTCACTTGGGCTAGTCAGCATGGCTACGGCGAATGAGATCAATTACGCATTAGAGCGCGCGCGGTTGTCACCTTTGTTTTCGGTGATCGTAAGTGCGGAAGACGTCAACAGCTGCAAGCCCGCGCCCGAGTGTTACGCCGCAGCGCTGCATAAGCTAAACGAAAAGAGGTCATCTGAGCGACGCCTACCCGTGCTGCCGCGCGAGTGTTTGGTTATTGAAGATTCGCCACCCGGAATCATGTCGGGTCGTGCCGCGGGCATGCGCACGTTGGGTGTAACCAATACAGTCTCCGAGGAACAGTTGCGTGCCGCCGGCGCCGACATCGTTACTGCGAGTCTTGCCGACTGGACCGTCGCGGCGGTTCATCATGTGTTTGATAGCTAGAGATAGAACAGCACGGGTGATTCGAGTGTGGAATTCAAGAAAGAGGGTCTCGCGGTCGGGAAGGGGGGCTTGCCCCCGCGCGTTGAATGCCATTCCATGCAGGCGGGGGCAAGCCACCCTTCCCAACCCTGAGCTGTCCATTCTTGAGTCGCACTTTCACTTGATTGCCTTTTATAGATGAGCTTTCTCGACATACTTAAACTGGCTTTACGAAATCTGCGGCAAGCGAAGTTGCGCGCGCTGCTCACGACCATGGGTGTCATCGTTGGCGTGGCCGTAATCGTGACGATGGTTTCGTTTGGGCTTGGTTTGCAGCGAAACATGTTGTCGCGGTTCAAGGCGCTGGACCTGTTCAATGAGATCCAGGTTTTCGGTCGCAGCCTCGAGAGTCTTATATCCAGCCGGGTTCAGAGCACGTCTGCACAAAGCGAACGCGACAGACGCGATCGCCGCTCGTTCTTAAAACCTGACGATAAGCCAACCCGCACGCTTGACGACGCCGCGATTGCGGAGATCGCAAAGATTCCGGGGGTGGCTTACGTCGAACCAAGTCTGACGCTGTTTACTTATGTTAGGACCAATGACCACTCGCAGATCGAGTCGATTGGTGGCGCCGCGGTGCCTAACGCCGGTTCACGTTTTAAGGAATTTACTGCAGGGCAAATGATTAGCTCGCCAGAGGCGGATGAAGCCGTGGTAACCGAAACGTTTGTCCGCGATTTTGGTTTTGAAAAACCCGCCGACGCGGTGGGAAAGACCATTGAGTTTTTGGCAGCTCCTAAAGGTCCTGCCAAGGACACCTCCGCTGAAGAAGATGCTAATGCAGGTCCGCCTACGTTCTTTGGCCTGCCGCTCGAGGAAGACATTTCGTCTGACAATGAGAGCGGGTCGCTGGTTGCGAAAAAATTTCGCATCGTTGGTGTTTTGAACCCGCGTGTGAAAGAAGGCGCGGGCCAGGGTGGGCTGCGAGGTTTGTTTCCCTTCGCGCGCATCTACATTCCACTGGCGGCTGCGCGACAGTGGTCGCTCGAACATCGCGGACCGATGAACCAGGTGGCGTTGGCACTCGCGCGCGAGAGTGGTTCGTTGGGCGAAGGCGAGACTGAAGGATACGACTCCGCTGTGGTAAGGGTTGAGGACCCGGTGGCTTTAACTGCCGTGCGCAAGCGTATTCAGGAAGCGGGTTTTGCAAGCATATCAATCGTCGACCAGTTAGAACAGTTTCGCACCGTCTTCTTGATTATTGATTCAGTGCTCGGATTGCTCGGAGGTATTTCTTTGTTGGTAGCGTCCTTCGGCATAGCCAACACAATGATCATGTCCATTCTCGAACGCACGCGAGAAATTGGCATCATGAAAGCCATCGGCGCGGAAGACCGTGAAATCAAACTAATCTTTTTTGTCGAGGCGGCTGTGCTGGGGCTTACCGGCGGAATTATAGGCGTGCTGTCTGCGTGGGGGATCGATGCGATTGCAAATCGTCTCGCCTATCGTTTCATTCTGAAACCGCAAGGCGCCTCGTTTGTAGATTTCTTCTGGCTGCCGCCCTGGCTTTCGATCGGCGCAATTCTGTTTGCTCTCGCAGTTTCAATCCTGGCCGCACTCTACCCGGCGGCGCGCGCGGCGCGCATCGATCCAGTGCGAGCGCTGCGGCACGATTAGAAAAGGAAGTCAGAACCGGGAGCGGCAGCGACCGGGTTGTGGTCAAGTAGACATGCTGTGATCTTGATCATCTACTAGTTTGTTTTTCAAAAGAAACACACCAGGTCGGTACCGCTCCCTGTTCTGACTTTGCGTGGGCTTTGATCAAATGTTTTGGGTTGATACTCAGTTCGCTGGCGGCTGCGCCACCATCTTCGCCATCCGCTTCTTCGGTTTTGGTTTCACCGCCATTTCAGCTTTGCGACTCCAGAAGCCTGGGTCACCCGCAATCATTTCCTTCGAGGCATAACTCATCTGCGGGTTAAATGCATAGACGCTGGTCTCGCTGAACATGATCGTTTCGCCGGCCAGCTTGTCGGCCTTTTTCTGTTGATCCTCAGTCATCGCCGCGCGAACTTTTGCGGCAATTCTCAGATCATATTCAGCCAGCGATTTCATTGGCCTGAAGAACATGTAGGTCGTGTTCGCTGAACCAGCGATAACCTGGAACGCCGCCACATGAAGGTCGGCCTTGGCTTTGTCGCGTGCCGCCTTAATCACGCCGTTCACATATTCCAGGTATTGTGCTTCCTGGCCGGGCCGAACCCGAACCGTGTTCACTGCAAAATACCGCATCGTCGCTATCTTGACCCCAGGGTTGTAGCTTAGCTCCGGGCGGAAGACCGC
Organism: Pyrinomonadaceae bacterium; assembly: GCA_035941655.1. Lineage (GTDB taxonomy): Bacteria > Acidobacteriota > Blastocatellia > Pyrinomonadales > Pyrinomonadaceae > PSRF01. The sequence goes on along the minus strand of DASZDU010000459.1, from coordinate 1,457 downwards.
GAACATGTCACGCATGCCAGCGTGCAGGGCCGGGGCTTCCTTATCAAGCCGGTCAAGGTCAGCCTTCATGTTGCCGCCGGCAAGCGCCAGCTTATCGTCCGTAGCTTTTTGCATACTTTCCAATTCGGCAAAGGTACCGGCCCCGGTGACATAGATAACTTCATTCTCGCTTCCGGCTACGGGCACCATCGCGATTCGGTGATTCGGCGTTTGAAGCTTGTTAAAGATGGTAGCAAACTCGGCCGAGTGCCTATTGTGGGTGGCCATCATTCCAGGCTTGATGTCTTCACGTACGATCAGCACAACTGGGGGCGGACCTGGCATCGCCGGTTCTTGAGCAAGGACCTGGGAGAACATTGAGAGCAGGGTGACAACTACAAAAAACAAGAGAGACTTTCTCATAGCAAAATACCTCCGGGGAGTTTTTTGGTTTCAGGTTTAGCTTAAGTTCGCAGTTGCTTTCATCAGCGCTCGACTGCGGTTGCGGTTAGTACAAGAACGTAGGGAATACTGTCCAGGCGCCAGTGGCGCTTGGTCGAAAAAATTCAAAACGATTGGCAGGTAGAAAGCCCGAGCAGATCCGAGCTGACAAATGTTGAAAGCTGTGCGAGCGGCGGAACGATACGACGATCCCTTAGCCAAGTCAATGACGACTTTGGAGTGCGCTGAGCTGTCAGCGCCTTAGTCGGTCGCGACGTGGCGCGACTCTCACATCTGCAGATCACCTCTAATGCAGGCATAAGGCCGCCTGCGGACCAAAAGAGCTGACAGGTCGGCGCACTCCAAAAAAACTACAACTTTGCGCCGCACGAGGAACAGAATGCCGAACCCGCTGGGTGAGCTGCGCCGCAACTCCCGCAGCGGCCGGTCCGTGGAGGCACGTATCCGCCGGTTTTGCGTGACATATAACCTTCAACTATTTTCCAGGCGTCTTCAGTGAGTTTGTATTGCCAGTAAGCACCGAGCGCTGGCACGGCGGCTAGCAAGCCTGCGGAAAGCAACACAGCCACGGCTGCAATGGCTGCCTTATCCAACCACTTCTGCATTCCAATATCCACACGCGTGCCGCCGGCTTCCGGCGTGATCCTGATTGTCAGGGCCGCGGACAGCCCGGTAAGATCCCGCAACGTGCTAGACTTTCGCGCTTGCACAACTGTAGTTGAAGCGACGTGCATAGTTTGCACTTCATAGTCCTGATCAAAAATACTGCGAAGCTCAGATACGAGCTTGAAGACGTCTGCTTCAACACCGGGATAATATCTGCTGTCCATTGCGGCATCCTTTCGCTTTTGATGACAGAGTTACGATCAGGTGATAACCATTGTTCATTCAAAATGATCTTTGGAGTGCGCTGACCTGTCAGCGCTTTGGCTCGGCGGCGGCTTGACGCCGCCTTGTTGCGCATAAGCAGTCCATAGAGGTTGCGACAGGTCGCAACCGACTAAAGCGCTGACAGG
>DASZDU010000458.1:0-16513 GCA_035941655.1 Pyrinomonadaceae bacterium | reverse complement strand
GTCATCACGGCGATCAGCGTAAAGCCAGGTTTCTTCAACAGGGTGCGAACCGCGTAACGCAGGTCGTGCAGTAGTCTTAGCATCATGCCTCCTCTTGTTTGGAGTGCGTTGACCTGTCAGCGCTTTGATCCAGGGCGGCTTGACGCCCTACTCTTTCGGTAGCTTCGGCCCACACTGGTCGCGACAGGTCGCGACGAACCAAAGCGCTGACAGGTCAGCGCACTCCACAACTTATTCGTAACGCAGCGCCACCAGCGGATCCACTTTCGTTGCGCGGCGCGCCGGCAAATACGAAGCGAGCAACGCGGTGACAAGCAGGCAAACGGAAACAATTAAAAAGGTGGCTGCGTCCGTAGGCTTAACTGCAAACAACAAACTGGACATCAATCGGGTAAGCGCGAAAGCGCCCGCCAATCCCAGGCCGACACCGATTACAGCCAGCGCCATGCCGTTCTTCAAAACCAGTTTCATCACGTCGCTTACCTGGGCTCCGAGTGCGATGCGAATCCCGATCTCCTGGGTGCGTTGGCTAACGTAGTAAGCGGTGACGCCGTAAATTCCGATCATCGCCAGCAGCAGGGCCATTGCAGCAAACGCCGTCAACAACAACATCGACATGCGTTGTGGCGCCACCGAAACGGCGAGCACGTCGTTCATCGTTTTGACGTTGAAAATCGGTATACCCTTGTCGATAGATCGGATTTCGTTGCGCGCAGCGGCAACGCTCGCGAGGGGATCGCCAGTGGTGCGAATCACGAGAGACATGCCATTCCAGCCGGAGTCCTGCGCGTAAGGCACATACATTTGCTTGCCCGCTTCAGTGTCAAGCGACGGCTTGGTGTCGCCGACCACTCCCACGATTTCGCGCGGAAACTTTTCGTCGCGCCAGATGGTGATGCGTTTACCGAGCGGACTTTCTCCCGGCCAAAGCTGGCGCGCCATGGTCTCGTTTACGATTACGACTTTTGTAGTTTGTTCGGTGTCCTGATCGCTGAAGGCTCGTCCGGCCACCAACGGAATTTGCAGCGCGCGAAAATAATTTGGCGTCGCCGCGAGGTAACCGGCGCTGGTTGATTCCTCAGGGGTCGCCGGCCGGCCTTCGCGAATATAGGAGCGACCAACGTTGAACGTGTCGCCGCCGAGCGGCAGACTCAACACCGCGCCGGCTGATTGAATGCCAGGAATTGACTGCAGATGCTCAAGTGTTTGCCTGAGTATCTGGATCCGGGGCTCGCCTATCGGATACTTCGACGACGGCAGCGACACGCGCATGGTCAAAACATTGTCAGGCGTGAAGCCGGGACTAACATCGCGCAGCCGCATGAAACTCTTGATTAGCAGGCCGGCGCCAACAAGCAGCACGAACGACAGGGCAATCTCCGAAACCATCATCATGCTTCGCAGCCGCTTGTTATGCGATCCGCCCGAGCCAGTGCGACTTCCCTCTTTCAGGCCGCCGCTTAGATCGGTCCGCGACGCCTGCAATGCTGGCGCGATACCAAAAATAATGCCGGTTAGGATCGTGAGTCCCAGGGTGAACAAGAAAACGCGTGCGTCTGGTTTGATTTCATCAAACCGCGGCGTATTCGGAGGACTGACGGAAATGAACAGCTTCGTCAGCCAAAAACTAAGCGTCAATCCGATGCCGCCACCGATGACAGACAGCAGGAGGCTCTCAGTCAATAGTTGCCGCGTTACTCTCCAGCGGCTGGCGCCGAGCGCCGCACGCAGCGCGATCTCTTTTTGTCGACCGGTGCCGCGGGCCAGCAATAGGTTGGCGACGTTGGCGCACGCAATCAGTAAAACGAATGCGACTGCGCCCAGCAGTACCAGCAAAGACTTGCGCATAGACCCCACGAGGCGTTCCTGCAAATTGATCACGCGCACATTCCAGCCGGTATTTGTTTCCACGTAGCTTTGCGCCAATCGCTGGTTGATCATGTCCAGTGATGCCTGGGCCTGCTCAACCGGCACGCCCGGCTTGAGGCGCGCGACCACGTTGAAAAAACGATTGTCTCGTCGCTCGGCAGGCGCGTCGATCGGATAAGGCACCCAAAGTTCCGATTGCGCTGGATAATCGAAACCGGCAGGCATAACGCCGACAATGGTTGTGCTCCTCCCGGAGAGTGTCACCGTGGTGCCAACTACATTCTCCGCGGCGCCAAAGCGACGCTGCCAGAGACCATAGCTAAGTACGACTACGGGATTGCGTCCCTTTTCGGAATCGTCAGCCTGCAGAGTGCGCCCCCTGAAAGCGGTGGTCCGAAATAAGGGAAAGAAGTCGGTAGTAACCCCACTGGCGCGCACGCGTTCTGTTTCGTCGCCGCTGGTCAGCAGTGAACCTCCGGAGACATAACCGGCGAGTTGCTCGAACACCTGATTCTGTTGTTGCCAATCCGCAAAGTCCGGTATCGACATATTGCTATCGGTAATGCCGGCGTTGGCGTTCACGCCCTCAAGCAGCACGATGCGCTCTGGGTCGGGATAATGAAGCGGACGCAGTAACACTGCGTTCACCGTGCTGAACATCGCGCTGTTTGCCCCAATGCCAAGCGACAAAGTGAGCACCGCGATGGCCGTGAAACCCGGATGCTTCAAAAGCGATCGAATGCCGTAACGAATGTCTTGCCAAAGATTTTCCATATATCCTCGTTTCCATTTTGGAGTGCGCTGACCTGTCAGCGCTTTGGTCAGGGGCGGCCTGACGCCCCAATCGTTAGTTGTTCGCCGCGCGCGCTGGTCGCGACAAGTCGCGATCGACCCAAAGCGCTGACAGGTCAGCGCACTCCAGAATTATTCGTATCGAAGCGCAATCAACGGATTGACGCGCGATGCTTTCCTGGCCGGCAGATATCCGGCCAGCGCCGCTACCGCCGTCAGCGATAGAGCCGCCGTCACCAGGCTTACCGGGTCGCTCGGATTAACGCCGTAAAGTTGACTGGAAATCAGATTGGCTGCCGCCCAGGCCGCCGGTATCCCGACGATCAAACCAATAGCCACCAGCAGCAGGCTTTCCCTCAGCACCATCCAAACTATATGGCCACGCTCGGCGCCCAGCGCCATGCGAATGCCGATTTCATTCGTGCGGCGCACCACCGCATGGGCCATGATGCCGTACAGTCCGACACACGAAAGCAACAAGCCCAGCAATCCAAAGAAGCTCACCAATTGAGCGATTAATTTTTCCTGCTTGAGCGCTTCGTCAGTTTGAACGCGAAGACTGGTCAGGTTCAGAATCGGCAGCTTGTCGTTCACTTGCGCAATGGCCGCCCGTACTTCTGCCGACAAGCTCAAAGGATCGACGGCAGTCCGTAACTCCAAAACGTTGTTGAAGGCCTGCTGATCCTGCACCTGCAAAATCGGGCGGAAGACTGTCCGCTCAGCTTGTTCTTTAGCACTATCGTATTTCGAGTCGCCAAGTACCCCGACGATTTCGAAATCATCTTTATCCGAATCGTCCTCAAACGTGATGCGGCGGCCGATTGGATTTTGATCGCCGAAAAAGGCCCGTGCGAACGACTGATTAACTAGTCCGACCTTGGGAGAATTCGGCAGGTCTTGTAAGCCGATATCGCGACCCAGCAACAGCGGCACGCCGAGCGTTTCGGAAAAGTCAGGTCCGATGAACATGTCAGTCACGTTCATGTTCTCGCCCTTGTTTGGGGTGTATCCACGAACCGTAACGGAGCTGTTGGTGCTGGACCCGGACATCGGGCTGAAACTTGCGATAGTCGCCGACTGAACATTCGGCAGTGCGCTGAGGCGCTCATGCAGCTGCCGATAAAGTGCGCTCAATTCCTCAGGCTTGTAGCCGGCAAGTCGCGTGTCGACGCTCGCGAGCAGCACATTGTCGCGATTAAAACCAAGGTCCTCTTGTTGAAGGTTAATAAGGCTGCGAGCAAACAACCCTGCACCGACCAATAGAATGAGCGAGACCGCTACCTGCGCGACCACCAGCGCAGACCCCAGGTTGAACCGGCGCTTTCTTCCCCGGCTCGACTTCTCTTTCAGTGCCGACGTCAGATCAAGTTTCGTAGCTCGCAGCGCGGGAGCAATCCCGAACAGCACCCCAGCGGCGAGCGAAACCCCGAGTGTGAACAACAGCACTGAGGCGTCAGGCTTAACATCCAGTGGCGAGGTTGCCGCCAGGCGCGCAACCAATAAGCTAACGCCCCACTGGGCCAGTATGATGCCGGCGATACCGCCGATAACGGCGAGCAACAGGCTTTCAGTGAGCAGTTGACGGACCAATCGCGCGCGGCTCGCGCCCAACGCCTGACGTAGTGAAATCTCTGGTTGTCTCGCGGCCGCGCGTGACAACAGAAGATTACCCACATTCGCGCACGCTATCAGCAAAACGAGCGCGACGATCACCATCAGCATTCTCAGTGCCTGCGAATAGAAGGATCGAAGTCCGGAAATTCCGCGCGCGCCCGGCGCAAGAGTCACGTAGCTGTTTTGAATGGCCAGCCGCGTCTCATCCTTAAGCTGGCTGCCGGACTGCTCGGTAAGGAATTGTCGCAGTTCAAGGTTAACGCCCGCCTGTGCTTGTGCCAGCGAGACCCCTGGTTTCAGGCGTCCAATCAGGTTCAACCAATAGACGGTATTATCGTCACGATATGGCCTGCGTAGTTCGATTTGAGGTTGAAACGCGAGCGGCAGCCAAAAATCCGGTGAACGACGCACGCGCGTGCCGAAAAACTGTGGCGGCATTACGCCCACGATTGTAAAAGCCGTGCCATTCAACAGGATGTTCTTACCGATTACCTGTGGGTCGCGATTCAACTTCAGTTCCCAGTAACCGTTGCTGATGACGGCTGCGGGATTGGCCGCGGGCAAGTCGTCATCATTTGTAAGTACGCGACCCTGCATCGCGTTAACCCCGAGCACCGCAAAATAATTTCCAGACACGAGATGACCCGAAGCGCGTTCCGCAGCCTGACCCGGTTGCGCGTCCGTTCGCCTCACGCTAAGCCGGCTTTCGCCACTACGAAATGCGCTCAACTCCTGGAATGAAGCATCGTGTTCGCGGAAGTAGCGATACGAGCTATAGGAAAAGAGATCCCAACGTCCGGCGGTGAGGTCACCGTCTGAAGTGCGCGTTCCCTCGCTCGCCTTTTCATTGAAAAGCACCAGCTCTTCGGGGTTGTTCACCGGCAACGGTTTCAGCACTACCGCGTTTATTAAAGTGAAGATCGCCGTGTTGGCGCCGATGCCCAGGGCCAGGATTATCAGCGCCACTGCCGTGAAGGCCGGTCGCTTAAGAAGACCGCGAATTCCGTAACGAATATCTTGCCAAATGCTGTCCATAATTTTTCCTCGTATTACCTTTGGAGTGCGCTGACCTGTCAGCGCTTTGGGTCGGTCGCGACCTGTCGCGACCCTTCTACGCCGAAGCTAAGGAACGGTCTGGGCATCAAGCCGCCCAGGACCAAAGCGCTGACAGGTCAGCGCACTCCAAAAAATCATTCGTATCTAAGTGAAACCACCGGATCAACTTTCGTCGCGCGTCGTCCCGGGACGTAACACGCAATCAAAGCCACTCCGGTCAGTAACACGGCGATCGCACCGAACGTCGCCGGATCGGTTGGTTCAACGCCGAACAGCATGCTCGCCATCAGGCGCGTTAGACCAAACGCCCCTACCAGCCCGCAGGCAACTCCTATCAAGGCCAGCATCATCCCCTGACGAATCACCATGCGGAACACATCGCGCGGTTGCGCGCCAATCGCCATGCGAATGCCAATCTCGTGTGTTCGTTGTGTCACTGTGTAAGACATCACGCCGTAGATACCAACGATAGCGAGCACTAATGCGATACCCGCAAACAGGCTCAGTAGCGTTAGATTCAGTCGTTCCGGCGCGACCGATTCCGCGCGGATATCGTCCATTGATCGAATGCTGTAAATCGGTTGATCTGGATCGACTGCCTTCACCTGCTGGCGCACCGCCGCGATCAATTGATTCGGATCGCCAGCGGATTTGAGAATCACTGTCATGCCGCCGCTGGGAATTTGCGCGTAGGGAAAATAACCCTGCACGCGTTTCGAGTCCGTGCCCAGGCCTTCCATCTTGACGCGGCCAACCACACCTAAGACTGTTAGCACTGGCGTCTTCGGATCGGTGTCGTTACCGAGCCTGATGCGTTTGCCGACCGCTTCTTCGTTGGGCCAATAGCGGCGGGCAAACTCTTCATCAATCACAATTGAATTCAGCGCCGCGATTTCGCGTTCGGTCTCGCTGTATTTGCTGAGGTCCTTACCAATCAGCGCAGACCTGTCATCATGGTCATTGAAATACCGGCCGCTCCTCAACGGAATGTTCATGGTGCGAAAATAGTCAGGCGTTACCAGGCATGCTTCCATTAGAGGCGTCTGCTCGCGCGGCGGAGGTGGTTGACCGTCAACTGTGAACGACGTCTGCCAGCCGTTGTTACCGAGCGGCAAGCCAGAGGCTGCGGCAGTTGCTTCCACACCTGGCAAGCCGCGCAAGTTTTCCAGTAGCCGGTTATAAAACTGCTCTTGCTGTTCGTTGTTCGCGTATTTCTTTTGCGGCAGCGCCACACTAAAACTCGTCAGGTGATCGTAAGAAAATCCAGGATTCACTTTCTGCAGCCGGTAGAAACTGCGAATCATGAGACCTGCTCCGACCAGCAACACCAGCGTGGTCGCAACCTCGGCTATCACGAGCGAGCTGCGCAGCCAGTGCTTGCCAGACGTGCCGCGGCCGGTTTCTTTCAGCGTCTCATGTACGTCAACTACGCCGGCTTGCAACGCGGGGACGAGTCCAAACAGCACGCCGGTTACGAATGACAAACCAATCGTGAACGCGAGCACACGCCAGTCAAGACTGATCTCTTTGGCTCGCGGAATAGCGTCGGGACTGATGTACAAAATTAGCGCGATGCCCCAGCGGGCAAACAGGATTCCGAGCGAACCGCCGATTAGTGCAAGCAGCACGCTTTCCGTCAGCAGTTGCCGCGCGATGCGCCAGCGGCCTGCGCCCATGGCCGCACGAATCGCCATCTCCTTTTGCCGCGACTGAGCCCGGGCCAACAACAAATTGGCGATGTTGGCGCAGGCGATTAGCAGCACAAAAGCTACCGCCGCAAACAACACCCAGAGCGCGCGTCGTATATCGCTGGCGAAAATTTCCAGCAGCGGTCGCACGCCAATGCCATTGCCGGCGTTGGAATCCTGATATTGCTTTTCCAGGTTCGAGGCAATGTTGTCCATCTCCGCTTTCGCTTGCGCGAACGTCACGCCCGGCTTCAGACGCGCCACTCCGTATAGCCCCGGATGATTGCCGCGCTGTTGCCAGCTCGGCTCGCCCGAGAGTTGGCCCACCGGCACCCACATCTCCACGCGAGTGGGAAACTGAAAACCCGGCGGCATTATTCCGATCACGGTGTAGCTCTTGCCGTTGAGCGTAAGTTGTTGATTGAGAATTCCTGCCTGGCCACCAAATCGTCGCTGCCACAAAGGATCACCAAGGACCACAACCGGCGCTGCCCCAGGCTTGTCTTCGTCGTTAGTAAACAAACGGCCCAACGCCGGATTAACGCGCAGGGCGGCAAACAAATCGGCAGACATCTGGCCCGTAACGATTCGTTCGGCTTCGCCCACGCCGGTCAGGTTGTAGCTACTGCGGTTGTAAACGCCGATCTTTTCGAACGACTGATTCTGGTTGCGCCAGTCAGTGAAGTTGGGATAAGAAACTGAAATCTCATCCATGGACCTGCTGGTTTCATTGAGGAATACCAGCCGATCAGACTCCGGATACGGCAGCGGCCTGAGCAGCACCGCGTCAACCACGCTGAAGATCGCGGTGTTGGCGCCAATACCGAGCGCCAGCGCCAGAATTACTACGAATGTAATTCCAGGGTTCTTGAGTAACATGCGCACGCCGTAGCGCAGGTCCTGCCACACTTTATGCATCGTCGTTCTCCAGTCACAATCTGAAATCTCAAATCTGAGATCTCAGATCAAAGTTATTCGTATCTCAGTGCCTCCAGCGGATCTACTTGCGCGGCCTTGCGCGCGGGCAGCCAGCTAGCAATCAGGGCCACCAGCATCAGCAGCGACGCAATGGCAGCAAACGTCCATGGATCAGTCGCACTCACGTCGTAAAGCTGCTGAGCCATTTGCTGCTGCCAGTCGCTGCTCGCGAAATATTGGCTGGCCAGCAGGCGCTTTAACGCGTAACCACTGAATGCGCCAACGGCCAGCCCCAGTAGCACCAGCTTTATCCCTTGCCAAATCACCAGTCGCAAGACATTGGCGGCCTGGGCGCCGAGCGCCATGCGAATGCCGATCTCATTTGTGCGTTGTGCAACCGAATAGGCCAACACGCCCGAAAGTCCTATGGCAGCGAGCAAGAGTGCCAGCCCGCCGAAGAAACTCAAGAGCCGGGCAGACAGGCGTTCCTGGCCCAATGTAGCCTGCGCGCGTGCTGTTTGCGTGCTGACTTCCGTAACCGGCAGATTGCTGTCCAATTCGCGCACAACCTGGCGCACTGTGGCGGCGAGCGCAGTCGGTTCGCCCGCTGTGCGCAAGGTGAAATACATCTCGCCTACGCTCGGGCCTTCCTGCTGCCACGGCGTGTAAAGCAGCGGCTTAATCTCTTCGCGCTGGCTTCTGTACTTGGTGTCGGCGACCAGCCCGACGATCTCGACTTCACGTTCGCCTTCGATATTGACACGCTTGCCGAGCGCGACTTCGCCGGGGAAGAATTGGCGCGCGAAGGTTTGATTGACGATGGCGACGTTAGGCGCCCGGCTGTCATCCTGCGCCGTGAAGTTGCGCCCACTCAGCAGCGGGATTTCCAGCGTCGCAAAATAGTTTTCGCGCGCCATTTGTCGCATAGTTTCGTGCCGCGCCGCAGTCTTTTCCGTCTCGCCCGGCAGCAGGATGTCGTTGAACCAGTTTTCATCCGCGATGAGCGGGACGCGAGCGAACGTCGCCGCGCGGACGCCGGGCAGCTGATCCAAACGCGCCAGCAGTTGCTGATAGAACTGCACGAGCCGTTCGTCTTTGTACCCGTTCTGTTGCGGCTGCAATCTGAAGAGTAAGAGGTTCTCCTGGTTGAAGCCCAGGTTGACTTGTCGCAGGTTGTAGAGCGTGCGGATGAACAAACCCGCGCCGACCAATAACAACAACGACAGCGCAACCTGCGCAACGATCAGCGCTTTACTCAAGCGTGACACCGCGCCCGTTGTGCGGCGACTCTGTTTGAGCGTCGTCGTCAAATCCTGGCTCGTTGCGCGCCACGCCGGCGCCAAACCAAACAGCACGCCCGTCAGGAGCGAAATTGCCAGCGTATAAGCCAGTACACGCCAGTTCAGACTGAGGTCAACGCCATTGGGCAAAATTCCTGTGTGTTTGTCAGTCAGCGCCAGCAGCGCGCTCTTGCCCCACAACGCGAAGAGCACGCCGACTGCGCCGCCCAACGCCGCGAGCAGCACACTTTCCGTCAACAGTTGCCGAACCAGACGCCAACGCCCCGCGCCGACCGCCAGCCGCACACTAATCTCTGCGCCGCGCAAGGCGGCCCGCGCCAGCAATAGGTTGGCGACATTGGCGCAGGCAATCAGCAGCACCACCGCCACGACAAGGAACAGGCCATAGATGGCGGGTGAATAACTTCTGCGCGTGTCCAGCATCCCACGGCTGCCGGATTCGGCAATCAGGCGCGGGTAATCTTTAGGTTCGAGTTGCACCGGTTGGTTCGCTTTGCGCGGTGGCGGCATGAGCTCCAATGCGGCGGCCTGGAATGCGCCGCTCAAGCTGTCGCGCGCCTGTTCCTGGGTCGCGCCCGGCTTGAGCCGGCCCATCAGGTTTATCCACCAGACGCCCGGTTCGTTCGCCGTTCCCAGGTTGCTGCGTTCGCCCCGCAGCAACGGCTCGCAGGCAAACGGGACGGTGACCGCCGGGTAATAATCCACTTGCAAGGTACTGGTGAACGCGGGCGGCGTCACGCCGATGATTGTGAATGACTGCTTGTTGAGTTTGAGTGGTTGGCCGATGACCGCTGGGTTGGCGTCGAATCGCTCCTGCCAAAACTGGTGGCTGAGCACTACCACCGGCGTTGCGCCTGGCTTGTCATCATCGTCAGTAATGGCGCGTCCCAGGCTAGGCTGCAACTTCAGCCCGGCGTAATAGCCGCCGGACACGGCTTGCCCGTTGAGGATCTCCGCCTGATCGCCCACTACCGCGTTCACTTCATGTATCGGTGCGAAAGCAAAGAAATCGCCGAGGTGACTTTCCGTCGCTTGCGTCCGCGCCTGGCGCATCTTTTCAAAAACTTCGTAACGAAACAGCGAAAGCCCGCGCGTGCCCGGCGGCCCAGGGACGAACGACGTGCCGCTCATGCCATTAACTCTGAAGGGAAGCCCGGCCTGCCATGCAAACAGCACCAATCGCTCCGGCTCGGCGACAGGCAAGGTCTTTAGCAGGACGGCATCCACCAAACTGAATAGGGCGGTGTTCGCACCAATCCCAAGCGCCAGTGAAAGCACGGCTACCATGGTGAAGCCTTTGCTCTTGCCCAGCATTCGTATGCCGAAGCGTAGATCCTGTAAGAGACTTTGCATGGCCCTCCCCTATTTGGAGTGCGCTGACCTGTCAGCGCTTTCGTCTTGGGCGACCTGTCGCCCAAATTCGAAACTGTTCTGAATGCAACCCGGGTCGCGACAGGTCGCGACCGAACGAAAGCGCTGACAGGTCAGCGCATTCCAAAAAACCTACTCGTATCTCAACGCCACCAGCGGATCGACTTTCGTCGCGCGTCGCGCCGGGATGTAGCAAGCCAATAGAGCAATTGCGATTAGGCCCACCGAGACCGTAACAAACGTCGCGGTGTCGGTGGCGGTAACTCCAAACAACAGTCCCGCCATCACACGTGTGACCGCGAGAGCAACGCCCAAACCGAGAATCACTCCCGCCAGTGCCAGCGCCATTCCGTTTCCCATAACTAACTTCAGAACGTCCCTCGCCTGCGCGCCGAGCGCCATTCGTATTCCGATTTCGTGTGTTCGCTGCGAAGCGACGTACGACATCACGCCGTAGATTCCGACTGCCGCCAGGATCAGCGCCACCGCGGCAAACACCAGCAGCAGAGTCATGAAGAACTTTCTGATCAGGATTGACTGGTTAAGTAACTGTTCCAGGGTAGTGATTTTGAAAACCGCCTGGTCTTTATCGACAGCCTGAATCTCGCGCCTGATAGCGTTGGTCATCGCAGCCGGATCGCCCTCAGTTTTAACAACGATGGAATTGAAGGAAGTGGGAAACTGCTGGTGTGGCAGATACATCTGCATTGGCGCCTGTTTATCCAAAGCGTACTGGGCCACGTCAGTCACTACGCCCACTACGGTTCGCCAGGGCTGCGGATTCTTTTCGCTGCCGGGAAACTTGATGCGTTTGCCGAGTGGATCCTGGTTGGGCCATAACTGCGCGGCCATGGTCTTATTTACCAGCGCCACTTTGAAGGAATCCGCGGTGTCCTGTTCAGTTATGCCGCGCCCCTGCAGCAAGGGGATCTCCATGGCACGCAAATAATCCGGAGTAGCCACGTAGAGATCGACCGAAATTTCTTCGCCGCGCACGCGCGGCTGATCTTCAACGATCAGACCTCGCCCATCGAAGTTGTCGCTGAGAGGCAACACAGTGGTCGTGGCTGCCGCTTTCACGCCCGGCAAAGCCGCGATTCGTTCCGTGACTTGTTTGTAAAACGCGATTTGGTTTTCCGGTTTCGGATATTTGGCGGCTGGCAAACCGATGTTCATCCCGAGAACGTTTTTTGGATTGAAGCCGGTGTCGACACTTTTCAAACGCATCACGCTTCTGATCAGCAACCCGGCACAAACCAGCAGCACCAGAGTCAAGGCGATCTCTGATACAACCAGCGCGCTTCTGAGGCGGTTGCGATGACCCGACGCACCGGACCCACGACCAGACTCTTTGAGCGATTCAACCAGGTTCGGATTGGAACTCTGTAAAGCCGGAGCGAGTCCGAATACCAGTCCTGTGATTATTGAAATCCCAAACGTAAATCCAAGCACACGCCAATCGATTTGGGTGTTTTGCAGCATGGGGTTGATCTGCGCTCCCGCCGAGGCAACCAGCCCCGTGCCCCAAATGGCGAACAACAAACCAAGCGCGCCGCCCACCAGTGACAGAAGAAAGCTTTCAGTCATTAGTTGACGAACTAAACGTCCCCGACCGGCGCCGATCGCCGAACGAATCGTTATCTCTTTTTCGCGGACTGTCGCGCGGGCCAGCAACAGATTGGCGACGTTTGCGCAAGCGACGAGCAACACGAAGACGACCGCACCGAACACAAGCCACAACGTCGGGCGTATGCCGCCGACGATCTCGTCCGTAATGGAAACTACGGCAGCACCCTGGTTCTTGTTAGTGGTCGGATGCTGTTCCTGCAACCGTTTGGCGATGACGTCTAGTTCACTCTGCGCTTGCGCGATCGTTGCCCCCGGCTTCAAGCGCGCAATCGCGCGCAAGTGACGCTCATCGCGCGCTGTGTCGTCATAGGTTTCCGCGACAGGCCGGTAAAATTGACCTTCAGGTGAAACGAGTGTTTCAGGCAGCGGGCGAAATTCCGGGCCCATCACGCCGACGATGTTGTAAGGGCGAGCATTCAGCAGAACTGACTTCCCGACAATGTTGGGGTCAGCGCCAAAACGCCGTTGCCACAACGCATGACTGAGAACTACGACGAAGTCTTTGCCGTCCTGCTGTTCCTCGGGTGTGAATACGCGGCCCAGGATCGGCTCACCTTTCATCACTTTGAAAAAGCCGTCTCCCACCTGAATGGCAGGAATTCTCTCCGCTTCACTGCCGCCCGACATGATCGGAAACCAACCGCCGTAGGTCGCGATATCCTCGAAGGCGGTGGTTTGGGAGCGGTAGTCGGCGACGTCTGTGGCGGAAACCTGGTTATGTTTTTTCAAGTTCTGCTCACCCGAGTCTCCCCAAACGAGCATGAGGGTGCCCGGATCTTTGTAAGGCAGAGACTTCAGCAGCACCGCATTGATAACGCTGAAAACAGTCGTGTTCGCGCCGATGCCGAGTGCGATCGAGAATACGGCCGCAGCCGTAAACCCCGGACTCTTGAGCAGCAGACGAAGCGAGTAACGCAGATCACGCAACAATGTATTCATGACGCACCTTCTTCAGACTCATCATTAAAAGCTCGTACTTTGGAGTGCGCTGACCTGTCAGCGCTTTGGGTCCAGGGCGGCTTGACGCCCTGCGCCTTTGATAGCTTCAACCCCCGGTGGTCGCGACAGGGTCGCGACCGAAATCAAAGCGCTGACAGATCAGCGCACTCCAAAGATCATTCGTACCTCAACGCAATCAAGGGATCGACTTTCGTTGCTCGGCGCGCCGGTATGTAACAAGCCAGCAAAGCGACCGCAGCCAGCAGCAGGGTCAGGCCGCCGTAGGTGACGACATCCGTGGGGGCGATCCCAAATAGGAGACCGCGCAGCAAACGCCCGAGCGCCAGCGCTCCAATCAAGCCCAAGGCGACACCAATCAACGTCAGACGCATTCCCTGTCGTAATAGCCAACTAAGAATCGATCTCCTGCTGGCTCCCAGCGCCAGGCGGATTCCAATTTCGCGCGTTCGTTGCGTGACGGAATATGCCATCACACCGTAAATGCCGATGCCTGCCAAGAAGAGGGCCAGCACGCCGAACAGCGCCACCACCCGCATCGCAAATCGACGTTGGGCCAATGAAGTCGCCACCAGCGTTTCCATTGTTTGCTCGCCGAAGAGTGGCAGGTTTGGATCTACCGCTTGCACCTCTTGCCTGAGTGCCTGGGCCAACCCGGCAGGGTTCCCTTCGGTCCGCACGTACACGGCCATGGAGTAACCAGGCATTTGCAGGATCGGCAGATAGATGTGCGGCTGATCCGGTTTGTCGAAGCCGTCCGTTTTAATATTGCCGACTACACCGGCGATCGTGAGCCAGGGAGCTTTCGACTCGCGCGGGCCAGGTTTGATACGCCGGCCGATTGGATCGGTGTTTGGAAAAAACCGTCGCACGAACGTTTCATCGATCAGCGCGACTCGAGCTGCTGCCTCGACATCGTCTCCCGCTTCAAAGAAGCGCCCGCGAATGAGCGGCGTGCCGAGCACGCGGAAGTAGTCAGGGCTAACGGCAGTGAATTTGGAGCGCGGAAGGTTGCCATCGGTAACTGGCTGGTCCTCGATTGTGAACGTGCCTGGATTGGTCTCGTCCATCAACGGCACACCATTGCCACTGCCAATTGCCGCGTATTTCACCCCCGGCAACGCGCTCGTCCGGCGCAAGACCTCCTTCATGAAACCAGCACGTTTCACTGCCGGTCGATAAGGATCGCGCTCCGGATTATTGGGCACGGGCAACCAGATGCGTGCCATCAGCACATTGCTCGCGTCGAAACCGGGATTCACTTCCATCAGCCTTCCGAAACTTCGCAACAGCAGCCCGGCTGCGATCATCAGAATCAGCGACAGTGCAAACTCCACCACCACTAACCCGCTGCGGAAGCGATGATGACGTGCACCCGAACCGGCGCCCTGGCTGCCTTCTTTCAAGTTAACCACCATGTCAGGCCGAGAGGCCTGCAATGCGGGAATGAGGCCGAAGAGCAAACCGGTGAGAGCTGAGACGAGGAAGACGAACAGCAATACGCTGCCGTTAACACCGACTTCGTGAAGACGCGGCGTGTTGCCGGGCACCAGGCTCAGCAATAAGTTTTTCAGCAGCGTCACTATTAACAGAGCGACAGCGCCACCCAAAAAAGAGAGCAGCAAACTCTCAATCAACAGCTGCAACACCAGCCGCCCGCGGCTTGCTCCCATCGCCAGGCGAATAGACATCTCACGCTGACGCGCCGACGAACGGGCCAGCAAAAGGTTCGCGATATTCACGCAGCCGATCAGCAGTACCAACCCGACCGCGCCGAGCAGCAGCAGGAGCGTGGTCTGCACATTGCCGACGAGTGTTTCGCGCGCCGGCATAAGCCGCACGGTCCAGCCCGCTTCCGGCGGATAATCTTTGGCGAACTCACTTCGAAGATTGGCGACAAAAGCATCAAGCTTCGCCTGCGCCTGCGGCAGCGTGAGCTCCGGCCTTATTCGCCCAATAGCACCCGGCAGCATCCGTTGATTGCGCTGCGGCGGCGGGAAAGGGTTGCCGGTGTATCCCGCAGTGGCCCACATTTCGACGTCGTTGCGCAGGGTCTTGCCCGGATGCCGAAAGCCCGGCGGCATAACGCCGACGATGCTGTAAAGATCGGTGTCCATGTAGACCTTGCGGCCGAGAACGTTTGGGTCCGATGCAAACAAGCGGCGCCAGAGGCCATCGCTGATGACCACTCCTTCGGCGAAGCCGGCGGCCTGGTCCTGTGGCCCAAACACTCGTCCCAGTTGTGCATTTGCTCCCAGGAGTGAAAAGTAATTGGGACTGACGGCAAGCACTTCGATGCGCTCAGGTCGATCAGAGCCGGTGAGATTTGCATCGATGGGCCAGAGCGCGGAAATCTCCTCGAAGACGCCGGAGCGTTCCTGAAAATCCTTCAGCTCATCAACGGAGATGCCAACGTTTTCCGCCTGGCGACCGGTCAGATCGTCGCGCACAAGCACGATGTTCTCCGGTTTAGGAAACGGCAGCGGGCGCAGCAGTACTGCGTCGACCACACTGAAAATGGCGGTATTCGCGCCTATGCCGAGACTGAGCGTGATAATAGCGACCGCCGTAAACCCGGGCTTGTTCCGAAGCATTCGGGCTGCGTAACGCAGGTCGTGCCAGATTGTTGTCAGCATCGTTGTTTCTCCCTTCAATCTCAGGTCTCAAATTTGAAATCTGAGATCGAGATCACTCGTACCTCAGTGCCACCAACGGATCGACCTTGGTCGCCCGTCGCGCCGGTAGGTAGCAGGCCAGCAAGGCCACCGACGCAAGCAACAACGTAATCAGCGCCAGGGTTACTGGATCAGTTGCGCTTACTCCAAACAACAAACTCGACATCAACCTGGTTAGCGCCAACGCCGCCGCCAGGCCAGCGACAATTCCAATGAACACCTGAATCATTCCCTCGCCGATAACCAACCGTAAAACATCAAGCTTCTGCGCGCCCAACGCCATGCGCAGGCCAATCTCGTGAGTTCGCTGGGTCACAGCGGTGGCCATCACGCCGTAGATTCCAATTGCTGCCAGGACGAGGGCGAGCACGGCAAACAGGCCAAACAACAGCAGTGTAAATTTCGCTTCCGAAAGCGTGCGAAGAAGCAACTGGTCCGCCGTTCTGATACTCGTGACCGGTTGGTCCGGATCGAGCGCGCGCACTTGTTCTCGGATAGTCGCGGCCAATGTGTCAGGTCTTACCGTGGTCTGAACCGCCAGCATGAGGTTGTTGCTCCAACCCTCACGACGGTATTGAGTCAACGGCGCATAGACTAACGACGGCGTCGGTTGATTGAGACTTCCCCCTTTGACATCAGATAC
>DASZDU010000457.1:0-17413 GCA_035941655.1 Pyrinomonadaceae bacterium | reverse complement strand
GACCTGCAATGGGTGGCGACCGGTGAACGGCTCACAAGCGAAAGCTTCGCGCGCTTTCGGAAGGAAGGTGGCATGGTGGCGCTGCATTCGATGAAACCGGAAGTCGTCAGGAGTGCGATTGCCGATCCTTTAACGATGATTGCCAGCGACGGCATTCTGAAGGATGGGAAAGGACATCCGCGAGCTGCGGGAACTTATGCACGAATTCTCGGCTACTACGTCCGCGAAACCAAAACCCTCACGCTGATGGATGCGTTGCGCAAGATTACCTTAATGCCTGCCGAGCGGCTGGAACGCCGCGTTCCAATGATGAAAACCAAAGGCCGCATTCGTCCCGGGGCAGATGCCGATCTCACAATCTTCGATGCAGAACGAGTAACCGATAAAGCGACCTATACTGAACCCGGTAAATACTCCGAAGGGATAAAGTTTGTTCTGGTGAATGGAGTAGCAGTAGTTAAGGATGGACAGCTGCAAGTTGGTGTCAACCCGGGGCAGGCTATGCGAGCGCCGATACAGTAAACAGTCGTTAAGCGCGGCGGATCAAACTGTCAATTGGTAAACGCGAATTCAAGTTTGAAGTGCAACGAGTTAATGCTGTCGGATTTCGCCCCAGTCGGGCGAGATGTTTATAGCCGACGTCACGCTATTAGGCCGCTCCGTAGGAGCGCAACAACTTGGCGCATTGGTCAGCCGGAAAAATATTTCGCTCCTGACGGAGCGAAGAGTCTTTGAGGGGATGGTTTGTTGCTATAAACATGTCGCTCCAATGGAGCGAAGAGCAGTTCAAGTTGCACTTAAAACTTGAATCCGCCAAATGCAAACTCCCGTGCTTCACCGTAGGAACGACGCCTCGTAAAAGCTCACCGGGCCGGTTGCTTCAGGATTTCCGCCAGGGACTGCAATCGGGTTGAGTCTGCTGCACTCTTCGTACTGGCGGCACTCTTTTCCAACGACGGTGCGAGGCTCGTAAGTTTTGCGAGTTCCGGTTGCTTCATGTTTGAGCTCTCGGCGTTTTGAATAGCCTGCCGGAGAGCAGCGATTTGATCACCGGGCAGACCTTGCGATCGTTCTAACTGGTCCACGTATGCCTTCGCCACAACCAACGTTCGCGGCCACGCGATTCTTTCCTGGTTCTGCACGTTGAGTTCAGCCACCCGAACCGCTTCCGCGGCGTCGATCTCATTTTGAGTCAGGAATTTCGTGGGGGTTAGCTTGAAGATGTCCAGGCCGCGGGCGATCTCCGAAGCATAAATGTGGCCGTTGTACCAGGAGGCGGACCAGTCGCCGCCGAGCACAAGCATCTTGGGATCAATTGGTCCACGATCGAAATAGGCGATTTCAATCGGATGATGGGCATCGGTGAAGTCCATGACGGAGACGCCGCCCTGGTACCAGGCCTGCACTTCAATGTCACGACCGGGAACCGGAATCAGCGAGCCGTTGTGCGCGACGCAGTTTTCGCTGTCGCCCTGTGCGGCCGGTAACTTGTAGTAGCTTGCAAAGCTCAGCTTGTTGTCCTTCAAATTGAAAATCGAATCAGCGCCCCATTTATTCGGATCGTTCGCTCGGCAGCGCGCGCCCAATCCGCCGCCCCACTCATCTGTGAACACGACTTTTTTCCCGTCGTTCGAAAACGAGGCCGAGTGCCAATACGCATAGTTCGGATCGTTAACCGAGTCCAGACGCTTTGGATGCACCGGATCTTTGATGTCCAGCAGAATTCCATTGCCGGAACAAGCGCCGGCAGCCAACCCGATCGCTGAGTACACTGTGATGTCGTGGCACTGATTGGAGGCCGATGGCTTCTCAGGTCCATCCTTTCCATGCGTGCCGGCATTAGAAAGGGCGTTAAGCGCGCCTGTCTTTGGATCCATAAACACTCGCGGACTAGATACAACGCGCGCCTCTTGCGGCGCTGCCAGTGGCACCTTAATCACATCAATGCGAAACAGCGACGTATTCGGATCCTTCTCCGGTTCCTCACCGGAGCAGCCGGCCAACTCTTCGCTTTGACGCACGAAAGACGTTCCGGAAACGTAGATGTATACGTTGTCCTTATCATTGGGATCGACCACGAGCGTATGCGTGTGCGAGCCGCGACAAGTTTGCACCGCGGCCACCTGTTTCGGATTCTTGACGTCCGTAATATCGAAAATCCTCACACCCCTGAAGCGATCCTTTTGCGGTGCCGGGGGCGGCTTTTTCTCTTCTTCAGCGTCAGCCTTTTTCTCTTCTCCGGCGGACGGCTTCTTTTCTCCGGCGGGCGGCTGAGGCTCCGGCGGAAATCCTTGTGTACCGCAGTCGAGGCGGCCGTTGGGCATCTCCACTGACATAAAGAGGAGGTTTTCATAGACCGACGGATCACCCTGGCCACCCGGACACACCATCGAAGTTAACAAGGCAGTCTTCGCCGGATTCGAGATGTCATAGATATTGATGCCATAGAAGTTTCCCTGAAACAGGTGATTGCCCTGGAATGCAAGGTCCGAGTTGGAAAAAGCGAGTTGAGCAAAAACCAACTGTTCCGGCTTCGTCATTTTCGAGGAGTCACTGACGCCAAGTAGACCGATAGTCTTCTGCACCTTCGGATCATCTGGATTGACGGTGCCGAGTTGAAACGCGTCAGGCTTTTTGAAGAGCATGACGTGCTTGAGGCCCAGCGACGTTTCAGCCGCGTCGTACATTCCGGGTGCGAGCCTGGCCCGCGGATCATTGGCATCGGAGCCGCTCATTCCAGCCGGTAGCGGTGGTGCCGGTTCAGGAGCAAACGGATTCTCCTCGCCTTTCTTGTTGGCCGGCTTTGTTTCTGCCGGCTTCGCGGACTCAGGAGATGGAGATGGCGTTTGCGCCTGGAGTCTGGTTGCAAAACTCGAGGACAAAGCAAGGGATGCTACTAGTAAACGAAAAGTCATGAAGTGGACTTGATTCATCGTCTCTCCTGGTACCGACTGGTTTGAATTTCTCTGTGCAGCCTCGGTGTTCTCGTGTCTCTGTGGTTACGTGATGCGAAAACGACCACAGAGGCACAGAGAGCACATAGGTTGCACAGAGAAGAAGGTTAAATTAGGTTAATGTCTTTCCCCCAACATTGTTTGCATGATCCTCATCTCAGCACGTTGGCCACTATCGACATCAGTCGCGAAGTTGAAGAGTTCAGCGTCCTGCCCGGCGCCCGCAGTGTCGAACAAGTCCTTCACCATAATCAAGGCGCCGCCATGGTGCTGAATCATTCCAGTCAAAAATAGACGATCGAACTCTTCGCCCTGCGCTTTTTTGAGAGCATCCATCTGCTTTTCCGTCAGCATCCCCGGCATAAGCATCGTGTGCATCTTATGCACCGAATGGCCGGACATATCCATGCCGGGCATTCCCGGCATCGCGGGCGAAATCGGTTCTCGCGTCGGTTCTCCGCGCGCCTCCAGCCACCGTTTCATAAATCTTATTTCGTCCGACTGCGAATGGCTGATCCGCGCCCCAAGCGATCGAAGATCCTTCGTCGTTGTATGCGATTCGATAAGCGCGGTCATCTCAACCGCCTGGGCGTGATGCATGATCATGCCCTGCATGAACCGTACATCCGCCGGTGAACGTGGCGGCAGGATGGCCTTCGTCGACGCGGGCAGCGTTCGGGTTGGCTGGCCTGGCGCACCAGGCTGCACTATGACCGGCGTCGCGGGGCCAGCCGGTTGTGCGCAGACCGGCAGCGAGAACAAGCCCGCGAGCGTGCCGGCCATCAGTCCGCTTTGCCACGCTGAAACTTTCATCGCTGACCGGAGTTTACGCTTGCTCTTGGCATGAAAAGTTTTGATCGATGTTGAATGGTCAAGCATTGAAGCAGATAGATAGACAAACTGCTCTATATAGAAACGCCGACTCACGAATCGCGGCGCGTCCCTCACTGCTCCAGTCGATTCCCTGGGCGTCAGCACTAATACATCTGACCTATCCACGAAGGATGGAACGGTCTTCGAGAGCGATCGTTTCCTTCTTCGTATTCTCAACCGATTGCCGCCGTCAGCCAAGTTTAACTGAAATCGGTTAGGGTTCAACTCTGGCGCAGTGGCGGCATTGGTATTGGAACATTGTACGTTTGCGCGCCAACCCCTACGCCACCTTCGCAGGTATTTGGAGGTGTGGTGCAAACGCGTCGTGTTGCAGGACACTCGGCGGCCCAAAACATGTAGCCCAGCATCCCACTGGTGTTCCCAGCGCCATTAGGAACTACTGACTGAACATAATTTCCTGTTGAGCTTATCAATGAGCTGCTGAAGCTATTGCATTCCGGGCACACCCTGTTGCTCGTCACGATGTAAAGTCCACCGGTGAACTTTGCCGGCGCCAGCGGCAATATCGGAGGATTGTATTGTGGCTTCCCATCTACATGCTCCTGCCAATCAGCTTGGGCCGTGGCGGCACTGTTAGGTTGTCTGGCCGGCACCATGGCATTTGCGTAATCCAGCACAGGTGTGGTGGTGTTCAGCCAGTCTGCTGTCGCCTTTCGAGTCAGCGCAATTAACCAACGATCCCCCGCCGCGAGGTCGATAGTTAACCTGGCGGCGTGATTGCTGCCTGAGGCGTCGTACGGCAAGACTGACCGGTAGGCATTAATAAACTCCTGCAGTCCGGTCAGATTTGGATTCGTGTTTTCTTCATAATCGATTTCGATGCCGACGCCTAAACGTTGGGCCGCCGCTGCCGCGTTCAATCCAAATTGAGTTGGGTTGGTGGCTAGTGCCTGGTTCCAGGCGTCTGTATAAGTAATGCCGCCAATTGAGAGCGCGACCCGCACACCTCTGGTTTTGAAGTAATCCACCACCGCCTGGTTCATGCCGATAGGTATGCCTTGAGAGGTGGTGGCATCAGTTGTGTTATTGAGCAGTCTCATCGGATGAACAAAGCTCAACACCACTAAGTTCACGGATGGTTGGCCGCTGCCGCGGTTTATGAGCCAGCGATTTTTGGTGTCGAAGTCCGTCATATTGCGGACAGTGGACCAGGTACAAAAATCATTTCCACAATGCCATGCTCCATAAATAGAAATAGGGGTGACAGCGGGAGCCGTAACAGTGTGTGCGTTACCTGGCTTTGGCTTTGCAAACGACCCACTGAAGAGCAAAGAGAGGACAATCAGAGTTACCGACAAAATGTGTCTTGGCATACACACCTCCTTCATGAATTGTGAGTTTTCTTTGCGGGGGATGCGCACAATATCACTAATGAACACACTTGGAAATAGTTTCGTGGTGGAGTAGTCGGGGATGCATGCGGGCGGGCTTGTGGATCTCGTTATCTGATTCGGGCGAGTCGAGGAAACGCTTAAGTTTTTACCAAGATGGTGATTGATAACCCCGCGTCGGGTTCGATTCCTCCCCACGACCAATACCAGCGAGTGCCTCTTCCCGGACCCTAACGTTTCTCTACGAGGCGAGCGGTGTGATCGTTTTGCGAAGGTCGTCGTCGAGCGTCACCTTACCTCCGGCGGCGATGGAAATGATTCCAAGCGGAGCAAATGCATGCTCAACGCCGTGTGGGGGCCGCGGCCGAGGATTTCCGCGGGGGCCTGGCCATTCGACGTCTCCAGTCGCAACCCGTGCCGGAATCAGCCAGTAGTCTCCGGTACGATAGAAAGCCGGCGGTCTTGCGGCTGCGTCACCTTCGCTACCCGGGAACTGAATCTGCACACCATCTTCGAGCGTGAAGATCCAATTTGAATCGGCGTCGCCAGTAGTTTCTACGACGTTGATTGCGTCGGAAGGCTGGTCCCAGCGCCGCATGAGAGGATGTTTTGCAGGGTCGGTTCCAACCGGGGAAGCTGGCGCGGTTTTCAACCTCACTTCCATAGTGTCACGGTTAATTTCTTTTACCTGAAGCAGAGGTTCGGCGCGATTCTGAAGTACATAATCATCGTCAGTGATCTCGACCCAATCGTCCACGCGCAGGCCAAAGCGGGCTTCGCGGCCCAGGTCTCTGAGTGTGACAACTTCACCCTGCACATCGCTAATTGGGAAAATTACAGAGCCGTTCTCACGCGACCATTTGAAGGTGGCAACCTTGGTCATATCTGGTTTGCCGACGGAGGGCAGCGCCACTCCCGGGTGATGAATTTCGACTCGATAGAGTTGGTTTTCAGCTCCGCGATAATGCGCTTCAGGCGAAATGATGCAAGGTTCGTCATCGGACTTGAGCTTCAGCGCGCGGGCGCGCAGCCGCCCGCCTGCCACGGGTTGATCTTCCAGAAACTTGAGAAAATTCGCGTAGCCTGCAGGTTCAGCAGCTTTCAATTTGTTGATGGTTGGTTGATCGATGACTTTCCACTTCACTTGCCAGATGATCTGCGCGCGCGAGCCGGTGTCGGGGCCGCGCAGAGCAACCTCACGAATCCCAATTCGCTCTTCGTCCTCGTCTTCGTATGCCGTTACGTGGCGTTCCCACACGTCAAGATACGCCAGGTATGGCTTTCCTGCTTCCAGCTTGTCGAGCCCGATCGGCGAACCGCCTTGAGCGGAATAACGCGTGGGACTGCCGTTATCGCAAAGGATGCCGTCGACATAGTAATGCCCCGGCGCGATGTCGAAGTCGCGCAACACGTCATTATTGTCTTTGTCCTTGGGAGGTTCGACGATTTGAAAGCTGGTGCCTGCTCCGCCGTGTGGGCCAATCAAGTCGGCCGCCAGTCGGCGCGAAAAGTAGCGAAGAATATCGTCGCCTTCATTTGAGTCCGCATCCATGTGCACTCGGCCCTGTTGTTGGAACACGCGGCTGTAGCGCTTGGCCGGATCAAAAGTCATTCGTGTGAAATCGCCTTTCATCACTGCCTCCTGTCTTAGTTCATAAAAATGATGGCGGCATCCATCCCCGCCGGCGAGTATTCATCGAGTCGCGCGCGTAGATTGGCCAGCCGTTGCGGCTGATATAGATCGTGGAACACGCCCATCTCCGACTCGTCGTCGGCCCCTCGGGTGATTTCTACAGCGCAATCGTCGGCGAGCTGGCAATAATCAGGACGACCATAACGCGTGCTGTTGAAGCGAGGCTTGACGCGCGTTTCCTCATTTGTCTTTTGGTCGCCGGTTTTTCCTTTTGTGGCTAGATCGGGCTGGCATTGATAACGCGGCGGAGTCCTGGAGCCCGGCGTCACATAACAGAATCGCATGCAGCCCTGTTGACTCCGCGCCACCGTAACCTTGCCATCGAAGATCGAATTCTCGGCGAGGTCGATCGCGTGCACCTGGACCTGACCGAAAACTGTCGAACGTTCGATTCGCAGCCGTGCGTGCGCGACGAGGCAGCTGGGCGCTCCGATCGCTTCGCTGGTCGAATCCGTCGCGTCAAGGATGCTATCGCTTATATGCAGACATATCGGATCGATCCTGAATCCGTAGCCAATTCCATAACAGCCCGCCTCGGCAACGGCCGACTGGGGGTTATCCTGCTGCCTGTGCGCATCATACAAAGGCGAATTAATCATCAGCGGATGAACCTGAATTGAACCGATAATACTTTTCTCGATTTCGACTCGAGCGTAGGGACAGAACAGTTCCAGACTCGGTTCTGCCGGACGGTGAGGCTGACCGTAGCTATCAATGGTCCAACCGGGTACCAGCGTGCAGTGACGGATCTTAGCCGCGGATATCTCGCCTTCGATCGCTACGCTTCGTCCACTGATCATCAGTCCATCAAGCGTGACCCGGCTGCCGCGTTCACCTTCGATCGTAAGGGCATCGGGGCGGTCGGTATGCCAGTCGAGCAGGCGAATTACCGGTCGCTGGCCGTTGGCCGCTCGCAGTTGCAGACTCTGCTCCGCTTGCAAGTGCACGTTGATCTGCTCGACGTAAACGCTGCTGTCCATGATCTCAATAACCGCGTGGGGATTGCTGGCCGCGTCATTCTTGCGCCACTTTCGCAGTGCCGCGTTGATGGTGTGGAATTTCTCTTTCGGTCCAACGCGGTAGAGCTTATGGATGTCGGGTTGTGAGATCGGACGATCGTATTCACCACCGCCGATGTTTGCACTGAAACCGTAATAGTAGGAGACCCACACGCCATCCTTGGGAATGTGAGCCAGGGGAAATACTATTCGTCCGAGTACCGGGTCGACCGCTACGCGATCATGACGCGGGCGATAGCGCCATCCGCTCAGATCGGCGGGGATAATTCTGCTGGCTGGTATCAGTTCACGCTCAGCTGTCTCGTCGCGGCCGCGTTTACGTTTGCGAATCCAGATGGCGACGCTTTTTCCGTCGCCGTAATAGGCTTCCGACGCGGACGTCCGACGAACACGGTTTACAGTGTGGTGTGACTCGAACACCTGACGCCGAATCGCAACTGGCAAGTTGGTTTCCTGGGCGATGTCGGTTGGTTCGTTTTCGCGCACCGGTTTAGCAAACAGCGGCGCGTCGTTTCCCAACACGCTGAACGTGAAAAATTCCGGCCCAATATCTTCGGCGCCATGGGCCCGGCTGAGCGTGACTGGACAAGATTTGAGCCGGCAGGCGAAGAGCCCCACACTGGTAACGTTATATCGGCCGGTTGCCCGGCTGGAATTTATCCGGCGAATGTCCGCAGTGTGGCCCGTCTGATCGAATGGCCCATCAATCAAACCCAGTCTCATTTCCTGACGCACATCCACGGTTCCGCCCCTGCGGATATGAGGAAGGTTTATGTTTTCTGAACGGCCAAGCAGTCTGAAGAACTCAACCGCGCGGGCGGGCCAGCCGGCGACGTCGTTTGCCAGCAACTCGAGCAACGCCAACGTGCCTTTTTGACGCCGGAAGCGAATGGTGTTGGCAAGCTCGCGCCGCGGAATGAGAATCTTGTTGCGTTCCCGGTCACGCGTGCTTCCCGAGCTTCCGGGTTCGCCCGCCTCATGAACCTGCTGCCAGCCGATCAGATCACCAATGTAAGGCACCACCCAGTCGTCGCAGGTTTCGATGAACCAGTTCTGGTAGAGCTGGGCAATGTCTGCTTCAACTACGTTGACTTGCTCCTCAATGACCCGGAGCAATGCTTGCAGCGGGTAACCTCGCTCGGCATCGCGCTGGCGATAAATGGCGGGCAGCAGCTGGTATAGATGGTCGGTATTCATAGTTATTCAATCAAGTTGATGATCAATGTGTCGGGAACTTCAGGCACCAGATACGCCAACTGTGCAGGGCGAATTAGGTCCGTGCTGGTTTCGGGAAGCCGTGGCAGATCAACTACTACGCGCTGGTCAGGTTTGCTTTGCTTCACGATCAGCTGCGAGGCCTCGATGAGCTCGTTCGGAGTGCGCACACTGCCGTCGGCATTTCTATCAGCTATTCCGCCAAAAGCGTCAACGTCGACGTAGGCTACGCCGCGCACGGATTGCATGGCGCTGATGACTTCACTCAAAAATACATCCTGGCCCAGCTCGCGAGCTTCGAAGCTGAAAGTCTTGAGCAGTTTGGCGCGAATCTGCGGCGCGACTTTTTCCCAGACGTAATCCGGAAGCAGCGCTACGCCGGCGCTGATGACCAGCAGCTGAAGCTCTCGCACTGCCACACTCACGGGCAGAGCGGGATCGCCAAATTGGTTGAGTGCCAATCGCAAATTGCGCAGCACATCAGAGTCGGCTGCGATCGGAATATCATCCGCGCCGGCAATGGTGACGTGCACAAGCTCGCGGATGCCGTCTGAGAGTCGAATGGAAAACGCTTTCCCGACTCCGCCAAAAGTGCGCGCAAAGTCGGCGTAGTCACTGATGGAGACCAACCGGTCCAACGCCAGGACTGCCAGCGGCGCATTTCGGCGGGCCTGATCGCGCGTTTCGGGATCGGCGCCCCCACTCGCTTTCCGCGGATTGATTACCTCCTTGACGTTGAGCGGCCGCGCGGCGAGCAAGGTGATCTTTCCTGCGGCCACATTGCCTGCCTTGCCCAGGCCCTGACGGTATTTCGCCCGAACGTTTTCCAGGCCCGTGGGCAGCCGGGCGCCCTGTTTGCCATTGCCGAAGATGACAGTTGTTACTTCCGCGTCGCTTCGCGTGGTGACAAACCGCCGCGCCGTCGGTTGCAGACCAAAGATCGATTCGGCTTCATGCCATTCGACGTCGTCGACAAAAACTTTCAAGGTACTTTCGACACCCGAGGGCGTGGGCGCCGAGACGTAAGTTAACGGCGGCTGCTTGAGCGCGAATTGCTGAAGGGTCTTGCTGCCGTCGCCGCTGCCGAGCGTCTCCTGCCGAGTCTCTCCGTGAGTGGCCCTGACGACATTTGCGTAGATGGTTACCTGGTTACGCGCGTAACAATATTTGAGATCGGTGTCGAATTTTATGCGCGTGTGAGCAGTGTCGCCGGGTATTTCGGGATCGAAATCGTGAACGACTTCGGCCAGCATTGCCAGCTCGATTCCCTTAACGCCGGAAACCGGTTCTCCGAAACCGTCGAGCACGTCGGTGCGCGCACCTTCGATCATCACCCAGCGACCCGATTTCAGCTCGCTGTAGACTCCGTCCAACACAATCCAAAGTTCTTTCTTTTCCTGCTTACAAATATCTTCTTCGATCGGCTCTTCAGCCAGCGGCAGCAATTCCGCCTGCGCATAGACAACCGTTCGCCTGATAACCTGAAACTCGTTGTCTTCTGGATCGGCGTTAACTATTTTCAACCAGGGTGCAAGCCCGACACCCGACGCAGCACTTAGTTCGATACGAGTTGTTTTTCCGCTGAGGCCGTAAGCGCCTCTTGAGATGCTATCGGCTTTCGAGGCCCTCGCGAGCAACAACGGGTGACTGGCTAACTGGAGCTCACGGATATCGTCTGGATTGATCGCGCCTGTATCCACTGCGACCCAGCTTGCCGGCAGAATCTTGTCAAAGCCGCCGTCGAGATAGATCACGCTGCATATCTCGGCCGGATCAGTGGACCCAGTCGGACTTACGAAATCCTCGGTAGCGTGGACGTCATTGGTGGTCCACTCATTGAAATCAACTGTTGATTTTTTTGCATTACCGGCAACCTCTGTGATCGTACTGCGCAGCGGCGCGTTATGCCCAAACGGCGCGGACTTGACTCGAAAAGCGTAAACCTCCGGTTGGACCGCGCGCGTTGCCGGCGTGGTGGTAAGTGCGACCGGCAGCGACTCAAGTAACGCAGGCTGAAAGACGCCAAGTGCCTGGACGCCGAGATCCGAATGCGGACGGAAGGCGGAAACGCGATCGCGTCCGAGCCGCAACTGATTTCGGGACGGCACCGAAGCCTCTTTTGTAAGACCATCCACGACCTGCCTCAGCATCCGATCCTCCGCTTCCTTGCCGGGGGCTCCCGGCAGAGTCGCTCTCTCTACCTGCGAGGATGCCGCGACACCGCTCGTCGCGCCCGCGCCGCTTTCTTGCAGCGATGTAAGCGTTTGTCCTAATTGTTCAGAAAGCACGCCGACTCGATCTCTAAAGGCTCTGCTTATGTTTCTCCTGGCTGTAATGCGCGCCAGGCCGGGCAACGTTTCGCGCGCCACGAAATCGGCCAACTCGGCGTCGCTCCGTCCGGCGTTTAATTCGTCCGAGAGAGCTCTCAAATGCACTTCGGCGGCGCCGGGACTTTCGAATCCGGTCACGATCGTCTTCAAAGCTTCTCTGGTTGGAGCGTGCGGAATGCCGGTAGCGAGCCAGGGCATAACCACCACTTGCGTTCGATCAGCCGCCGCGTCAGCGCTGACTTCGACTACGCGAAGCGGCATGGGGGTTGAACCCACAGTCATTAGTAAGAGATCGCCCGGATTCAGTCCGGTCGTCGTTCCTTTGAAGTAAAGCTCGGGAGCGCGGTTCTCGCGTGCTGAATTTGCGAGTCGCGCCAGGTTCAGCGGTCGCGTCTGCCGCGGAACCAGTTTGTTCCACGTCCCTCGCGCTTCGAACTCCTCAACGTTCTCGAAACTTTGCGGAAGCTCGCCCGGACCGGGGACACTCTGCGCCCGCACCTGAAATGGTTCGACCACTACCTTTTCGTTCTTTTCAATCGTCAGCGCCAGATAAACGCTCGCCGCCACACCGGGTCGCAACTTGTATCCAACCAGTCGCGCCAGTTCAATAATTGAGCGCCGCTCAGTGGCGGTGCGCAGGTAGCCCTCATTTGCGATGCGCTCCTGATAAAAAGTCAGCACGTCGGCAACGGTGGCCCATGCGTCGAGCAACGCGATGGACGGGTCGGCCGTGTCACGAGTCGAGAGGCTCAACAGCGGCCGCAGACCTTCGTTCTTGCGGCATTCGTCTTCACTGCCGAGGCACAACGTCGAAAGCCGCGCCAGCATCGTTTCCAAAAACGTCGCTTGCGTTCCCACGCGATAGGCGAGCGCGTTGCGACCCGGGCGATTCGTCACCAGCAGCGGAGTCAATGCTTCAACGCCTTCGCAACAGCCGCAAGGTGTATTGCCTGGACCACATCCACATTGCGAATGTCGAATCATCTGCCGCCTCCCATCTCCAGAGTCAAGCTGCCGTTCTCAGGCAGGCTGGGATCATTGTCCAGTTGGGCCACCTCCAGCGGTCCCAGCGGCAATACGCCGTTCACAATCTCTTGTTGCGGCCCTTCGCCCAACCGCTCGAGCTTGGAGACTTCGACATTCTCGACGCCTTCGACTGACTGGGCCTTTGCAACCAGACTGCTCAAGAAGATTCCTTCGCCGAAACTCAAATTGTCGGAGTGGAAGAATCCTTTGCGTCCGTCAGCCAGCACTCGATTGCTGAACAGGTCAAGCAGCTCGGCCTTGACGTGACCGCGCAGGTAATGCGAGTCGACACAAACCTTCATCTCGATGAGGAGCGGCACCAGACGAGCCGATTTCACAACCACGTCGTGACCGACTCTGCGATAGCGCTGCAGCCGCCGTTGGATTGCCGCCAGCAGCGCAGGATCCGCTTCTTGTTTGCCCAGTTCATCGACCGCGACCAGCGCCTCGTAACGCCCTCCGTTCCAGCGAAGCGTGGCTGCGGCTCGCTGCACCCGCCCGGCGAAGTCACGCTCAACCAGCGCGCGATAGTCATCAGCGGTGATCGCGCGTTGCAATTGCTGTCGAAAAGCGTAGGGCGCAAACAGTTTGGCTTCGGCGATGGGCTCGGGCTCGGTGCCCCCGGCGGCCGTCAGCGGATTACGAACCTCGATGATTCTGCCGCTGACTTTCTGTTTTCGAAAGACGACGTGCCTGATTGATTCCGCCCCGACATTGCCCGCTAAACCATTGCCGGCGCGATACACGACTTTGAATTTCATGTTGGGAGCGGGACTACGACCAAGCTCACCATCGCCGAATCGCAGATGTACGCGCCCGTCGTTATCGATCTCGGCTACGAAATGTTGATCGCCATTGCGGCTGCTTAACAGATCTGTTCGTGGGAGCCATAGCGCGTCACCACTTGGCGCTGGCTCACTAGTCAGTCGAACCTGCGGCAAAGTCTGTCTGACATCTTGAATCAGCGCCCTGGTCGCGGGCGTCCTGGCTCTAAGCGGTTGTGCAAAAGTCAGTGGACTCTGCTTCAAGACAGGTCCGAAGATTCCCCCGATTATCTGAGTCTCCGAGGGCATTTCTTCGCACTCGCAACGCTCGATGGTTTCGTCGACGGGCACCGGCCCGATGTCTTCTTCAATTGTCTTTCCATGATCGACCAGCACGACATTTCCGCGGGCGACGCTTACCTGGCGAATGATCTTGCAATCCGGCGGCGGTCCCAGGACCGAGAGGCAAAGCGGGAAGGGAAGCGCGTCTTCCGTCGCCCATTCAATTTCGACGATTTGATCGCCGTTGAGCGGGTCCGTCGACGCTTCGACGCGGGTTAAGCGAACGACGTGGCGATGCGCCGGATCGGCGTCTGAAGAATTGCCGGTTTTTGGCCCAACGACTTCTTCGAAGATCAGATAATCGCCCGGTTTCAGCCAGAGCTTTGGCGCACCGGTTGGCTCGTCTGGTTCGGTTTGATTGTAAGGCTGCGGATTCTGCCGGCCGTAGTGCGAATCTGCAGGAGGTGGGCACTCGGTCTCGCCCTCTTCTTTCACCAACTCGCCGATCAAGGTCGCGGATGTCGCGCCGCGATCGAGGCAACACTCCTCATCACCCCAGGTGTAGAAATGCATTTCGTAGTGCGACGCAAACAGCCTGATCGTTTCATCGCCTACCGGCTCAAAAGTTTGATAACCGCCAGCGGCGAGATACTGAAGGTCAACTGGTGTCAGGGTGACGTCAAAAGACGAAGGCGCGTCTTGCGGGCGAGTAATGAAGAACATTTCATGCGGGTCGAACTCCAGTGGGTCGCCGTCGGTTTTCAGGGCGACCCAGGCCCGTGCGTTGGAACCTTCGTGCAGGATGTAATCAACCAACCGCGCATGGCGCCGCACGGAAATACGCTGCCGGGCCGTTTCCAGATAAGCTTCAGTGGCGACCGCATCCTGGTAGTAACTGAGATAATCGCCGACGTAGGCAAGCAATTCGACGAGCGCGACGCCGATGTCGGGGACGTGGCGTTCACGCCAGTCGGGCATTAACAACGCGAGCCGGTCAAACATTAGTTGCCGAAAGCTTTCATAGTCCTTCGCCAGATAGTTCGTCTCCGGCTGAGCTCGCTCAACAGGTGGACACTGCGGCTGCGTCGCACAATCAAGATCGCTCGCACACTCGACCTTGAAGTTGAAATCAATTGTGTCGTAGCGCGGGTCAAACGATGGATGTGGTTGCGGCCGTCCTTGTGGGTCGCGCGCCACGATGCGAAGCGTATAAGTCGAAAAGTCACCGGCGCGATCAACTACGACCTCAAGCGTATCGTCGAATTCGGGATCATCCGAAGGGTAAGTCACGGCACTTAGGACTTTGATTTTTCTAATGCGCCGTCCACCTTCGATGACCACGTTCTGCTTGCCAATTCCCTGCGAACCTTGCGGAGCCCTTCCCAGAAAATGAACCGTCAGCCTGGTCTGTTTCGGAACGGCGTCCGGGTCAACCTCCAGGTAATCCAGTCCATACAGCTCGTCCTGTTGCCGCACGGCTTCGCGTCGACGTTCGCTATTGCATACGAGGCTCGTCATTGGGCAATACTCCGGCTAAAAGTTGCGGTGACCGTTTGTTGGCTGCGGGTGACGACGTATTGAACTTCGATCCGCAGCTCCGCATCGTCGCTGACTACTACCAGATTCTTTACTTCGATCAGATCACCGAGCCACTGCTGCAAGCCTGCTTGAATGGTGAACTGAAGCGCGGTCGCTAATTCAGGACTGTTCGGTGCGAAGACCAGTTGCAGCAGGCCGCTGCCGAAGTCGGGCCGGTTGACGCGCTCGCCCGGACTGGTAAGCAAAAACTGCTCGATCATGTCGCGTATGTGATCGTCGTCGGTTGTAGTAGCCGTTCGTCCAAGCTGATCGAAATGAAACGGATAATCGATGTTCATCGCATCCTCGTTTAGAGTGCGCTAGTTCGTGTTTGCGTAAACAGAATAAGAAGCGGTGTCCCCGTCGGGGCGCAGATCGCCTGACTACTTTGAACCAGGAGTGGTTGCCCGTTTGATAACACTCGCGTAGTTCCAGTTAGCCATTGTGCAGTGACACAAGGCCCGTTCGCTCCGGGCGGAGGTGGCAGCGCGCAGCCTGCGACCACGTAGGGCGCGGTCATTAGCACCGTGGGCTGTCCGCTCACAAGTACTCGCGGATTCGGCACCGTTGGTTGTGCCTGGCCCCCATGAGAGCAAAGCACCTGAGCACCAACATGGACGAGAAATCCTGGCATCGCGTTCTCCTGTTTTAGATCACCATCAACGCGCCGTTGTTCATCGTGATCGTCGGACCGATCATCTGAATAGTTGCGCCTTTGCCGTTTGAGATGAAAACTCCGGCGTCGTTGACGACGATTGAAGCGCCGGTCGTGCTTTTTAGAATTATTCCTCCGGTTGGCGGTACCGGAGGCATCACCGGCGGCGGCACCGATGGCGGAAGATCACTAACTACGATCGCGTTTTGCAGCAACGACTGAATCACGATGCTTGGATCCGCTGGATTACCGGCCAGAGCCGCCAGCGGAATATCTGATTGCAAACCCCAGCGGCAGCCCACCCAGATCGGTTTATCGGGATCGCCGTGCTCAAACTCAACCCACACTCCGGCGCCAATCGGGGGAACCAAATAAACGCCCATCGGCGGACCGGTCGGTCCCGCCAATGGCACGCACGGCTCCGCCCAACTCGAGGGAATTACGCCGAGGACGTCCGGCACGATCAACTGCAATCGCCCGCGCTGCTCGGGATCCACATTCAGGAAAACCGTGCCGCGAAACTTGCCCAGATACTTTTTGTTTGGACTTGCTGCTGTCATGGTCCAACCACCGGAGTTTGCGAAATCAACCCATCTCTCGAAAGTGTGAATGATTGCTTGTACTCACCCGACTTGATGTTGTGCGTCACGCTGTTCACATAATAAAAACCATCGTAGGCAGGTCCGGCGCCGCGCACGCCCACGACCGTTCGCGTCTTCAGAATTGCACCGTACCGAGTCGTATTCAGCGATCCGTTCCCGGTGATCGCATCGGCATTGTCCAGCATCAGTCCGAATATTCTTTTCAGCGCCTCAGGCAGCGCAAGATTCGCCATGTCGTCCGGAAACTGTATTTTTGCCGGAGGAGTCAAACGCAAACCGAGGGGCGGATGAAGGAAGCTGACATTCGGAACTGGAATCGGGATAGGAATCTTGCCGGTTACCGGATCAAGGATCGTGACAATCACCAGCTTCTTGGCAAGTCCATCCAGAGAGAAACTGAGTGACTCCACGTTTGTCTGCCAATCCATATTGACGCTGAGGGCGGGCAGCGGAAACGGAAGCGGCACATCCGGTCCGAAATAAGCGATGCTGGTGAGTGGCGCCGGGCCCGGCTCGACGTAGAAGACGTAGCCGCATTGAGAAGCCAGCCCCCTAATGTAGGTCCGATCGCTTCCCGTCTGCGTCGGTATTTCCTCGGTAGGAAGCGGGGGCGCGTCTCCGGGAGGCGGCACGATCACGGGCACAATTCCAAACACTGCATATTTAGCCAGGATTAATGCGACGCGAGCGGCCACCGGCAACGCCGGATAAGGGATCTTGATTTCGACTATGTCCATCAACACGCTCAAATCCTCTCCGGTTACGGTAAGCGTCGACTGGCCGGGTTCGTTGCTTGGGGTCACTTCCTGCCGAGTGACAATTCCATCCATCAACACGCGCGGGAATCCATTCATCGTGGCTATGATCACCACTCGCGTAATAATCGGATCGAAGTATCCGGCCGGCAGCATTGCCAGTTGTAAAAGCGAGGTCTTACCCATGGTGAACGTAAGCTGAAATCCCGTGCGGTCCTTCGAGCTGTTCACCTGGACGCTCTTAAGCGCTTCCATCACCGGCAGAGGCGCCGGGATGGGAACGGATGGTCCGATCATCAGCGTGAGATAAACTCC
>DASZDU010000456.1:0-2267 GCA_035941655.1 Pyrinomonadaceae bacterium | reverse complement strand
GGGCGTAGCTTCAACCATCGCCGCCCAACCACGCGGTGTGCGAAAGATTCCAGTCACTTGCATTTCGCTGAGCAGCAAAGCCGTGGTTGGCTTTGGCGGCGCAACGTGCGCGGTGGCCGCAGCCAACTTCTGCGCGCGATAACGTTCGATGCGAACTTGAATCGGAGGGGCGTCTAATCTCGTCGTCGACCTGGGAGGCTTAACGATAAGCTCGTATTTCTTGAACGGGTCGCGACCACCGCGCTTAACCGAGACGGTCGGTTTTTCGGCTGGCTTTTGTTCCTGCCCGGACGCGACGGTCAGGCCGCCGACGCAAATTACAGACGTCATCAGCGTCAGGTTCAGTCCATATCGAAGGGTGCTTTTATGTTTCATCATCTTCTTCCCTGGTCAATGCCGTATTCAAAACTATTTGGCGGGAGCACCAGCGGGCGGCGCAGGCTGGGTGCCTTGAGCTGGAGGCGGGGGACTCTGCTTTTGAAGTTTTTCGCTTGAAACGTAGTACGCGGTCAGGTCAAATTTGGCTTCGAGTGTTTTGTTGGAATTCTGCTTATCCAATTGCTTGATCTCGAAGTTGGTAATCGAAACGATGCGCTGGTATTTCGCCATCTGATCGAAGAACGAACGCAGGCCCGCGAACGTGCTCTGGACGCCGACCTCGATCCGCTTGCCACTGTAAAAGTCCTGTTGTACCTCGTCCTTCGGCGTGAACTTTCTCAGGGACAGGCTGGTGGCCCGTGCGCGGTCCTGAATCCCTTCCAGCACCTTTGTCAGTTCTCGCTGTTCCGGCAGTAAGGCGTACAACTCTTCCAGCTCCTCCTGCTTGTTCTTGTAAGCCGTTCGGAACTCGTTGAGACGCTGGGACGCGATCTGCGCTTCCATATTCGCCTTTTGCAGCATGCTGATCTTATCTACAAGTTCGGCCGTTTCTTTGCGCGTGCCCTTGGTCACGAAATACCAGGAGGCCGCATAAATGGCCAGGGCAATTGCCGCGAAGATGGCGAATCTGGCGTACCAGGGGAAGGAGTTCACTTTTCCGATATTCATGAGTGTTTCCTTATTACGGAGTTGGTGCGCGCAACATTAGTTGCGGGCGTTTGTTACTACGTGATTGGCGGGCGCCGGGGGTTGAGTTGCGCTCTGGTTCTGGCTCTGGTTCTGGTTCTTGGCGCCGTAGTTACACTTAATTGTGAAAGCCACAACTTCAGGCGCCTGCATATTCGGATCGGCGGCCACGGCGGCTGCGACGGCGCTACCGCTTCCACTCTTCAAAACAAGGGCTTCCCTGGACGTTTCAATATTCAAGTTGCTGAACATGCCGGACGAGAATTCCAGGCTCTGGCCGAATCGAGTAACCGCCGCTTCATTTGGCGACGCACCCTTTATGATCAGCTCAGTGTCCTTCTGCTCTACACTGATCAGGTAAAGTCCGGGAACACTCTCGAAGCGACTTCTGATCTCTTCCAGCAGCGCGCCGGGCCCCTGCTGGGATGTGCGCAGTTTTTGAATCGCCTGGACGCGCAGGTTGATATCGGCGATCTTCTTCTCGAGATCCGCCTGCTCGCGTTTGACCGCGTTCATTTGTTCGTTGATTCGCTGTTGGCGATCCAACTCCTTGACGGCGGCGTCATGTTTGCGGTTTGTGCTGACATAGTCATAACCGACGCCCAGAATCAGCAGCGCCATCACGGTCAAAGCCAGCAAAAAGGTTTGCGTGCGCGCACTCGAGACCCTGTCTTCGACGAACGCAACACCGACGGAACGATCTGTGATCGATTCTAAAAGGTTAACTTTAATCACCGCGCGTCAACTCCTCTCAGCGCCAGTCCGACGGCTATGGCCATCTCAGGCACGATCTCGCGCATGTACTCAGGGTCGAAACCGCGAGCATCGACGCGAATCTTGCGAAATGGATCAAACATCTCAACCGGTATTTCGAACCGGTTCGCCAGGAAATCCACGAGACCCGTCAATTTCGAGCCTCCGCCCGAAACCAGAATTGACTGCACCGCAGAATTGCCGTCTTCGGCGGTGGCTCGATAGAAGTCCATAGTTTTTTGAATTTCGAGGGCGAGGATGTCCGAAACGGTGTCGAGGATCGGTCCAATCTCGCGTTGATCGGCGCCTTCGGGCAACGCCATTCCGCGCTTGACGCCTTCGGCTTGATCGAAAGTCAAACCCAATTCCTTTTGCAGCAGCGACGTGTATTGATTGCCGCCGAAGGTAGCGTCACGTGTGAACACCGATTGCGCGCCATTCAGGATATT
>DASZDU010000455.1:0-18239 GCA_035941655.1 Pyrinomonadaceae bacterium | reverse complement strand
AGTTTGGCTTTAAGCGAAATCCCCGCACTGAGTGCGATAGCCTGCAAAGAGTTGTAGAGCCGGGTCCGCATTTGGACCAGGCGATGACGGTAACGCAACTGCCGCAGCACCTCCAGACTTTCCGGCGTTAGCCGGTGGATGTGTAATTCCGGCTGTAGAGATCATAAATGCACCTTCTGACCCAAGTGGGGGTTCAGAAGACAAAAACAAGCAACTGAGTTCTTAAACGTTGAATATTACAATCCACGCGCAGCCCAACAACTCATTCAACCCGACCGCCCTCAGCTTGCCTTTCATGATGCTTGTGCGGTACATCGCTGGTTGTCGCTAGCGGCGGGCGGCGGGTTAATTCGGGCGTTTGACGGACGCTTTTGAGTGAAGGGAGAAGAGAGAGAGATGAAATGGACAAACATCGGGTCCGGAATCGTCTTTGTGGTCTGTTGCGTGGCCGCGCTTCCGGCCGTGTCATTGAGCTGTTCTCAGGCTGGCGCCCAAGAGCGTGCAGAGTTCGAGGCCTTTTTCGACAAGGTCACCAAAGCAGAAGCCGAGTTATTTCGAGGCCGTCCGGAGTCCCTCAAGGCGCTCTGGTCCCGCGCCTCCGACGTGACGCTCTTTGGCGTCTCCGGCGGGAGTGGTGACCATGGTTGGGAACAGGTCGGGTCACGACTCGACTGGACGAATACGCAGTACTCCGATGGGACCCTGACGGTCGAGCGAATTGCGTCGTACATAGACGGGACTCTTGGCTACGTTGTACAGCGTGAGAAAGTGCGCTTCAAGGTCCCAGGTCATACTCAGGAGTCGATACTTGAGATCCGCGCGACCTGGATCTTCCGACGCGAGCGAGATGGCTGGCGCATCATTCATCGCCATGCCGATTCACTGATGAAGCGTCAAGGTCCCGCTGATCGGAAGAACTGAACGCCGTCGAACAAATCGTTGCACGCAAGCGGCGGGAGCGTGTTTCGTAACTGGATTCGTCCGGCGATGGTTAAATGAATTCCCGTTTGGCCGCCAAATACCACCCGACGACCGCCCAGCTGGCGGAGCTCGCGGGACAAGCAAAACCGCGACTGCTCATCCTCGATCACTATTCGAGTTTGTCAACCGAAGAGCTGTTCGATGATATGCTCTCTCCAGTTATTCGGGACACTTCGTCATCGGTCAAAATTTGGATATCTACTGAACCGCGGCCCCACAACTATGAACGGACGGTTTCTGCTTCTTGGTGCCTGGCTCGTGGCTTCGGTTTGCGCTTGTGAACAAACTTCTCAAAAGCCGTCGGAGCGGCCCCAGCAGCCCGCAACAAGCCAGACGAAGTTTCGTTGTGAAGGCAAGACCCGATGTTCTCAGATGTCGTCGTGTGAAGAAGCGACCTTCTATATCCAGAATTGTCCGGGAACAGAAATGGACGGCGACGGGGATGGAGTTCCTTGTGAATCTCAGTGGTGTGGTCACTAGGCCACTCGTACGACATCTTAAATTCCGTGTCGGAGATCGGTTCAATCTTGAGGATGCTGATGCGTTAGAAGATATGTTGTCGGTGACTCCGGTGGGAGCACTGGAATATCGTTACCCCGTAGAGTAGCGGCGGGCGTTTCAGCAAGCTTGACTCGCTTCGATAGCGGTCAGCGGGGGCAAGCACGCCTTCCTCACCCGGAGCTGATTTAACTTGGATTGTGGAATTACCTTGAAAGGCATTCAAGGTTCGAATAGTCTCGCAAGATTGAGAGTCTCGGGGTCAGGAAGGCGGGCTTGCCCCCGCTTATCCGTTAGTGTCGACGCCGAGTTGGATGTAAGCGCCGCGCCTCGGGCAACTCTGATGTCAGGCCGTTCTAATCGACTACTGTTCCGATGACAGCAACCCCAATAAAGGAGAACCGATGAAATACGTGCTCAGCTGGTTCGAACGCCCGCAGGGTTCGCCCATCGAATACGAGAATGCCCAGAAGCGAATCCTTGAGGTATTCGGTCAATGGAAGGCGCCCGCCAATTTCAAGATCGAATTCTTCGTGATAAGAGTCGGCGAGTGGGGTGGGCACATGCTGATGGAATGTGATGATCCGGTGACCATTCACAAGTTTTGTTCGATGCTTCCCGCTTTCGTGTTCGAGGTGCATCCCGTCATTACGGTGGAGGAAGCCGTCCGCGGCGAGCTCGAGGTAATTGCCTGGCGAGATGGGCTGAAACCTAATTGATCGAAGCCACCGTTATACTGCAAAGCTGCGACTACGCCTGAAAAACAGCGAGTAGCTCAATGGCTAGTTGGGAACAGGACCATTTGCCGCGACCATTGGGCCGCTTCGCGAACCTACTTTGTACGCTTGAGACTAGACGAGATGCCGGCGAAGTCTGGTAAAGTTACCGTTGCCGGTAAAGCAAGTATTGTCGTCCCACCCGAAACCTTCAACGTTCGGCGTTCTATTTGAAATCTACCTCAGAGTTGTAAAACTTATCAGAGGAGAACAAAAGCGATGAAACTAGCTGCGGGAATCATCTTGACTCTATTTGGTGGTTTCGTTTTGTTGATAGGGGTGGTCGTCTGTGTAACTACTCTGACGTCGGATTACGCATCAGCAGAGTGTGAGAAAGCGGCGCGTGACCGAGCAAAGTTTGAGGAAGCAAAAGCGACTTGCGGAAGTACTACCTCGGAATGTTACAAACAGGCAACCGTAGGGCTAACTACCGAGGAAGATTGCGAGCATAACACAGCGTTCATGAGGAGACAGTTAATAATGGGTATCGTGCCTGCGGTCCTGGGAGCGTTCATAGCCTTTGTTGGTATCATACTCGTTATTTTTGGCTTTCTCGGCCGGCGTAAAAAAGCGGTAGCCTGAATTTTTTGTCGCTCGACATCGGCGTGATCGTGCGATTGGCGAATCGACCGAGAGGCAACGGGCGGAGTTGGAACATGAATTTGTAAGACAATAATCTTTACAACTTCCACCTTTAACTTGAGCGAGAGCGGTGCCCTCGAGCAAAGAAAGGAGCTTGAAATGGTTGGTGCACACAAAGCCGCGGCTACGCCTGAAATGCAGAGGGTAGTTCAGTGGCTCATCCAGAACAGAACAGAATTTGAGGGGCAAGGAATAGGCGAAGACAAATTAGCAGACGCTCTTGGAATGGCGAGCACAGAGGTCACCGAGTTAGTTGATCATCTTGAGGCGCGGGAAGACGTAGTCAGAATGCCGCAAGGTCTATCAACGCCGCCACGATTCCTACTTAAACCCGGGCGGGGATGGCCGGAAGTGAGAGATAAAACACTCGGGGGCGAATCCGCTAATAAATAAGAGCACTCAGAATCTATTGGCCCTTCGCATTGTCTAATAGCTAAGGCACTCGATTAATGGAGGCATTGCAAAAATCCTTAATCATCGCGCTTATGGTTTTGGCAGCTGCCTTCTGGATTTGGGCGCTCTATTTGGACGGCCTCTATTGTGAGCATGGGGCGACAACGGCGTCGGTAGCAGAAGGCCGAATCTACTCCCGGACAGTGTGCCATGGTCATCGGGTGTTTCTCACTGGAAAAGAAAAGTTCAATCTCGATGTGTTATATCCTTCCATTGCTATCGGCAGCGTTCTTATAGCCGGCTTACTCGACCTCCGCTGGAAACATTTTGTTCACAAGAAAGATCTCCAGGGTGAAGATCTGTTCTATTGGTATGGAAGAAAGAAAAAGAGGTAACCACATACGCACGATCGATCGCTCTTGTCTGTCTTGTGGCGTTTCGGGCGCTGACTGCTTCGAATTCGCAGGGGTGCTCGCAGTTGGTTCCGAAACGCCCAACAATGTCATGCAACCTGACGCCCATCAACGTGCCTGTCATTACTCTTTGAAGGTTTGGTCGGTGATGCCGGAAGGGAGACGATCATGAAAAACAAAACGCTCCTAGCTGCTTTTCTGATTACCACCGTGTTCGGTCTGCATGCGCACGGCCAAACAGCTGAGCTACAAACTCAGCCGCAAACAATCACCCTCTTCTCCAGAATCACATACAAGGATCAAGGTTACGGAAGATCAGCCTTCAATTTCCGGCATGGTGTCAGAAGCGATGTGGAAGGCTGGGAAAAGCTCACTAACAATTATTCACCTCTACTATATGGGAGTATCTCCATTAATGGCGATACGGATTGGTTCAGCATCTCCATGGGTGGTGAGGATCCAAGCCGGATTAAGGACCTGGGCGAATTGGAATGGTCTCAGGTCTACTACACCCCCTTTCTTCCGGCTAACCCGCCGCTATCGAGTGGTATTAGATTTCCGGGGAAAAATGAACCGTTCGAGTCATCTTCTGAGGGCCGCGTGACTCAGGTAGTTGCCGGTCATATGTACGTGGTGCACATCAAGAATCGGGAGACAAACCTGTATGCGATGTTCCGGGTCGACGCGCTTGAGCCGAGTCATCACTGTACTATCTCCTGGAAGCTAGTGCCCTCACCTGAGGATTAATTGGAAGAATAAATACCCGCTGCGCCTAACAAGTGGGAGAAACCTGATCCGTTCGCAGCCTTTTGTTACGGTGAAGCAACGAAAGCGGGCCGCAATCAGCGTGTGAAGGCAGATGAAAAGAATATCGTCTACCACTATCGCACTTTTAATCTGCGCCACGTTTCTGATAATCCTGCCGCGCGGTTCGACGAACGGGCAAACTCCAAGGATAGGGATTGTTGATTTCTATGGCCTGCGCAGTATTTCCGTGCAGCAAGCGCGAGAGGCCCTCCAGATCAAAGAAGATGATGTCGCGCCGGATTCGCGCGATGAAGCTGAACGCCGTTTGCAGGCTTTACCAAACGTCCAACAAGCGCGTCTCAACTTCGTGTGTTGTGATGCTGGTAAGGCCATCCTTTACGTGGGCATCAGTGAAAAGGGCGCGCCAACTTTGCAGTATCGTCCTGCTCCACTGGGAACGATTAGGCTGCCGCAGAACATCGTTCAAGCGGGCGAAGCTCTCTCCGATGCTGTCACGAGAGCGGCTGAGAAGGGCGATGTGGGCGAAGACGATTCGCAGGGACATGCCTTGTTTCACAGTCCTGAAGCGCGCGCCTTACAAGAGCGTTTCGTCACTTTCGCCGAGCAGCATTTGAAGTTGCTGCGCGCCGTATTGCGCGCATCAGCGGACGCGCAAGATCGGGCGCTGGCAGCTGAAATCATTGCTTACGCGCCAAACAAGCGGGACGTAGTAAAC
The DNA here is from genome assembly GCA_035941655.1 of Pyrinomonadaceae bacterium. GTDB lineage: Bacteria > Acidobacteriota > Blastocatellia > Pyrinomonadales > Pyrinomonadaceae > PSRF01. Next base: position 13,053 of record DASZDU010000455.1, on the reverse strand, counting down.
GACCTGGTTTATGGGATGACCGATCCAGATGTTGGTGTGCGCAACAATTCGATGCGCGCGCTTGGTGTCATTGCCAAATTCGCGCAGAACGCGCGCAGGCAAAGCATCAAGGTTCCCATGCAGCCGTTCGTCGCCATGTTGAATTCCATTGAATGGACCGATCGCAACAAGGCTGCGGCTGCTTTGTTTCAACTTACGGAAAAACGCGATGCGGCGGTGCTCTCAGGCCTTCGCCGGCACGCTTTGCAATCGTTGGTCGAAATGGCGCGCTGGAAGAGCTTGCCGCATGCGCAATCGCCATTCTTCATCCTGGGACGCGTCGGCAAACTTTCGGAAGCGGAAATTTGGCAGGCCTGGAATAGCGGCAACCGCGAATCCTTGATTCAGAGAGTATTGAAAAGTATCGGCACCAAACGGATGCTGCTTAGGACAAGTAGTTGAAACGCACGACCCGCAAAAGGAGTCTTCTATGAAGCAAGTCGTTTTTCTGGCTGCTATGTTCTTAATTCTGCTTGGCATTTCCTGCCAACGGCCGACTCAACCGCAGCAACAGGAAGTCGCCGGGGCCGGGACCACAGCCTCGCCGCAACCCACCAAGTATGATGCAAACGATCCTGCCACCTGGCCTGATTCATTGGATGCAACAGTTGCCGCGCCGCAAAATCATAAAGTGGTGCTTGAAAACGAGCGCGTGCGTGTCCTGGAAGTTACCGTCCAACCTGGGGAGCGCGAACCCGTCCACGGGCACAAATGGCCCAGCGTGATGTACGTCATGGCGGAAGATCTTATTCGCGACTACGATCGCGATGGTAAGTTGCTCTACGACTCGAGTACCGATACCGCGCGTATGAAGACTCCCTACACAATCTGGATGCCGCCTCAAGCTCCGCACTCTGTCGAGAATTTGAGCAAGTCACCGTTGCGATTGCTGCGCGTGGAGTTGAAGCAGTGATTAATGTAAGAAATTTATTAGTCGCTTTGGTGCTTGTTATTTCGTCGTCTGCAATCGCATTCGCGCAGGTTAGACCTATTGATCAACTGCGGCAGATGTTTGGTTATGAACAAACTTTGCCGCTTGATGTAAAGGTAGGTGGAGTTGATGATAAAAACGGCATCAGCGTCCGGGAGATTTCTTATGCTAGTCCGAAAGGTGGGAGAGTCACAGCTTATCTCGTGGTACCCGCGGGAAAGGGTAAGTTCGCCGGCCTTATTTTTATGCACGCGAGACCGGGAAGTCGAAATACTTTTTTGAATGAAGCATTGTCGCTTGCCAAAGCGGGTGCGGTATCGTTGCTGATCGACGCGCCGTTTTCGCGTTCCGGTGAATCAAAAAGGGATTTCGACCCAACGGTGACGAAAGCTAATGACGATCGCGACATCTACATTCAGACCGTCGTCGATTTGCGGCGCGGAGTCGACTTGCTTCTTTCGCGTTCTGATATTGATCCCAAGCGTATCGGTTTCATCGGGCATAGTTACGGCGCGCACACGGGAGCGATTTTGGCTGGTGTAGAGAAACGAATTAAAGCGTTCGTGATTATGGCTGGAAGTCCGAGTCTAACGGAATTTTTACGGACAAGCACAGTTCCCGCTATTGTCGAAACTCGTAACTCTCTGACGGAAGCACAGCGGGAGAATTACTTCAACACTCTAGCTTTCGTTGACCCGATAAACTACATCGGTTACGTTGCGCCCTCAGCATTGTTTTTGCAGTTCGGCAAAAACGATAGGTATCCAACCGCGGAAAAAGCAACGCTGTATGCAAAGGCGGCGAGTAATCCGAAACTCGTCAGAATCTATGACGCCGGACACGAGCTTAATGATGAAGCGCGCCGCGAGCGAGCCGAGTGGTTGCGAAAGCAAATAGGAATCGGCAAGTTGAATTGAAACAGGAATCAGCAGGGTGGGAGCTGGAGCACTGTTTCCGTGACCAGAATATCGAGGGCAAATCATGAAGTTTTTTGGATTGTGCAAACAGTTCCAGTTATTCAATCGCAGTTTTAGCTCATCACTAATTGCGAGTCTGATCTTTAGCGGGCTGGCGAACGCCCAGATACAGCGAGACAAATCTTTAGAAGGCGATGTTAATCAATACGTCGTCGAAATAATGAAAAAGTTGCCGGTCACGCCGGGTTTGGCGGTGGCGATTGTTCGCGGAGATAAAATTCTTTTCGCTAAAGGTTTTGGTTACCGGGATGTCAAAACCAAACTTCCGGTGACGCGGCAAACGCAGTTCTACATCGCTTCAACGACCAAGTCTTTCACCGCCACAGCCGCCAAACTGCTCGCCGACGAAGGTAAGTTTGATCTTGATGCGCCGATTAAAAAATACTTTCCGAATCTGGTTTTAAAGCCTCCCCTGTCGGTCGAGCAAATTACTGTCCGCGATCTTTTGACACATCGTTCGGGCCTCAGCAATGAAGCGATAAACTTTCGCGCCGCTTATACGGGACAAATCAACAATGACATTGTTTTGGATTTGCTCGGCAACTACAGCAAGTCGGTTTCACCCGAATTTCGCTACTCGAATATCGGTTACATCGTCGCGGCCGTCGCAATGGAAAAAGCTGCGGGCGAGACCTGGCAGCAGATAGTCGAACGCAAGATCATCGCGCCGCTAAATTTGAAGTCCACTACAGCGTTCGCTTCAAAAGCAAAAGCGAGCGGAGACTTCGCACTGCCGTATTTAGCGGAAAACAGGGGTTTCACCGAGCTTGCATACAAAGACGACAGCACGATGCACGCAGCGGGAGGAATGGTTTCGAGTGCTGAAGATTTGGCGAAGTGGCTCATTGTCAATATGAACGGTGGCATGTTCGAAGGAAAACAAATTATTCCGGCGGCGGCTTTGGAAGAGATCCTGGCGCCCCAAATTAATCAAAAGCGAGATTTCTACAAATTCAAGAGATACGCCTACAGTCTCGGTTGGAACATCGGGACATATAACGGCGAAAAGTTTGTTCATTGTTTTGGTGAGTTTCCCGGCTTTCGTCCGCACGTTTCGTTCATGCCGGGACATAAAACGGGAGTCGTCGTGTTAGTCAACGAAAGTACCGACGCCTTCTTACTGCCTGACTTGATTGCCACAGACATTTACGATTATCTGATTTACGGAAAGCCTTTGCAGACAAACGCAAATCCGAAAATTGATGAATATCTCGTCAATCTGCAAAAAGAGAGAGCGAAAAAAGAGGTCGCGCAATCAAGTGATAAAAAACCCGGACCACGTCCGACACTTGAACCGGGAATTTATGCGGGAACTTATGAGAACCCGGAATGGGGAAAGATCGTCGTCACCGCAGACGGCAAAATGTTAGCCGCCAGGTTTGGCAGTTTGTCTTCGACACTGTTGCCTTTGACGAGCGATACCTTCGAGGTCACATTCCTGGCTTCGCAAGTCAATAAGATCACTTTCAAAATGGAATCAAATGCGATCGTTAGCGGCTTGTCGTTTATGGGTCAAACATTTGCTAAAGTCCAGCCGGGTTCGTAGAGTTTTACCAACCGAAAACCGGGAATAGTAAAAAAACCTTCAGGATCCTCGATGCCGCCAACTTTAGCGAACGGCAAGATTTGTTACCTCGAGATTCCGGCAACCGATGTCACGGGATCGGCCGCCTTCTACAAAGCTGTTTTTGGCTGGCAAATCCGGCAGCGCGGCGACGGAAGCACGGCCTTTGACGATGGTGTCGGCGAGGTGAGCGGCGCGTGGGTAATTGGCCGCCCACCGTCTACGCAGGTTGGCGTGTTGGTCTACATCATGGTCGACAGCGTTGCGGCGACCATGGAGGCGGTGGTCGCCCAGGGAGGTGAGATCGTCCAAGCCATCGGCGTGGATGCGCCAGAGGTGACCGCAAGGTTTCGCGATCCGGCTGGTAACATCTTCGGGCTCTACGAGGAACCCAGTAATTCTCTACCTGCAAGCAAGCACTAAGTCGAACGGCAGGTCCTGAAGGATGGACAAGCTCCGCTCATCAACATTCGTCGCTGCTTTGCGCTATATTCTCCCTGATCAAATATTTCGAGCTAAAGGGAAGCCCAGCTATGTCTCGCAATGCGCTCGCGTTCTGTTTGACGCTGACCATACTCCAGACGTGCTCATCGCTATACGCACAAAGCGGTTCTGCGTCGCGAGTTCCTGAAAACTTCTATTCCGCCATGCAGTGGCGTTGCATCGGTCCACATCGGGGCGGGCGCGTACTCGCAGTTTCAGGAGTCAGAGACGAGCCGAATACGTTTTACTTTGGCGCGGTCGCGGGCGGTGTTTGGAAGACTACTGATGCTGGCCATACCTGGACACCGATTTTCGATCGTCAACCCGTCGCTTCTATCGGCGCGCTGGCTGTTTCAAATTCTGATCCCAACGTCATCTACGTCGGCACTGGCGAGGCCGACATGCGTTCGGATATTTCATACGGCGCGGGGGTGTACAAGTCTACTGACGCCGGAAAGAATTGGTCGTACATCGGGTTGAGCGACACGCGCCAAATTGGTCGCGTGCTGATTGATCCGAAGGATCCGGATGTCGTTTTGGTTGCAGCGCTGGGGCACGGCTTTGGTCCAAACGCCGAACGCGGCGTGTATCGCACCACTGACGGCGGTAAAACCTGGATACGAGTTCTTTCCAAAGACGAAAACACCGGCGCCATCGACGTCGCATTTGACCCTGATAACTCACGAACGGTCTACGCGTCTCTTTGGAATGTGCGTCGCCCACCTTATGTCACTTACGCTCCGATTACCGGAGCCGGCGGCGGAATTTACAAATCGACTGACGGCGGCGCAACCTGGAAAGAGATTGTGGGCCATGGTCTGCCTACCGAAACAATCGGTCGTACGGGCTTGGATGTGGTCGCCGGCCAACATGGCAAGCGCGTGTACGCATTAATCGACGCCGGCAAGTCCAGTGGCCTGTACCGCTCCGACAATGCCGGTGAGGACTGGACGCTGGTGAGCACCGAGTCGCGCATTCTCAGTCGCGGATGGTATTTCGGCGAAGTGCGCAGCGATCCGAAAAACGCTGATGTGGTCTACGCTTCGAACGTCTCGCTTTATAAATCGATCGACGGTGGCAAAAACTTCAAAGCGATTCGCGGCGCGCCGGGCGGTGACGACTACCATTCGCTCTGGATCGATCCGGAAAATCCCCGGCGAATGATTTCCGGAGTCGACCAGGGGACGATTATTACACTGAACGGTGGCCAAACCTGGAGCACCTGGTACAACCAGCCGACCGCGCAGTTTTATCACGTGGCGGTGGACAACCAGTGGCCCTATTGGGTCTACGGCGCGCAGCAGGACAGCGGCACCGCGGCGGTTGTTAGCCGCAGCGACTACGGCCAGATAACTTTTCGCGACTGGCACCCAATCGGCGCCGGCGAGAGTGGTTACATCCTTCCCGATCCTGTTAACCCACAATTTGTTTATGGCGGCAGCACCGGCGGCGAGCTTTATCGTTTCGATACCAAGACCGGTCAGGTTCAGGACGTCTCGCCGACTCCGGCGGAACTGGGAGCGAAGGTGCCGCAGCGTTATCCCTGGACCACGCCTATTGCATTTTCGTTCCAGCCGCCACACGCGCTGTATCAGGCGTCGCAATTTTTGATGCGCAGCGCGGACAGCGGCAGGAGCTGGAAAATTATCAGTCGTGATCTGACGTTGCGGCCCGGTGAAAGAGAAGAAGGAGCGAAGGGAGTGGTTTACACCATTGCTCCGTCGCCACTTGCTGCAGGTCTGATCTGGATCGGCACGGACAATGGCCTGGTGCACTTAACCCGAAACGACGGCCTGACCTGGAGCGACGTCACACCGCGCGGATTGCCGGAATGGAGCATGATCAGTCTTATCGATGCTTCTCCGCATGATCTGGCGACGGCATACGCTGCTATCGATCGTCACCAGATCGACGACATTGCACCGCACATTTATCGCACGCACGACGCAGGCAAGACGTGGGATGAAATCGTTAATGGCATTCCGGCAAATGCCTACGTGCATGCGGTGCGTGAGGATCCAGTGCGCAAGGGTTTGCTGTTCGCCGGCACTGAACTCGGCGTCTATGTTTCCTTCAACGACGGCGAACTGTGGCAACCGCTCCAACTTAACTTGCCGGCAACTTCGATTCGAGATCTCGTCGTCAAGGATAACGATCTCGTGGCGGGTACGCATGGCCGATCGTTCTGGATACTTGACGACATATCGCCACTTCGACAACTGAACCTTAAGGCCATTGGTTCACCCGTTCACTTGTTTCGTCCCGCAACGGCCATCCGAGTGCGCAAAAACGCGGCTCGCGACACGCCGCTGCAACCGGAAATGCCCGCCGGAAAGAATCCGCCACCGGGAGCAATCATCGACTACGGGTTAAACTCAGTACCTGCTGTAGTCACGCTGGAGATTCTGGATAATGCGGGCAAGGTCGTTAGAAAATATTCGAGCAGCGATGAGCCGCGAAAGCTTGATGAAACGCAAGCCTTTCCAACCTATTGGTTCAACCCGCCCGCGCCGTTAACCAGGAATGTTGGCTTGAACCGTTTCGTCTGGGATTTGCGCTATGAACGGCCGAAGGCTTTGCGATATGGATACAGCATTGCTGCCGCGTTTGGCGAAGACGCAATCATGGTCCCGGAGGGCCCGCTGGTTTCACCCGGCATTTATCAGGTAAGACTAAACGTCGACGGTCGCACCCACACTTCAACGGTTGAAGTAAAGATGGATCCGCGTGTGAAGGTTGCTGCGCTCGCTCTAAATCAACAGCTCGCGCTGGAGATGAAAATCATTGAGGGAATGCAGCAAAGCTTCAGCGTCGTGCAGCAAGTCAATGACTTGCGCACTCAGTTAAAGGGAATGCAAACCAGATTGAGTGCAGATCCGGGCGCGAAGCCGATGCTTGAGGTGATTAATACGCTCGACGAACAGGCGGCAGAAATAGTGGCAGTCGAACAAAGCTGGCCGCCAGTTGGGATCGTCTCAGCGGCGGCGCTTAACGGCGCGCTTGGTTCGTTGTTATTACTGGTGGAAGGAGCCGACTCCGCGCCGACTGTCCAGGCTGCAAACACGTTCGTCCTCTACAAGAGTTTGCTCGACCAGCAGATCGCGAAATGGACCGCTTTGAAAAATAAGGACGTGCCGGCTGCGAACAGGTTGTTGCAGCAGCGGCAACTGCCCGTGATTGGGGATTGATTTTTGGAGTGCGCTGACCTGTCAGCGCTTTGGGCCTGCGGCGGCGTGACGCCGCACTGTTACCCGACACTCAAGTGAGTCACGGTCGCGACAGGTCGCGACCGACCAAAGCGCCGACAGGCCAGCGCACTCCAAAAATAAAACTATGCTGATAGGAACAGTTGAACAAATCTGGCGTTATCCGGTTAAGTCAATGGCCGGTCAGCGGCTGAGCCAGTGCACGGTGGGATCGCTTGGGCTTCCCGGCGATCGTGGCTGGGCGATCAAGGATGAAATCAAGAGCGAAGTCAAAACCGGCACGCGCATTCCGCTGTTGATGCAATGCTCTTCTGCGTACGCGCAGGAACCGAGCGACGAAAACATTCCGCACGTCATCATTACTTTTCCCGACGGTTCCAGCGTAGCCAGCGACGACTCCGAGATCAATGCCAGACTTTCCGCTGTGCTGGGACGACAGGTGCGACTCTGGCCGCGCCAGCCCGCGAGCAACAAGGAACACTACCGTCGTCCCGGAGCCGCAGCACGAGTGATCGCTCCGCTGACAAATGTTCCAGGCTTTCGCGCACTGCTTCCCACATTAACCAAACTTCCCAATCTCGATGCCACTCTGCGCGCTGCCTTCAGCCGTACACCTGACGAGCCGATTCCTGATATCTCGAAACTTCCGAAGGAGCTCTTCGAGTTTACCTCTCCACTCGGGACCTATTTCGACGCCTTTCCGATCCATGTGTTGACGACAGCTTCTCTGGCAGCAATGAGGCGATCCAACCCCGCAGCCGATTGGGACGTGCGCAGGTTTCGCCCAAACTTCTTCGTCAAGACAGTCGACGGTGTTGAGGGTCTGGTCGAATCAGAGTGGGCCGGCAAGAGCTTGCGAATCGGCTCGGTAGAGGTCAAGTGTGAAATGCCCGCGGTGCGTTGCGGCATGACAACCAACGCGCAAGCAGGATTGGCTAAAGACAATTCCGTGCTGCGCACAATCGTGAAAGAGGCGCAGCAGAATTTGGGAGTCTATGCGAGTGTGACTGGCGCCGGCCAGGTGTCGGAAGGTGATCAAGTAGAACTGCTGTAAAGCAAACTGTTAGTTTGCGGCCTTTGAATGACACTCGGCTTGAGTGGCAGTGCATGCTCCGCAAACTAACAGTTTGCGCTACAAACTAAAACAATTCCGCCAGCGCTTCTTCAACCGATTTAACTCCGACGACGTGCACGCCGAGCAGCCGCTCCAGGCCCGACTTATTTGAGCCAGGCATCACGATCTTTTTGAATCCGAGTGCCTGCGCCTCACGCGCGCGCATCGCCGCCTGCGTCGTGCCGCGCACCTCGCCAGTCAACCCAACTTCCCCAAAGACCGTCGTGTGCGGGTCGATGGGAATATTTTTGAAGCTCGAAGTAATTGCCGCCACCACACCCAGGTCAACCGCCGGTTCATCCACATCCAAACCACCGGCAATATTGACAAACACATCGTCGCCGAGCATCTGCAGGCCCAAACGCTTTTCAAGCATGGCCATCAAAAGCGCTACGCGATTCTGATCCACACCCTGAGTCATGCGACGTCCCGTTCCATATTTGGTTTCCGACACCAGCGCCTGAATCTCCACCAGCAAAGGTCGCGTGCCCTCCATGCAGGCGGTTACGACGGAACCCGATACGTTCTGCGGCCGTTCCTGCAAAAACATCTGCGAAGGGTTTGCAACCGGCACCAGCCCCGCGCCTGTCATTTCAAACACTCCAATCTCATTAGCCGCGCCAAAGCGGTTTTTCACCGCGCGAACAATTCGATGATTGTGATGACGCTCGCCTTCGAAATACAAGACCGTATCGACAATGTGTTCGAGCGCCTTCGGTCCGGCAATCGATCCGTCTTTGGTGATGTGGCCAATCAGGAATACAGGAATCGTGCGGTTCTTGGCGAGGAGCAGAAACTGATGCGCCGCTTCCCTCACCTGCGAAACAGACCCGGGCGCGGATTCGATCAGCGCCGAAAAAATCGTCTGAATGGAATCGACGACGATGGCAGTCGGATTAAGTCGCTCGACTTCATGAAAGATGTTTTCGAGATTTGTCTCGGGCAGCAGGAAAAGATTTCGGGCTTCGATGCGCAGTCGCTCGCCACGCAGTTTTATTTGTCGCTCCGATTCTTCTCCTGAAACATACAGGACTGCGCCGCTGCCGGCACTCAAACGATCGGCGACCTGGAGCATCAGGGTGCTTTTTCCAATTCCCGGGTCACCGCCGATCAAGACGAGCGTTCCGGGGACCAGTCCACCGCCCAGCACACGATCGAATTCAGTCACTCCTGAAGAGATGCGGGTCTCGTCCTGTGATTCGATTTCGGAATACGCAATCGCAGTCACCTCGCGCATTTTGAACCCGCCGCGCACCGTTCCCTTTTTTTCCGTGCGCTCGCGTTCTTCGACAAATGAGTTCCATTCGCCGCACTCTGGACATTTCCCCAACCACTTGCGCGACTGATGTCCGCAAGCCTGACAAGCGAAGATTGTTTCCTTTTTCTTCAAAGCAACCTCGTCGAGAGAATAATAATCAGGCCCGCTCTTACGGGCTTTTTTTGGAGTGCGCTGACCTGTCAGCGCTTTGGGTCGGCTGCGACCTGTCGCAGCCCCTGGTTGAGTTCACTCGCCCCAAGCGGAGTCAAAACGCCGCGGACCAAAAGCGCTGACAGGTCAGCGCACTCCAAATTTGGGCGGGACGCCGCGCTCCCAGTAGGAGCTAGTTCATAGCAACGTCTTGACGTTTTCGGTCGGCCGGCCAAGGACGGCACGGTTGCCGCGTTCCACAATTGGGCGCTGAATCAGATCGGGATGCTTGATCATGAGCGAGACAATTTCGTCATCGGTAAATTCGCCTTTACTCAAACCCAACTCGCGATAGACGGGTTCGCTGGTTCGCAACAGATCGCGCGGCTTCATCTTCAGCTTGCCAAGCAACTCGCCAAGCTTCTTCTTTGTTAGTGGCTCGAGATAATAGTTGACCTTCTCAAACGAAACGCCACTCGCCCGGAGCAGCTTGTCCATTTCACGACACTTCGTTCAAGTGGGTTTTTCGTAGATTGTGATGTCGTCGTTCATATCTTCCCTTGTAACGCAAACTGTTAGTTTGCGGCGGCATGGCTAACACTCAGCTTGATAGGAATCCAATCGTCCGCAAACTAACAGTTTGCGTTACGATGAAATCGTTAAGGAAATATCCCGCGCACTCGCGTCGCTTCGGCCACCCGATCCACCGCCAGTATGTAAGCGCCGGTGCGCATATCCGTGTCATACCGGTGTGCCGTCGCATAAACCGAATTGAAAGCCGTGCGCATAGCGGTCTCCAAGGTGGTATTGATCTGCTTCTCCGACCAGAAGAACGAGTACTGGTCCTGCACCCACTCGTAGTAACTCACCGTGACGCCGCCGGCGTTCGCAAGAATGTCGGGAACTAAAAACACGCCCTCGTCGGCCAGCACGCGATCCGCGCCCGGCGTGGTTGGGCCATTTGCCAACTCCGCGATGATCTTCGCTTTAACTTGTCCGACGTTTGCCAGCGTGATCGCATTCTCAAGCGCAGAGGGCAGCAGGATGTCGCAGTCAATACCGATGATGTCTTCGGGCGAGATTGCTTTGGTCCCGGGAAGTCCGGCCAGCGTTTTTGTTTGAGCTTTGTGACGCAGCGCCGCCTGTATATCGATGCCGCCATCCGCGTAAAGACCGGCTTTCGAATCGCAGGCAGCGACCACTTTCGCGCCATCGGCAGCTACGAGTCGCGCGATGTTTGCTCCCGCATTTCCAAAGCCGTGAACAGCCACGCGCGCGCCTTTAAGGTTGATGCCCTTCACCCTGCAGGCCTCGCGCAGCGCGTAAAGACAACCGCGCGCGGTGGCTTCGGCTCGCCCTTGTGAGCCGCCGAGCGAGATTGGTTTTCCGGTAACTACGCCGAGTTCCGTGTGGCCACGCACCATGGAAATCGTGTCCATGATCCATGCCATTGTTTGTTCATCGGTGTAAACGTCGGGGGCGGGAATGTCGCGGTCTGGTCCGATGATCGGCGCAATCTCAAATGCATAACGGCGCGTCAGCCGTTCCAACTCATTTCTCGAGAGACTCTTCGGATCGCAAATGACACCGCCTTTCCCGCCGCCGTAGGGAATGCCAACCGTCGCGCACTTCCAGGTCATCCAGGACGCCAGCGCCTTCACTTCGTCCAGCGTCACGTTTGGGTGATAGCGTATGCCACCCTTGCAGGGACCACGCGCGATGTTGTGCTGCACGCGGTAACCTTCGAACACCTGCACGTCGCCGCCATCCATTTTCACCGGAATAGAAACAATCAACTGCCGCTTTGGACTACTGAGAACATTGCGCGTGGAGGCGTCGAGATCGAGATAGTCAGCAGCACGATTAAATTGCTGCCTGGCAATGAGAAACGGATTTAGTTCTTCCGCGAGGGCTTCCTTGGTCGCCATTTTGTTTCTCCTGAACAGGGGCGTTTAAGAGCGGGCGCAATCGTAGGATTTCCAAAGTCCAATGTCCACCGCGAAAGTTTCAAGTTCCAAGTTTCAAGTTTCAAGTCAAGACTTCAGATCGCGCGGTTCCGAACTTGAAACTTGAAACTTGAAACTTGAAACTCGGAACTTCTCGTTTCCGCCGGAGTCTAATGTTAGCGAGTGGCTCCTGCGACCCGCATGGCACCGGCAAGGGAGAAAAGAGATGTTTAATAACTTGATTGAATCGAGTTCGCACGTACGCGAATTCAAACGCCGCGGGTCATTCGTTCTCTTTACCACTGCAACCTATGTGTTGCTCTTCATCATTGCCGGGGTGATCAGCATCTATGCTTACGACGCGCGATTAAGCGATCCAAGCAGTGAGCTGGAGCTAATAAGCTATGTTCCGCTGCAACCGGACAGACCTGTTCCTGAGCCGGTCAGAGTTCGTCGTAATAATCCTCCTGCAGGCGCCGCTGAGGGACCGAGATCTACTCGGCCAGTGCTCATTGATCAAACAAACAATCCATTGAATGTGCCTCCCAATGTGTCGGCCGTAGCGCCGACAATTCCACCGGCACACGCTGGGACTGTGATTGGCCCAACTGTAATGGAACCGTCGGGCACTGGACGCGGAGGCAGCGATAAAGGTACGTCCGAAGGAACCGGTCCGGTAGCGGTGAGAATGCCCGACCCACCTGTCGCGCCCACGCCCGCACCAACCCCGAAGAGAGTCATCACGTCACCGACGGTACTCAATAGCCGCGCCCTGTCGCTGCCTAAACCTCCGTATCCACCGATAGCCAAACAAATGCGTGTGCAAGGTATGGTCAACGTTCAGGTGCTGATTGATGAAAGCGGTAAGGTGATCTCCGCTAAGGCCGTTTCGGGAAATCCAGCGCTCACAACCGCGGCGCAGCAGGCCGCGTTTGGAGCACGCTTTTCACCGACGATGATTGGCGATCAGGCGGTGAAAGTTTCGGGAGTGATTACGTACAACTTCATTCTGCAATAGCAAGGAGCGAATCCAGCCTGCGGAGCAGGCGACAGCGTAGAGCCTGGGGTGTAGCGCAGCGAAACCCCAGGTTGGCAGGTCCAATACAAGTTGTAGCCCGCGGAGCGGGCGCCAGAGTTCATCTTGCGACGACCTGCCGCCCGCTCCGCGGGCTCTGATCTCTTTTGACTCACAATCCTGGGGTTGCGCTTCGCTCCACCCCAGGCTTTATGCTGTCGCCTGCTCCGCAGGCTGGTTGTATTTCGTCGTCGCCGACGTCATGTACAAGTACTTAACGACGTAATATCACGCCACGACCGCCGCCAGTCATCACGTCCTTGTCATGCTGATTACGGCATACCCAGGTTGAGTTTAGTTTGAAATATTT